>NZ_JBFAEO010000006.1:38849-78914 GCF_040642015.1 Actinosynnema sp. NPDC020468
GGTCGTGGAGGGCGGGCAGCAGCACCCGGTCGGACGAGTCCGCGCCCGCCGCTACTCCCGGGGCTCCAGCAGGTCGTGGAGGGCGGGCAGCAGCACCCGGTCGGACGAGTCCGCGCCCGCCGCTACTCCCGGGGCTCCAGCAGGTCGTGGAGGGCGGGCAGCAGCACGCGGTCGGCGGGCAGCCAGTCGAGGGAGTCCAACTCCTCGGGCGGCACCCAGGCGAGCGCCAGGTGTTCGCGGGCCTCGGGCTCGCCCTCCACGAGCCGGGCCGTGTAGACGCGCAGCAGGAGGTCCGCGCGCAGCGGCACGTCCGGGCCGATCCGGTCGCCCACCGCCACGACCACGCCCAGCTCCTCGGCACACTCGCGGGCCACCGCGTCGACGTCCCGCTCCTCGGGCTCCACGCCGCCGCCGGGCAGTTCCCAGCGGCCGGCGGCGTCGGGCGGGTACGCGCGCTGCTGCGCCAGCACCGCGCCGTCGCGCACCACGGCCGCGCCCACGACCACCCGCGCGCCGACCAGCTCCACCGACCGCCGCGCCACCGCGTCCGCCCGCGCCTGGAGCACCCGCAGCGCGAGGCCGCGGCCGACCAGCACGTCGGCGAGCCTGCCGAACGGCCCACCCGGGCTGCCCCACTCGACCGAGTCGACCACCATCGTGCCGCCGCCGGTGTGCAGCAGGTCCGTGACCAGGGTGAACCTGGGCAGCGGACCGCCGACCAGCTCGGCCGACACGCCCGTCACGTCGGCCCGCGTCACGACCAGCCGGCCGTTGACCGGACCGACCGAGCCGGCCAGCTCGGCGCCGACCCGGAGCAGCGGTTCGGCCGAGGTGATCCGCACACCGAGACCCCGGATCGACGTGGTCAGCAGCCGGGCGTCCAGCAGTGCCGCGGCGACGGTGTGCAACGGGGCGTCCACCAACGTGGTCGCTCGCAGTTCCGGCACGGTCGAGATCCTAGGGGCCGGTGGTCACCGGTAGGCGGGCCAGCGCACTTCCAGCCGCGCGCCGCCTTCGGGCGACTCGGCGGCACGCACCGCGCCGCGCCTTCGTCGCACCAGGTGCGCGACCAGCGCGAGCCCGAGCCCGAAGCCGCCGGTGGCCCTCCCCCGGTCCGATTCGACCCGGTAGAAGCGGTCGAACACCTTCACGCGGTGCTCCTCCGGGATGCCGCGGCCGTCGTCGTCCACGACCAGCCGCACCTCGCGGCCGGCCGGCAGCACGGACACCCGGATCAGCGTGTCGGCGTGCCGGACCGCGTTGCGCAGCAGGTTGTCGATCACCAGGTCGACCTCGGTGCCCGCGGCCGACACCAGGCACGCGCTGATCGGCGAGCTGAGTTGCACGAGCAGATCGGTGTCGCCGAGCCGGTCCACGGCGGCCTGCGCCCGCAGCGCGAGGTCGACGGGTTCGGCGCGCGGCAGCTCGCCGGTGTCCGCGCGGGCCAGCATCAGCAGGGCGTCGACCAGCGCGGACAGCCGGTGCGACTCCTCCACGATCGACTCCAGCACCTCGATCGAGAAGTCCGGGTCCGGGTGCGCCACGGCCACCTCGGCCTGCGCGCGCACCGACGTCACCGGCGACCTGAGCTCGTGCGCGGCGTCGCCGGTGAACCGCCGCAACCGCTCGGTGGCCGCGTCCCGCCTGGCCAGCAGCGCGTTCAACGCCACCGCCAGCGCCTGGAGCTCGTCGCGCGCCGCAGGCACCGGCAGCCGGCGCCCGCGCGGCAGTTCGGCCGCGGCCACCCGCATCCGCTCCACGGGGCGCAGCGACGACCGGACCGCGAGCCACGTCGCGATCCCCACCAGTCCGGCGACCAGCACGGCGGCCAGCGCGAGCCAGCGCGTGCCCAGCCGGTTCGCCTCCTGGTAGCCGACCAGGACGTCACCGGCGACGTGCAGCTCGGGCGTGCCGTCGGCGGCGAACACCACCTTGCCGGTCCACCGGTGCGCGCTCTCGCCGTCGATGCGCAGCACGGACTGCCCGGACTTGAGCTGCCGCAGGTCCGACGGGGTCAGGTCGGTGGGCGGCCCGCCGTCGCGCGGTACGCCCGCGGTGTCGAGCACGCGCGTCGCGCCGGCCCGGGCCAACTCCTTGTCCACCGCGCTGACCTGCACCATCCCGATCAGCAACGGCGCGAGGAGGGTGAACGCGAGCAGGCACAGCAGCGCCACCCCGGTGGCCACGACGGTGATCCGGAACCGCAACGTCCGCCGCAACCACCAGTGCCGCGGGTTCACCGACACCCGCTCGTCAGGGCGACGGCCCGGCGCGCTCCCCCGGCGCGGGTGAGGTGTGGCCGGTGGTCGCCGGGCCGCCCCACGACGCGCGGCCGCCGATCACCACCGCGCACGAGGCGCCCGCCCGCGGTCACCGACGCCTGCTCGGCGCGGAACCCAGTGCCGCGTCGAGGTCGGGCGTGGAGGCCAGGTAGCCGTGACCCCGCACGGTGCGCACGACCTCGCCCGCGCCCATCGCGTCGAGCTTGCGCCGCAGGTAGCCCACGTACACCTCGACCGCGTTGCGGGTCGCGGCCTGCTCGTCGCCCCACACGGTGCGCAGCAGCTCGTCCTTGGTGACCACCGAGCCCGCGCGCGAGGCCAGCACGTCGAGCACCGCGTACTCGCGCGGCGACAGCGCCACCGGCTCGCCCGCCCAGCTCACCTCGCGCACCGCGCGGTCCACCACCAGGTCGCCGAGCTTGAGCCGACGCCGGGAGCCCTCCGCCGTGTGGCGCCGCAGCAACGCCCTGACCTGCGCCACCAGCACCACGAACGAGAACGGCTTGACGAGGTAGCCGTCCGCGCCCAGGTCGAGCCCGTCGGCCTGGTCGACCTCGCCGTCCTTGGCCGACACCATCAGCACCGGCGTGCGGACGCCCTCCGCGCGCATCCGCTGCAACACCCGGTACCCGCTCAGCCCGGGCAGCATGATGTCCAGCAGCACCACGTCGAACGCGCCGGTCAGCGCGACCCGCAGCGCGTTGGGGCCGTCGGCGGCCGTGACGACCTCCATGCCCTCCGCCGACAGGCCGCGCTCCAGCGCGCGACGGACGCCGATCTCGTCGTCAACTACCAGCACCCGTGGCCTCACGACCCCAGCATGCCGGTTCGGGGGCACAATCGCGGTCGGACCCTCAGCGGGCTCTCAGGCTCTCAGCGGGGTCTCAGGCCGGACCGGGCAGTGTCGGTGACGTCGGGCCGCAAGGAGCTGTCCGACGCCTCGGGAGGAGGGCGCATGAACCGCAGGAGGGTGACGGTCGTCGCCGCGGCGGTCGGCGTGGTCGCCGGCGTCGCCGGGTTGGGGGTTCTCGCGATGCCCGCCGGAGCGGGTCCCGCGCCGGTGCTGCCGGACGTCGCGGCGGAGTCGCTGGTGGAGTCCGTGCTGAACGCGAAGCCGGGCGCGCTGGGCGGGTCGGTGTCGGTGAACAACGACCTCGGGCTGCCCGCGGTCGCCGGCATCCCGCAGCTGGGTGACGGCGCGAGCGGGTTGCGGGTGTGGACCGACGGCGCGGGCAAGGCGCGGGTCCAGCTGCCCACGGGCGAGTCCGAGAAGACGTTCGTGGACGACGGCGAGACCGCGTGGCTGTGGGACTCGGCCAAGCAGACCGTGACGAAGGTGCCGCACGGCGCGAAGCCGGCGCTCGACCCGACCGACGAGGCCGCGGCCGACCCGGTCGAGGCGGCGCGCCGGGTCGTGGCGGCGATCAAGGAGTACAGCACCGTGTCGGTCGACGGCACGGCGCGGGTGGCGAACCGGCCGAGCTACGAGCTGGTGCTGACGCCGAAGCCGACCGAGAAGACCGTCCTGCGCGAGGTGCGCGTGGCGGTGGACTCGGAGCTGCGGATCCCGCTGCGGCTGTCCGTGCTGACCAACGGCACCGACGCGCCGGCCGTCCAGGTCGGGTTCTCGGAGCTGACCGTCGGCCCGCAGGACGCGAGCCTGTTCGCGTTCACCCCGCCCGCCGGCGCGAAGGTCGTCGACGGCACGGAGGAGAAGCCGACCGCCGAGGACAGGGCCAAGGCCGAGCAGCTGCTCGGCGCGGCCGACCCGAAGGTCGTCGGCGAGGGCTGGGACACCGTCGTGGTCGCCCGCGTGCCGCTCGACCAGCTGGGCGAGGTGCAGAAGGGCGTCGAGGAGAGGGCCGGGCAGCTGGACGCGCGGGTGCCGGACCAGGGCGACGTGCAGGGCCTGATCAAGAAGCTGGGTAAGCAGGTCAGCGGCTCGTGGGGATCGGGAACGCTGATCACCACCCGGGTCGGCGGCGTGCTGCTCGCCGACGACGGCCGGGTGGCCGCGGGCGCCGTCCCGGAGCAGGTGCTGACCGAGGCGATCGGTCAGGTGAAGTGACCACCTCGACCAGCGCGCGGGTGGAGTCGGCGGAGGCCGGCTCCACCCCGGTCCTCGCCGCCCGGACGCGGGGACTGCGCAAGGTGTACGGGCGCACGGTCGCGGTGGACCGGGTGGACCTGGAGGTGCCCGAGGGCGCGGTGCTGGGCATGCTCGGCCCGAACGGGTCGGGCAAGACCACCACGATCCGGATGCTCCTCGGGCTCGTGCGACCGACCGAGGGTGAGGTCGAACTGCTGGGCGCGGCGCTGCCGGACGGTGTCGCGCAGGCGTTGCCGCACGTGGGCGCGCTGGTCGAGGGTCCGGGCTTCCACCCGTTCCTGTCGGGGCGGGAGAACCTGCGGCGGGTGGCCGCGTTCGAGCCGCTGCTGAAGTCCGGCGACATCAAGCGGGCCGTGGAGGACGCGCTGGAGCGCGTGGGTCTCGGCGGCGCCGCGCACCGGCGGTACCGGGGCTACTCGCTCGGCATGAAGCAGCGGCTGGGCCTGGCGTCGGCGCTGCTGGTGCCGCGCCGGCTGATCGTGCTGGACGAGCCGACCAACGGCCTCGACCCGGCGGGCACCCGCGAGGTGCGCAAGGTGATCGCGGACCTGCACGAGGCGGGCAGCACGGTCGTCGTGTCCTCGCACCTGCTCAGCGAGATCGAGGCGACCTGCACGCACGTCGCCGTGCTGCACCGGGGAACCGTCGTCGCGCAAGGGGAACTGGCCGACCTGCTCCAGGTGGACGGCAGCGCGCTGCTGGTCACCACGCCGGACGTGGACGACGCGCTGAACGCGTTGCGCGCGGGCCGGATCTCGGCCCGGCCGACCGAGCGGGGTGTCCGGGTCGAGCTGATCGGCACGACCGCGCCCGTGGTGCTGCGGACGCTCGTGGAGGCGGGGGTCGAGGTGCACGAGGCGCTCCGGCACCGCACCGGGCTCGAGGACCTGTTCGCCCGGTTGACCGAGGCCGAGGAGTCCGAGCACAACCTGACCGCCGTGGACACCATCGAGGAGGGCGGCCGATGAGCGCGCCGGTCGTGGTCCGAGCACCGCTCGGCAGGCAACTGCGGTCGGAGCTGCGGTGGATCCTCCGCCGGCCGCGGACGGTGATCGGGCTGGCGTCGCTGTGCCTGGTCCCGGTCCTCGCGGGCGTCGGGTTGTGGTTCGCGGTGGGCGACGACGGCACGGCCGGTCCGGGTCTCGCGGCGATCATCGCGGGCAACGGGCTGCTGCTGCCGGTGTTCACCCTGTTCCTGGCGCTGCCGCTGCTGCTGCCGCTGGTCGGCGCGATCTGGGCGGCGGACGGGCTCGCGGGCGAGGCGCAGCACGGCACGTTGCGCGGGCTGCTGATCTCGCCGATCGGGCGGATGCGGCTGCTGTTCGTGAAGGCGTTCGGCGTGGCCGCGATGACGTTGGCCGCGGTCACCCTGATCGCGGTCGTCGGCACGGTCGTCGGGCTGATCCTGTTCGGCGGCGACGGGATGCTCACGTTGTCCGGCACGACGCTGGGCGTCGGCGCGGCGGTGGGTCGGATCGTGCTGACGATCCTGCTGGTCACCGTGCAGGTGTGGGGTGTGGCGGCGATCGCGCTCGCGATCTCGGCGTGCACCGAGCACCCGCTGGTGGTCATGGCGGCGACGATGGCGGGCGTGATCGTGTCCGCGGTGCTCGGGGTGTTCACCGCGCTGGACTGGTTGCAGCCGTACCTGATCACGTCGGCGTGGGAGGGGCTCACGGACGTGATGCGCGACCCGATGCCGACCGACGGGCTGTGGAACGCCACCGGCCTCGCGGCCTGCTACATCCTCATCGGGGTCTCGCTGGCCGCAATCCGCTTGGCGACCAAGGACAATTAGTCCGTGCACGTGGAAACGGAACGGTTGGCGCTGCGGGAGTTCGTCGAGTCCGACCTGGACTCGCTGGTGTGGTTGCTCGGCGAACCCCGCGTCATGCGGTACATCGAGGACGGGAAGCCCGTGCCGCGCGAGCGCGTGGAGGCGGAGGTGCTGCCGCGCGTGCTGGGCGGCACGGGCTGGTGGGCGGGCGTCGAGAAGGCGTCCGGGTCGTTCGTCGGGTGGTACGAGCTGAGCCCGGTGTCCGACGGGGTGGCCGAGCTGGGGTACCGGCTGCACCCGTCGTTCTGGGGCCGCGGCTACGCCACCGAGGGGGCGAAGGCGTTGGTGGCCGAGGGTTTCGCCTCAGGACTGACCCGGGTGGTGGCGACCGCGATGGCGGTCAACACCGGGTCGCGGCACGTGCTGGAGAAGGTCGGACTGCGCCACGTCCGCACCTTCTTCGAGGACTGGCCGGACCCGATCCCGGGCAGCGAGCACGGCGACGTGGAGTACGAGCTCAGCCGATGACCGCGACGCCGTCCTGGTCGACGGCCAGTCGCACCCGGTCGCCGGGACCAGGAGGCCCGGCGACCGGGGCCACCGCCTCGAACTCCTCTCCGGCGACACCCTCTCCGGCGAGCCGCACCAGCAGTCGCACGTGGTCGCGCCGGTGCACCCGTTCCAGCACCTCGGCCTCGTGCGGTCCGGTCGGGTCGACGCGCAGCGCGGTGGCCCGCAACCCGACCCGGGACGCCACCCCGACGAGCACCCGCGCCCGGTCCGCGTCCAGGACCTTGCCGCAGCCCAGGAAGCGGGCCGTGTCGACGTCGGCCGGGTGCTTCCAGACCTCGGTGGGCGGCCCGACCTGGCGGATCCGGCCGGCCCGCATCACGGCCACCCGGTCGGCCAGCGTGAACGCCTCGTCGTGGTCGTGCGTGACGACGAGCGCGGTCGCGCCGGTGTCGCGCAGCAACCGGGCCAGGTCGACCGCGAGCTGCTCGCGCAGCGCCCGGTCCAGCGCGGACAGCGGTTCGTCCAGCAGCAGCAACCTCGGTCGCGGCGCGAGCGCGCGGGCCAGCGCGACCCGCTGCTGCTCACCGCCGGACAGCTCGGTGACCTTGCGCCGCGCGTAACCGCTCAACCCCACCAGGTCGAGCAGCTCGGCCACCCGCTTGTGCCGGGTGTCCCGGTCCTCGCCGCGCATCCGGGGCCCGAACGCCACGTTGCCCGCCACGTCGCGGTGCGGGAACAGCTGGCCGTCCTGGAACACCAGCCCGAAACCCCTTTTGTGCACCGGGGTTGCGGCCAGGTCGACGCCGTCCCAGGCGACCGCACCGGCGGAGGGCCGCTCCAGCCCGGCGACCGCGCGCAGCAGCGTGGACTTGCCGCACCCGGACGGCCCGAGCAGCGCCACCACCTCGCCGTCGGCGATCTCCAGGTCCACTTCGGACACCGCCTCGACGTCGCCGTAGCGCACGCCGACCCCGGTCAGCCCCAACGACATCAGAACTCCCCGCTGCTCGGCACGCGCAGCCGTTCGACCAGCAGCACGGCGACCGTCGTCACGACCATCAGCAGCGCGCACGCCGCGTAGGCCATCTGGCTGTTGAGCTGACCGGGCCGCGACATCAGCCGGGCGATCACCACCGGCAGCGTCGGCGTGTCCGGCCGCGCCAGGAACCCGGTCGCGCCGAACTCGCCCAGTGCCACCACGAACCCGAACCCGGCGGCGGCCACCAGCGAGCGCGAGGCGAGCGGCAGGTCGACCTCGCGCCACACCCGCCACGGCGGCGCGCCCAGCGTCGCGGCGGCCTGGCGCAACCGCTCGTCCACCGCGCGCAGCACCGGCAGCACGATCCGCACCACCAGCGGCGTCACCACCAGCGCCTGGGCCAGCGGCACCAGCAGCGGCGAGGTGCGGAAGTCGCCGGGCAGCGCGTCCATGGTGATCAGGTAGCCGAAGCCGAGCGTGACGGCGGACACCCCGAGCGGCAGCATCAGCGCGGTGTCCAGGGTTTCCGCGAACCACGACCGGTGCCGGCGCAACCCGACCAGCACCACCGCCGAGCCGATCCCGACCACCAGCGCCACCAGCGTCGCGTCGGTGGCCGTGCGCACGGACTGGAGCGCGGCGTCCCAGCCGGTGACGGCGAGCGTGCCGCGTTCACCGGTGCCGGCCAGCGCCCGGTAGCCCGCGAGGCTCCACCCGTCCGTTGTGGACAGTGACCGCAGCACCAGCCCCACCACCGGCGCCAGCAGCAGCGCCACCACCAGCCACGCCGCCGCGACCACACCCCACTCGCCGCCGGACGGCCGCCGCGCGCTCTCCTCCCGCAGCACCAACGCCTTCTCCCGCCGGCGCCGCGCCACGCCGCCGATCAGCAGCACCGCGACCACCGCCGCGAACTGCACCAGCGACAGCGCCGCCGCGCCGGACAGGTCGAACAACTCCACAGTGCGCAGGTAGATCTCGGTTTCCACGGTCCGGTACCGCGCGCCGCCGAGCACCAGCACGACGCCGAAACTGGTGGCGCAGAACAGGAACACCACCGACGCGGCCGAGCCGATCGCGGGCGCCAGCGCGGGCAGCGTCACCGCGGTGAACGCGCGGAACCGGGACGCGCCCAGCGACCGCGCCGCGTCCTCGGCCCGCCGGTCGATCCGCGCCCACAGCCCGCCGACCGTGCGCGCGACCACCGCCACGTTGAAGAACGCGTTCGCCAGCACGATCGGCAGCACGCCGCCGTCGGGCCACAGCGCCCGGAAGGCCAGGCCCACCACCACGGTCGGCAGCACGAACGGCACCATCACCGCCGCCCGCACCACCCCGTTGCCGCGCACCCGGCAGCGGGCCAGCAGGAACGCGACCGGCAACCCGGTCAGCAGCGCCACCGCGGTCGCGCCGGCCGCCTGGCCGAGGGTGAACCCGACCAGGCCCCAGGTCGCCGGGTCGACCAGCGCCGGCAGCACACCGCCCTCGCCCAGCCCGAGACCGACGATCGCCAGCACGGGCCAGGCGAAGAACACCCCCAGGAACGCCAGGGGCAGCAGCGCGGCGAACGACCAGGTCAGCCCTGCACGAGAGTGCGCCACTGCTGCACCCACTGCTCGCGGTTCGCGTCGAGCTTGTCCGCCGCCACGGTGCGGGACTTCTCCGGCAGCGGCGCCGCCTTGGTCCACGACTCGGGCAGCGCGACGCCCTCGCGCGACGGGTACACGTACATCTGCTCGGCCACGCCGGCCTGGAACTTCTCGCCCAGCAGGAAGTCCACGACCTTGCGCGCGTCGTCGGCGTTCTTGGTGCCGTTCAGCACGCCCGCGTACTCGACCTGCCGGTAGCACGTGTCGAGCAGCGCGGTGGTGCGCGGCTGACCGTCGTCGCCGATCTCGGCCGACGGCGACGAGGCGTAGGACACCACGATGGGGCGCGGGCCCTTGCCGCTGGAGCCGGAGAAGTCCTGCGTGTAGGCCTCCTCCCAGCCGCTGACGACCTTCACGCCGTTCGCCTTGAGCTTGGACCAGTAGTCCTGCCAGCCGTTCTCGCCGAACTCGGAGATCGTGCCGAGCAGGAACGCGAGGCCGGGCGACGAGGTCGCCGGGTCCTCCACGACCAGCAGGTCCTTGTACTTCGGGTCGGTCAGGTCCGCGTAGGTCTTCGGCGCGCCCTTGTCCTTGAGGGCCGCGGTGTCCACGTTCACGCACACGTCGCCGACGTCGACCGCGTGCAGCTGCTTGCCGGAGCCGACCTGGTAGCGGTTGGCGCCCTTGGCGTCCTCGGCGCTCTCGTAGTCGGCGAACACGCCTTCCTTGAGCGCGCGGGAGGCGAACGTGGAGTCGACGCCGAACGCGACGTCGCCGATCGGGCTGCTCTTGGTCAGCACCAGCTTGTTGGTCAACTCGCCCGCGTCACCGCTGGCCAGCGTCTTGACGGTGATGCCGGTCTCGTTCTTGAACGCGTCCAGCTGCTCCTGCTTGACCGCGAACGAGTCGTGCGTCACCAGCGTGACGGTGCGGTCGGCCTTGGGCTGTTCGGCGGCGACCGAGCACCCGGCCAGCAGCGCGAGCGCGGTGGACGCGGTCAGCACACGTCGGAACATCATCTCTCCCTACACCGGCATGATCCGGATCAGGTGTGGACGGTCGAGGGCTGGCGTGCCCTCCTCTCAGCCCGGCGCACCGGACTCCCGTGGTGGACGCGCAGCGTAACCCACGCGGTGGGACGATCAGGACATGGCCGAACTGCTGACGGACGACCAGATCACCGAAGCCCTCTCCCACCTGGCCGGGTGGACCGCCCAGGACGCCTCGCTCGTGCGGACCGCCGAACTGGCCGGGTTCCGGGAGGCCATCGCGGTGGTGAACGCCGTGGCGGAGGTCGCCGAGTCGAGCGACCACCACCCGGACATCGACATCCGGTGGAACACGCTGACCTTCCGGTGCAGCACGCACTCCGCCGGGGGGATCACCACGTTGGACGTGTCACTGGCGCAGGAGATCGACCGGCTGCTTGACGCGTAGCTCCACGGCGATCGCCACCAGCGTGAGCAGGCCCACCGCCGGGTAGACCCAGCCGAGCGCGGCCCAGTACCAGGGTCGTTCGATGATCCAGATGCTCGGCTGGACCTTGAGCAGGATCGAGATCAGGTAGCTGCCGACGGCCAGGACCCACGCGCCCGCCGTGATCCTGGCCAGTCGGTGCTCCGCCCGGTAGAGCAGCCAGAGCAGCGCGGGCGCCATCCAGACCCAGTGGTGGCTCCACGAGATGGGGCTCACCAGCAGGCCGAGGAACTGCACCGCGACGATCATCGCGAGCGTGTCGTCCGCCTTGCGCGCGTGGTACAGCGCGAACCCGGTGAGCACCACGGCCACCGCCGCGCCGGCCAGGAAGATCGGCCCGGTGCCCACGTCGTGGCCGACGGAGCGGGACAGCGCGCCGCGCAGCGACTGGTTGATCGCCGACCCGACCGGCCCGACCCGGCTCGCGTCGCCCAGCAGCTCGAACCAGAACCGGTGCGACTGGGACGCCGAGACCGCGTACCCGAGCCCGACCGTGCCGGCGAACGCGACCGCCGAGTACACGGCCGCCCGGTACTGCCGCGTGACGAGGAAGTAGAGCCCGGAGATCGCGGGCGTGAGCTTGAGACCCGCCGCGACGCCGACGCCGAGCCCCTGGACGGCGCTCCGGGTGGCGACGAGCGTGCCGATCAGCAGTGCCGCCAGCACGAGGTTGATCTGGCCGTAGTTGAGCGTGGTGCGCACCGGCTCGACCCAGATGAACAGCCCGGTCCACAGCAGGGCCCGCCTCGGGTCGTGCCGCTTCATGATCATCAGGCTGCGGCTGGTGAGGAACCACAGGCAGGCGAGCGACAGCAGCTGCCAGAACCAGCGCGCGACCACCCACGGCACCCAGGACAGCGGGAGGAAGACGAACGCGGAGAACGGCGGGTAGGTGAACGGCAGCGCGAACTGGTCGGAGAACTCCTTGAGCCGCCACTCGTAGAGGTTGCCGGTGAACAGCTCGGGCGAGGCGTTCCGGTAGACCATCAGGTCCACCATGGTCATCTTCGTCTGGAACGCGACCATGAGCAGATGTCCCAGCACGGACACGCCGAAGATCCAAGGCGCTACGGAGAGCACCCGTTTTTCGAGTGCGCGCACGTCCACCGTGTGACCTCCTGCACGATCGCGTGAATTTCACGACTGACTGCGAACGATTCCGGGTACCCGGACGTCAAGACGAGTGGAGAGTCAATCGCAAGGGGATTCGCATGACCGCCGACATCGTCGTGTTCACCATCGCAGCACTCGGCATGCTGGGCACCGCCGGGGGCGTCTTCGCCCTGGCCCGCCACAGCCGCAACCAGCTGCACTGAGCCCCGGGTCCGGCCCTCGCCACAGAGGGTCGGACCTGCTCGTGCTCCCCCACCCCGCACATCGCCGAAAGGCTACCGCGTCCGTCCGGATGATCTTCCGCTGTTCCCTCTCGGGCCGTCGAGTCACGTACGCAGACTGACGAAGCATGAGCGTCAGATCCGACTGGAACCTCGAACTCCAGCTCGAACAAACCCGTGATCTCGCCGAGGGTGACGTGCGCGCGGCGGTCGTCCGCGTCCTCGACCACATCGCCAGTGCGCCCAAGAGCCGATTCCGCGGTGGGCGGAAACTCCTGGAACTGCTCGAGGAAGCCCGGTCGACGGCCGAGGGCGGCCCACTGGCCGAGCGCCTGTCGGACGCGATCTCCTACGCCGACAACCAGATGCTCAGGCAGGACTTCGAGGAGCGCTACGAACTCTGGGGCGCCTCGCTCGACCAGGACGTGAAGTTTGCCGCCCGGACCGCCGGTGCCGCCATCGACTACTGGACGGGCGTCGGCAACGCGTTCCTCGCCGATCACCCGGACGCCTCAGGTCCGGAGTTGCTCGCCCACATCCAGGCGATGAAGGCGGAACTGCCCTACATGGACGCGCCCGAGGACCGGCCGGGCCGCTACCGCAAGGAGCTGCTCGACGCGGCCGAGAGGTCGCTCGACCCGGCGTGACCACGAGGGGTGCGCGCGCTCACGCGCACCCCGACCGCGTCACACGTTGAAGCGGAACTCCACGACGTCGCCGTCGGCCATGACGTAGTCCTTGCCCTCCATGCGGACCTTTCCTGCGGCTTTCGCGGCGGCCATCGAGCCCGCGTCCACCAGGTCCGCGAACGAGACCACCTCGGCCTTGATGAAGCCGCGTTCGAAATCGGTGTGGATGACGCCCGCCGCCTGCGGGGCCGTCGCGCCCTGCGGGATGGTCCACGCGCGCGACTCCTTCGGACCCGCCGTCAGGTAGGTCTGGAGGCCCAGCGTGTGGAAACCGGCGCGGGCCAGGGCGTGCAGACCCGGCTCGTGCTGGCCGATCGACTCCAGCAGCTCCCGGGCCGACTCCTCGTCCAGCTCCAGCAGCTCCGCCTCGACCTTCGCGTCCAGGAACACCGCGTCGGCCGGCGCCACGAGTTCGCGCAGCTCCTTGAGCCGCGCCTCGTCGGTCAGCACCGCCTCGTCCGCGTTGAACACGTACAGGAACGGCTTGGTGGTCAGCAGGCTCAGCTCGCGCAGCAGCTCACCGTCCACTTCGGACTGGGAGGAGAACAGCGTGCGACCGCCGTCGAGGATCTCCTTGGCCTTGACGGCCGCGTCCAGCGCCGGGCGGCGGTCCTTCTGGGTGCGCGCCTCCTTCTCCAGCCGCGGCACGGCCTTCTCCAGGGTCTGGAGGTCGGCCAGGATCAGCTCGGTGTTGATCGTCTCGATGTCCGAGCCGGGGTCGACCCGGTCGTCGACGTGGATCACGTCCGAGTCGGCGAACACGCGCACGACCTGGCAGATCGCGTTCGCCTCGCGGATGTTCGCGAGGAACTTGTTGCCGAGGCCCGCGCCTTCGGACGCGCCCTTCACGATTCCGGCGATGTCGACGAACGACACCACGGCGGGCACCTCGCGCTCGGAGCCGAAGATCTCCGCCAGCTTGCCGAGGCGGGCGTCCGGCAACGGCACCACGCCGACGTTGGGCTCGATCGTGGCGAACGGGTAGTTCGCCGCGAGCACGTCGTTGCGGGTCAGCGCGTTGAACAGGGTGGACTTGCCGACGTTGGGCAGGCCGACGATACCGAGGGTCAAACTCACGGTGGGTGAGTCTACGCGGTGCACGCCCGTGTCCGATTCCCGCGAGACCCCTGGTTCCGGCCCTGGCAGAGTGGTCGGCGTGCTGCTCGACCCAGAACGCGCCTACCGAGCCGTCGCCGCCCGCGACGCCCGCTTCGACGGGTGCTTCATCCTCGCCGTCCGGACCACCAGGATCTACTGCCGACCGTCGTGCCCGGCGGTCACGCCCAAGCGCCGCAACGCCGAGTTCTACGCCACGGCCGCCGCCGCGCAGTCGGCCGGCTACCGCGCGTGCCGCCGCTGCCTGCCGGACGCGGTGCCGGGCTCACCCGAGTGGAACCTGCGGGCCGACCTCGCCGCCCGCGCCATGCGGCTGATCTCCGACGGCGTGGTGGAGCGGTCCGGCGTGCCGGGGCTCGCGGCCCGGCTCGGCTACTCGGAACGGCACCTGACCAGGGTGTTGACCGCCGAACTCGGCGCCGGCCCGCTCGCGCTCGCCCGGGCGCACCGCGCGCACTCGGCCCGGCTGCTGATCGAGACCACGGACCTGTCGTTCACCGACATCGCGTTCGCCGCCGGGTTCGCGAGCGTGCGCCAGTTCAACGACACGATCCGCACGGTGTTCGCCTCCACGCCGTCGGAGATGCGGTCGCGCCGGTGCGCGGCGGGCGCGCCCGGCCGGATCACGCTGCGGCTGCCCTACCGGCCGCCGTTCGACGACGAGGGGCTGCTGGCGTTCTTCGCGGCCGAGGCGATCCCGGGCGTCGAGCACGTGACGCCGACCTCGTACGCCCGGTCGCTGCGGCTGGCGTTCGGGCAGGGCACCGTGCTGCTGGAGCCGGGCGACGGGCACGTGTCGTGCACGCTGCGGCTGGCCGACCTGCGCGACCTGGGCAGCGCGGTCAGCCGGGTGCGCCGGCTGCTCGACCTGGACGCCGACCCGCACGCGGTGGACGCGTTCCTCGGGTCGGACCCCGTGCTGCGGCCACTCGTGCGGTCCCGGCCGGGCGTCCGGCTGCCGGGCAGCGTGGACGGCGCGGAAACGCTGTTGCGGCTGCTCGGGCACACCTCGCCGGGCGAGCCGCTGATCGTGCCGGACGGTCCGGTCACCCACCTCTACCCGGCGCCGGCGGACCTGGACTCGCCGGTGGCGCGGGCGCTCGCGTCCGGCGCGCTGGTGGTCGACGTGGGTCGGGACGCCGACGAACTGCTGGCCGAGCTGGCCGCGTTCCCCGGCGTCGGACCGGACATCGCGCGGCGGGTCGTGATGCGCGTGTTGGGCGCGCCCGACGTGCCGCTGACCGACAACGCGGCGTGGCGCCCGTGGCGCTCCTACGCCGCCATGCATCTCGGGAGGACCGCGTGACCAACGCATTCGTGTCCACTGTGGACACTCCGATCGGACCGTTCACCGCCGTGGTGGCACCCGACGGCGCCGTGCTGGCCAGTGGCTGGACCGGCACCGCCGACGACCTGCTGCCGCAGGTGTCGCCGTCGCTGCGGCCGGTGGAGCTGACCGCACGCCGCGACCTCGGTCAGGTGACCCGCGCGGTGCGGGCCTACCACGGCGGCGACCTGGACGTGATCGCGGACGTGCCGGTGCGCCAGCGCGGCGGCGCGTTCACCGAGCAGGCGTGGGAGGCGTTGCGCACGGTGCCCGCGGGCAAGCCGATCAGCTACGCCGACCACGCCCTGCTCGCGGGCCGTCCGGCGGCGGTGCGCGCGGCGGCGTCGGCCTGCGCCCGCAACGCCGCGACGCTGTTCGTGCCGTGCCACCGCGTGGTGCGCACCGGCGGGGCGATCGGCGACTTCCGCTGGGGCCCGGCCGCCAAGCGCTGGCTGCTCGCCCACGAGTCCTGACCCGCCGACCGCGTCGACCCGGCCGCCGCGCGGGCTTGCGCCGGACGCGAAACCTGTTGGCGGCACGGTGTTCTCGGGGTTTGCTGGACCGATGGTGTTGATCGGGGTCGAGGACGTGGCGGCGCCCCGGTGGGCGACGCGGGGGCGCGAGGCGGCGGCGGTCGGGTTGGGCAAGGCGTTGCGGAGCCTGCCCGACGCGGTGCGGTTGGTCGTCGGGATGGCCTGGCGCGTGTCACCGCGGTTGACCGCCGCGGCCGGGGTGGTGCACGTGCTGTCCGGCTGCGTGACGGCGTTCGGGCTGCTGGCGACGGCCGACGTGTTCAGCGCGCTGCTGAGGGACGGCCCGACTCCCGAACGGGTGATCTCGTCACTGCCCGCGTTGGCCGTGGTGATCGCCTCGTACGTGGCGCGGGCGCTGTTGGACTCGGCGGTGGCGGCGGTCGAGGGGTCGCTGCGACCCCGGGTGTCGCGGGTGGCCAACGACGAGGTGACGGCCGTGCTGGTGCGGGCCGACCTGCTGTCGTTCGAGGACGCGGACTTCCGGGAGTTGGCGCGGCAGGGCGGTCGGCAGGGGGTGCGGAGCATCGAGACGTCGCTGCGGTCGACCGCCGACCTGCTGTCCTCGACGATCGCGCTGGTCGCGGCCGTGCTCACGGCCGCGCTGCTGAACCCGTGGCTCGCGCCCGCGCTGCTGCTCGCGGCGGCGGCGAACGCGTGGGCGGCGGCACGGGTGTCCAAGCTGCGCTACGAGCACTTCCTCGACTCGGTGACCAGGAACATGCGCAAGGGCGTGGTCGAGAAGGTCGCCACGGACCGGGCGTTCGCGCTCGAGCGGCACGCGCTGACGTTGCAGGACGTGCTGCTCGCCGAGCACCGGCGGATCGCGGAGAGCCTGATGGCCGACGAGATCCGGATGGCGCACCGCACCAACGCCGTCCGGCTGACCGGCAGGGCGCTGGCGGGTGTCGGCACCGGCGTCGCCTACGCGGCGCTGGGCGTGCTGCTGGCGACCGGCTCGATGGGGTTGGCGCTGGCCGGCACGGCGGTGCTGGTGATGCGGACCGGGTTCTCGGCGCTGTCGAACACCACCCGGTCGGTGAACTCGCTCTACGAGGACTCGCTGTACCTGGAGTTCTACCGGCGGCTGCTGGTCGAGGGCGCGGAGCGGGCGCAGGTCACCGGTGGCGCGGCGGCGCCCGCCGATCCGGAGTCGATCACGCTCACCGGGGTGTCGTTCACCTACCCGGGCAAGGACGAACCCGCGTTGCGCGACGTCGACCTGACCGTGGCACGGGGTGAGGTGGTGGCGCTGGTCGGCGAGAACGGGTCGGGCAAAACGACCCTCGGCAAGGTGCTGACCGGGTTGTTCCCGGCGACCGGCGGCACCGTGCGGTGGGACGGGGTGGACCTCGCGTCGGTCGACCCCGGGTCGGTGCACCGGTCGGTGGCGGTGATCGCGCAGGAGCCCGCGCGGTGGCCGATGACCGCGCGGAACAACGTCGTGGTCGGGCGGTTGGAGCGGGACGACGAGGACGCGTGGCTCGACGCCGTGGTGAAGTCCGGCGCGGACGAGGTGATCGCGACCTTGCCCGCCGGCGCGGACACGGTGCTGTCGCGCGATTTCACCGAGGGCCAGGACCTGTCGGGCGGGCAGTGGCAGCGGATGGGCATCGCCCGCGGGTCGTACCGGGACGCGGCGGTGCTGGTGGCCGACGAGCCGACGGCGGCGCTGGACGCCCGTGCCGAGGCGCGCGTGTTCGAGGGGTTGCGGCAGGCCACCGCGCGGCGGACCACGATCCTGGTCACGCACCGGCTGGCGAACATCCGCAACGCCGACCGGATCGTGGTGCTCGACCGGGGGCGGGTCGTGGAGCAGGGCACGCACGACGAGCTGATGGCGGTGCGCGGGCACTACCACGAGCTGTTCGAACTCCAGGCCGCCGCGTACCGGGGCGGCCTGCTGACCCCGGAACCCGGCGCCCGCTAGGCCGTCACCGACAGCGTGGAGCCCGTCCTGGACTTCCGGACGAACAGCCGGGTCGGCACGCGCTGCCGGAGTTCCTCCACATGCGACACCAGGCCCACGACCCGACCGCCCGCGCGCAGGTCGTCCAGGGTCGCCATGACCAGTTCGAGGGTTTCGGCGTCCAGGGTGCCGAAACCCTCGTCGATGAACAGCGTGTCCAGCACCGCGCCGGCCGCCACCACGTCGGACAGGCCCAGCGCGAGCGCCAGCGAGGCCAGGAAGGACTCGCCGCCGGACAGCGTCTTGGCGGGCCTCGCCTGACCCGAGTAGTCGTCCAGCACGTCCAGGCCCAGGCCGCCGCGGGCGCCGCGCGGACCGGCCTCGGTCGAGTGCACGAACCGGTAGCGGCCGTGGCTCATCCGCTCCAGGCGGGCGCTCGCCGCGACCGCGACCTCCTCCAGCCGGGCGGCCAGCACGTAGGTGCGCAGCGTCATGCTCTCCGCGTTCTGCCCGCGCCCGTTGATCACGTCGGTCAGCGCGTCCAGCTCGGCGTACTCGGCCAGCACCGGCTCGAGCCGGTCCCACGCCACCCGCAGCCCCTCGGCCAGCTCACCCACCCGGGCCGCCCGCCGGCGGGCCTGGGTCAGCTCGCCCGCCACCTGCTCGGCGGCCGCCGTCGCGGCCCGGAACCGGGTCTCGGCGCCGGTCACGTCCACCTCGGCGTCCGGCGGGGTGTCCGCCAGCTCCTCGAGCACCGCCGACGCCGTCACCCGCGCGTCGTCCACCTCGCGGACCCGCGCGTCCAGCCCGGTGACCACCGCCTCGGTGCGCGCCGCCCGCAACGCCTCCTCCACGTCGGCGAACCCGGCCGTCGCGGCCAGCCCGGACACCCGGACCCGCTGCTCGGCCACCCGCTCGGCGTGCTCGGCCACCGCGCCCCGCCGCTCCCACGCCGCGGTCAGCGCGTCGGCCAGGCCCAACAGGTGGTCCCGGCGCGCCACCACGTCCGGGAACCCGCCGCGCGCCTCCTCCAGCCGTTCCGCGCGCAGCCGCACGACCTCGGTCAACCCGGCGTGCTGCTCGCCGACCTGCGCGACCTCGCGCTCCAGCTCGGACCGGGTGGCACGGGCCGTCTCGACCTTGCGCTCCAACCCGGCCAGCGCCTCGGCCCTGGCCGCCCGCTGCCCGGCCAGGTCCCGCACGACCCGGTGCTCGGCGAGCAGCGCGGCTGGCTCCGCGTCACCGATCACCTCGCGCACCCGCTCGAGTTCGGCACCAGCCCGTTGCGCGGCCTCCTCGGCCTTGCCGCGGCGTTCCTGCGCCTGCTGCTCGCGCACGGCGGCCCGGTCCTCGTCGGCCGCCGTCACCGAGTCGAGCATCGGCGGCGCGGGCGCCGGGTGGTCGGCCGAACCGCACACCGGGCACGCGCGACCGGCGTGCAGCGACGCGGCCAGCTCGACGGCCATGTGGTCCAACCGCTGCTTGCGCACGTCCTGCCAGGCCGCGCGAGCCCTCTGGTGCTCGTCCACCGCCGCCCGGCGCGCGTCGTCCAGTCGCCGGAACGCCTCCTCGGCCCCGGGCACCGCGCGCGCCGCCTCGGCCCGGGCCGCCGCCTCGGGCAGCCGCACCTCGGCGATCCTGGCCTCGTCCACCGCCGCGGTCGCGGTCGCCAGCAGCCCGGGCGCCTTCTCCAGCCGTGCCACCAGGTGCGCGAGCCGCTCCGCGCGGTCCGCGAGCCGACCGTCCAGTTCGCGCACCCGCCGCAGGTCGACCCGCTGCGCGCCGGCCTCGTCGGCCAGCCGGGCGAGCCCGCCCGCCTCCTCGCGGAACCGCTCGCCGTCGCCGCGCCAGTCGACACCCTCGTACCCGAGCGCCTCCACCGCCTCGGCGGCGGCACCGGCCGCCGCCGTCACCGCCTCCAGCGCGCGCTCCAGCGTCAGCGCCGACTCGTGCGCCGGCACCACGGCCGCCGCGCGCCGGGCCGCGTCCCGCTCCCGGATCCACGCCGACCGCTGCGGCTCGGCCTGCTCGCACCGGGCCAGCACGGCCCGCGCGCCGCGCACCCGGGCCACTCGCTCGGCCGCCGTGCGCGCCTCGTGCCACGCCCGCTCGGCCGCCGCCCGCTCCGCGCCGATCTCCTCGACCTGGCGCTCGACGTCGCCGACCGCCTCGCCGAGCCCCTTCAGCAGCGAACTGAGCCACTCCTCGTCGCCACCACCGTCGGGCACCCCCTCGCCGACCGTCTCGGCGACCCGCAACGCGTGCTCCCGGCTCTCGACCTCCCACCGCTCGACCGCGCGCCGCGCCTCCACCCGCCGCTCCCGGAACCACTTCTCCACGTCCAGGAACCGCTCGGTGCCGAACAACCGCTCCAGCAACTTCTCCCGCTCGGCCGTCTCGGCGCGCAGGAACCGGGCGAACTCGCCCTGCGGCAGCAGCACGACCTGGAAGAACTGCTCGGCGGTCATCCCGACCAGGCTCTCCACCTCGCGGGCGACCTCGTCGATCCGGGTGTGCCCCTCGCCGTCCCAGCCGCTCAACCAGGTCAGCGACACCTGCGCCTGCTGCCGGGTCGACCCGCCACCGCGCTTCTTGGGCCGCTCGTACTCGGGACTGCGCTTGAGCAGGAACCGCCGCCCGCGCACGGTCAACTCCAACTCGACCGTCGTCGGCGTGTCCCGCCCCGCGTAGTCGCACCGCAACCGCTTCACGTCGCCACGGGCACCGGGCACCCGCCCGAACAGGGCGAACGCCACCGCGTCGAGCAACGTCGTCTTCCCCGCGCCGGTGTCACCGTGCAGCAGGAACAACCCGTCCGCGCCGAGCCGGTCGAAGTCGACCTCCTCCCGCCCCGCGTACGGCCCGAACCCGCACACCGCCAACCGGTGCAGCTTCACGAACCCCCCTCACCCACGACCGCGACCACCCGACCCGCACACGGAGTCATAACGCATCCCGACGCGGCACCACGACCCCGCCCACACCCGCCGCGCCACCGCGCACGTCCACCGAGCACCGCCCGACACCACGCCGAGTCACGAAGCCTCCCCACCGACCGCCGCCACGAACGCCCCACCCGGCACCGCGCGCCCGAGAGCCGCCCAGGACACCGCGCGCCACCTCGCCACAAGACCCCTCGACCGCCACCACGCGACTCCGACCCGGCCCACCCGACATCGCCCGGCCCACAGCCGCCTGCCACCGGCGCGCCGACCCGTCACGAGGCTCCTCGACCGCCGCCGGACGCCCGCGCACACCCCCGTCACCGACCGCTCACCGCCGACGCCCTGCCCAGCGCCCCGCCCGCCACCGGATGCCCAGGCACGACCTCGGCCACCGACCGCTCACCCGGCCTGCCGCCAACGCACCGCCCGACACGCCCCCGGCCCGCCACCGGACGCCCGCGCACGACCTCGGTCATCGACCGCTCACCCCGCCCGCCGCCGACGCACAGCCCGCCCGGCACACCCTCGCCGCCGCCGATGACCCCACCCGGCGCACCGCCCCCGTCACGACGCCTCCTCGCGGGCCGCCGCGGCGAACGCCTCGCGCAGCAGCGCGACCTCGCGCGGGTTCGGCGGCTCGCCGCGCACGTCCTCCAGGAAGCAGCACGCCACCTCCTCGTCGGACCGCCCGCGCACCCGCTCGGCGAACCGCAGCTCACCGGTGCGCCCGCCCTCCGGCCGCCACTCCACGTGCACCGCGTGCGGGAACCGGGCCTGGAGCCTGCGCAGCGCGTCCAGCGGCCGGACGCGGTCGGTCAGCGTCACGGACAGGAAGTGCTCGGCGACCGCGTCGTGCTCCGGCGCGCGCAGCACCTCCTCCAGCGACCCGGCCAGCGTCGACAACGCCCGCGGCACGGGCAGCTCCCGCCGCTCGACGCCCGCCAACCCCTCGGGCGACAGCTCGACCAGCCACACCGACTTGCGCTGCCGGGCCTCGGAGAACGAGTACGCGAGCGGGCTGCCCGAGTACCGCAGGTGCTCGGCCAGCGTCTGGTGCCCGTGCAGGTGCCCCAGCGCCACGTAGTCGACACCGGCGAACACCGAGCCCGGCACGTCCTGCACGCCGCCGACCGCGATCGTCCGCTCGGACTCCGACGCCTCGCCACCGGTGACGAACGCGTGCGCCAGCACGACCGACCGCACCCCGCGCCCGGCCAGGTCCGCGCGCACCCGCCGCATCGCCTCCCCCAGCACGCCCGCGTGCCCGCGCGCGTCCGGCACGCCCAGCGTGTGCCGGGCCGTTTCCGGCTCCAGGTAGGGGATCCCGTACACCGCGACCGGACCCGCCTCGTCCGCCAGCACGACCGGCACGTGCAACTCGGCGACCCTGGTCCGCAGGTGCAGCCCGCCCGCCGCGGCGAACCCGCCGAACAGCCCGAGCCGCGCCGCCGAGTCGTGGTTGCCCGGTGTCACCACCACCCGCGCGCCCGCCGCGCGCACCCGCTCCAGCACGCGCGTGCACACCGCGACCGCCTCCGCGTTCGGCACCGCGCGGTCGAACAGGTCGCCGGAGACCACCACCGCGTCGACCCGCTCGGCGGCCACCAGCTCCGCCAGGCCCGACAGCACCGATTCCTGCTCGCGCAGCAGGTCACGGCCGTGGAACGAGCGTCCCACGTGCCAGTCGGACGTGTGCAGCAACCTCATGGCGATCACGCTATTGGCGACCACCGACAGAACCGGGCACTCGACCTCGGCGTGTCGCTCGAACGTGTGATCGCACCCGGATGCGCCATGATCGTGGGGTGACAGCGGTCCTCAGCACGGCGGCGGTGGTGGTCGCGCTCCTGCTCGCGGGCGCTCTGGTGGTGCTGTGGCGCCTCTACCAGGACAGCGTTCGACGCACCGACGCCGCGCTCGCCGCGATCCAGGTCGAGCGGCAGCGCGGCGACGCCCAGCAGGTCGCGCTCCAGCGCTACGAGGTGGCGTTCTCCTCCGTCAGCGGAAGGGGTGAACTCGGCGAGCAGGTGCTGGTGCAGACCGCCAGGCTGCTCGGCCTGCGCGAGGGCCTGCACTTCGAGCTCCAGGTGGACGTGGCGGGCGGCGGCACGGCCCGGCCGGACCTGGTGCTCACCGTCGGCGGCGGCCGGCAGGTGCCGGTGGACGCGAAGATGAGCATGGCGACGTGGGCCGAGGCGGTCGAGACCGACGACCCGGGCGAGCGCGCCGACGCGTTGCGCGTGCACGTGCGCAACATCCGCTCGCGGGCCGCCGAGCTGGCAGGCAAGGGCTACCAGCGCTGGGCCGACGCGATCTACGGCACGATCATGTTCGTGCCCAACGACGGCGCGGTGGTCGCCGCCCTGGACACCGATCCCGAGCTGCTGCGCTGGCTGCTCGACCGGCGGATCTTCCTGTGCGGGCCGACCGGGTTCGCGGTGATCGCCTCGGCGGCGGTGTTCGCGGTGACCGACCGGGCGCTGGCCGACGACGTGGAGCAGGTGCGGGCGCAGGCGAGCCGGGCGCACCGGGCGGCGGACGCCGCGGTCGAGGCGGTGAACCTGTCCAGCACGCACCTCCAGCGGTTCCTGTCCGCCCGCAGGCGGGAGCTGGACGCCCTGGAGGGCTTCCGGGCCGCCGTCGAGCCGCTGACCAACGCCTCGGCGAGCCCCACCCCGATCCCGCCGGTGCGCCGGGCCGACGAGCAGAACGGGATCGGTGCAACCTTGGAGGCACGCGAGGCGTGATAGTCGTCGGATACCGTGTGTCGTCTTCAAGAAGCACCGGACGAGGAGTGTGGCGTGACCGCTGCAACGCGTGACCGGCACCGCGAGCCGGGCGACGACGAGTTGACCGACGTCGCCTGGAACGACCGCGCCCTGTTCGGGACCTTCCGCGGCCTGCCCTGGTGGGCGGCCGTGATCGCGACGTTCGTGATCGCCGCCATCGGCACGTTCATCGACGTCGGCTCGTCCAAGACGGTCGGCTGGGTGTTCGCCGTCCTGTTCTTCCTCGGCGCCGTGGGCGCGGCGGTCTTCGTGGAGCGCCGCTCGATGTTCGGCCCGGTCGTGCAGCCGCCGCTGGTGCTGGCGATCATCGTGCCGATCGTGGTGGTGCTGACCCAGGGCCTGCCGAAGGGCGGGTTGACCTCGGTCGGCCTGTCGCTGGGCAAGCCGCTGATCGACGGCTTCCCGGCGATGGCCCTGACGACCGCGTGCACCGTCCTGGTGGGCGTGTACCGGGTGCTGCGCCAGAAGGACCCGAACCGGGTCACCAAGGCCGAGGTCCGCGCGTCCGACGCGACCCCGTCCGACGAGGGCCGCGAGGAGCGTCCCCGGCGCGCCCGCCCGGCGTCGGCGGACCGCCCGCGCCGCCCCGCCTCCGACCGCGGGGCCGACCGCCCGGCCCAGCGCCGGCCGCGCCGCGAGGACTAGCGGGTACGCCGAAGGCCGGCGACCGCGGGTCACCGGCCTTCGCGGGGTGCGGACCTAGCGGACCATGTCCTTGCGGAGTTCGCGGGGCAGCGCGAACGCGATCTTCTCGTTCGCGGTGGTGATCTCCTCGACCTGGCCGTAGCCGTGGTCGGCGAGGAACTCGAGCAGGTCCATGACCAGGATGTCCGGCACCGACGCGCCCGAGGTGACGCCGACCGTGGTGACACCGTCCAACCAGGACGGGTCGACCTCGCGGGCGTAGTCGATCAGGTACGACGCGCGGGCGCCCGCCTGGAGCGCGACCTCGACCAGCCGCACCGAGTTCGAGGAGTTCCTGGAGCCTACGACGAGCACCAGGTCGCACTCCGGGGCCATCGTCTTGACCGCGGTCTGCCGGTTGGACGTGGCATAGCAGATGTCGTCCGACGGCGGGTCCTGGAGGTCGGGGAACCGCTCCTGCAACTGCCGCACGCGCACCATGGTCTCGTCCACCGACAGCGTCGTCTGGGACAGCCAGACCACCTTGGACGGATCGCGCACGGTCACCTTGTCGACGTCGGCGGCGGTGTCCACGAGCTGGATGTGCTCGGGCGCCTCGCCGGCCGTGCCCTCGACCTCCTCGTGGCCCTCGTGGCCGATGAGCAGGATGTCGTAGTCGTCGCGGGCGAACCGGCGCGCCTCGTTGTGGACCTTGGTCACCAGCGGGCAGGTGGCGTCGATGGTGCGCAGCTGCCGGGCCTCGGCCTCCTGGTGCACCATCGGCGACACGCCGTGCGCGGAGAACACCACGAGCGCGCCCTCGGGCACCTGGTCGGTCTCGTCCACGAAGATCGCGCCACGCGCGGACAACGTCTCCACGACGTGCTTGTTGTGGACGATCTCCTTGCGCACGTAGACGGGCGCGCCGTACTGCTCCAACGCCTTCTCGACGGTGACGACGGCGCGGTCCACGCCGGCGCAGTAGCCACGCGGCTTGGCCAGGAGCACTCGCTTGTCCATGCCCACAAGGGTACGGCGTGGCGGAGGTAGGCATCCGCCGCCCGACTGCGGCAGGCTAGGGCGCATGAAGCCACTGCCGCTGCCCGTCCGCCTCGCCGCGGGACTCGCGGTCACCGCCGTC
This sequence comes from Actinosynnema sp. NPDC020468, assembly GCF_040642015.1. Classification (NCBI taxonomy): domain Bacteria; kingdom Bacillati; phylum Actinomycetota; class Actinomycetes; order Pseudonocardiales; family Pseudonocardiaceae; genus Actinosynnema; species Actinosynnema sp. NPDC020468. The sequence continues at coordinate 63,980 of NZ_JBFAEO010000006.1, forward strand.
GAGCAGGCCCGCAGGCTGCCGGCACAGCTCGCCGGGTTGCCGGTCACCGTCGTGAGCGAGGCGCTCCAGCTGTCCATGAGGGTTCAGCAGCGCGTGACGGAACTCGCAATCAAGGGTGACGACGCGCTGTCGGTGCTGCGGCCGACCGAGCCGGAACCGGAGTGGGCGACGTTCGACGAGGACGTGGAGCCGGGCGAGGCGCCCGACGACGAGTCCGACCCGTGGGCCGACGAGGAGCAGGCGCTGGCCTCCGAGTCGCCGTCGGCGCTGCCGGACTACGACGGGCTCACGCTGCCGCAGCTGCGCGCGAAGCTGCGGTCGCTGTCGGTCGAGGACCTGGAGCAGCTGCTCGACCACGAGCGCACGCACGCGGCGCGCCCGGAGTTCACCGGCATGCTGACGAGGCGCATCGCGAACCTGCGCTCCGAGTCGTGAGCGACGACAAGCCCACCGCGGAGAACCCCTGGCCGGTGCGGACCGTCGCGAACAAGGTCGCGATGTGGATCAACCGGCTGGGCGCGGTGTGGGTCGAGGGCCAGGTGACGAAGGTCAACCTGCGCCAGGGCATGGCCAAGCAGTTCATGGACCTGCGCGACCCCGCGGTGAACATGACGGTGGCGATGCGCGTGCCGACGAGGCTGCTGGCGGACCTGAGGCTGTCCGACGGCGACCGGGTGGTCGTGCACGGCAAGCTGAACTACTACACCGAGCGCGGTTCGCTGAGCCTCGAGGTGGACGAGATCCGCGCGGTCGGCGTGGGCGAACTGCTGGTGCGCATCGAGATGCTGCGCAAGCTGCTGGAGGCCGAGGGCCTGTTCGACCCGCGCCGCAAGCGCCGGCCGCCGTTCCTGCCGAACCGGATCGGGTTGATCACCGGTCGGGCGTCGGCGGCGGAGCACGACGTGCAGGTGAACGCGCTGGCCCGATGGCCGCAGGCGCGGTTCCTGGTGGTGAACGTGCCGGTGCAGGGCCCGAACGCGGTGCCGGAGATCGTGCCGGCGCTGGCCAGGCTGGACGCGGACCCCGAGGTCGACGTGATCGTGCTGGCGCGCGGCGGCGGCAGCCTGGAGGACCTGCTGCCGTTCTCCGACGAGACGCTGTGCCGCGCGGTCGCGCGCTGCCGGACGCCGGTGCTGTCCGCGATCGGGCACGAGCCGGACACCCCGTTGGTGGACTACGTCGCGGACGTGCGCTGCTCGACGCCGACGGACGCCGGAAAACGTGTCGTGCCCGACGTTGCGGAGGAGTTGCACCGCGTGTCCCAGATGCGCGAACGGGCCCGGCGGGCGTTGCGCGGCTGGGTGGACCGGGAACGCCAGGGCCTCACGTCGTTGAGGTCCCGACCTGCGCTTTCGGACCCGCACGGCCCGTTGCGGCGGCGCGCGGAGGACCTCGACCAGTGGCGGGAGCGCGGTCGGCGGGCGATCCGGAACAGACTCGATTCAGAACACGCGGCACTGGTCTCGACCACGGCGCGCTTGACGACCCTCGGACCGGCCGCCACCCTGGCGCGGGGGTACGCGGTCGTGCAGGTCGCCGGTGACGGCGTGCTGCGGTCGGCGGCCGACGCGCCGGTGGGCACGCACCTGAGGGTCAGGCTGGCGGACGGCGCCGTGCACGCGGTCGTGGAGCGGGTCGGCGAGGTCGGCGACCTCGGTGGAGTCGGTGGGGTCGGGGAAGGAGGCGGCGGTGACTGAGCACGGGACCACGTTCCTGCCCTTGACCGTGTCCGCCGCGGGCGAGGCGGACGACGACGGCGCGCGCACGGTGCGGGTGCGCGCCGAGGCGGCGGACCGCGCGGCGGCCGAGTGCTGGGTGTCGCTCGTCGCGGGCTGCACGTCCGGCCGCCAGACGTTGATCAACAGGCTGCACGACCTGTCCGAGGCCACGTCCGGCTACGCGGGCACGCGCTGGTGGCTGTCGCACGGCTCGGTGCACCGCAGGCGGGTGTCCGAGGCCGAGCACCGCATCGACGACGCGGTGCGCGAGGGTGACGGCGCCGAGTTCGCCGAGGCGTTCATCGGCTACGACCAGGCCGTGGCGACCGTGGTCGTGCACGTCCGGAACCGATTGGGGAAGTCGTCCACGTGACGGAACCGGGTTACGAAGAGGCCAGGGACCAACTGGTCGAGGTGGTACGCCGACTGGAGTCGGGCGGTCTCTCGCTGGACGAGTCGCTCAAGCTCTGGGAGCGCGGCGAGGCGCTGGCGAAGACCTGCGAGAAGCACCTGGCGGGTGCCGCCGAGCGGATCGATCAAGCGCTGGGTGTGACCGAGCAGGGGGCACCGGACGCCCGATGACGTGCGAGGATTGGTCTACCGGCCGGTATTCGCATGAAGGAGCGTCATGGTGTCTGGCAGCAGCCCGTCCGAACGTCGTCGCGAAGCGCCCGACCGGAACCTCGCGCTCGAACTCGTCCGCGTGACGGAGGCGGCCGCGATGTCCGCGGGGCGCTGGGTGGGTCGTGGCGACAAGAACGGCGGCGACGGAGCCGCGGTCGACGCGATGCGCAAGCTCATCGGAACGGTGTCGATGCGCGGTGTGGTGGTGATCGGCGAGGGCGAGAAGGACGAGGCGCCCATGCTGTACAACGGCGAGCAGGTCGGTGACGGCAACGGTCCCGACTGCGACGTCGCGGTGGACCCGATCGACGGCACGACGTTGATGGCCAAGGGCATGCCGAACGCGCTGGCGGTGCTCGCGGTGGCGGAGCGGGGCGCGATGTTCGACCCGTCCGCGGTGTTCTACATGGAGAAGCTCGCGGTGGGCCCGGAGGCGGCGGACGTCGTCGACATCACCGCGCCGATCGCGGAGAACATCCGGCGGGTGGCGAAGGCCAAGCACAGCGACGTGTCGGACGTGACGGTGTGCATCCTGGACCGGCCGCGGCACGAGGCGCTGGTGGGCCAGGTGCGGGCGGCTGGCGCGCGGATCCACTTCATCTCCGACGGCGACGTGGCGGGCGCGATCTCGGCGGCGCGGCCGGACACGGGCGTGGACCTGCTGGTGGGCATCGGCGGCACGCCCGAGGGGATCATCGCGGCGGCGGCGCTGAAGTGCATGGGCGGCGAGATCCAGGGCCGGTTGTGGCCCAAGGACGACGAGGAGCGCGAGAAGGCGATCGGCGCGGGTCACGACCTGGACCGGGTGCTGACCACGAGCGACCTCGTCCGGGGCGACAACGTGTTCTTCTGCGCGACCGGTGTCACCGACGGCGACCTGGTGCGCGGCGTGCACTACCGCGCGGGTGGCTGCACGACCCAGTCGATCGTGATGCGGTCGAAGTCGGGCACGGTGCGGATGATCGACGGTTTCCACCGGTTGACGAAGCTGCGCGAGTACGCGTCGGTGGACTTCGACTTCCCGTCCGACGAGAACGCGCTGCCGCCGCTGCCGTAACACTCCTGTCAAAGGTGAACGGACCGTTACAGTTCGTTGGTAGGTGGTCACTAGGTACGGATTGTCCATAGTTTCCGATTTGTTCCCGGCTCTCCCTGCGCCGGGGACGGAGAGGAAAAGATGAAGGCTCGTACCCTGTTCACCGCGCTGGCGGTAGCGGTCGGCGCGGCGTTCGCGGCGGTCGGCGGCGCCTCCGCGGCACCGACGACGGACGGCGGCGTGTCACCGGCCATCGTCGGCGGCGGCAACGCCACGCAGGTCTACTCGTTCATGGTCTCCCTGCAAAGCACGTCGGGCAGCCACTTCTGCGGCGGCTCCCTGATCAAGGCCAACTGGGTGGTGACGGCGAAGCACTGCGTCCAGGGCCGGTCGGCGAGTTCCATCCGGACGCGCATCGGCACGACCAACCGCACCAGCGGCGGCACGGTGGCCACCGGCGCCCAGATCGTCACGCACCCGACCTACGACATCGCGCTGCTCAAGCTGAGCACGTCGGTGAGCCAAACCCCGATCGCGGTCGCGTCGGCGTCGGGCGCGACGGGCACCGCCACCCGGATCATCGGCTGGGGCCAGACGTGCGCCCCGAGCGGGTGCGGCGGCGCGCCGGTCACCCTCCAGGAGCTGAACACGTCGATCGTGGCGGACGGCAGCTGCCAGGGCATCAACGGCGCGCAGGAGATCTGCACCAGCAACCCCGGCGGTCGCGCGGGCGCCTGCTACGGCGACTCGGGCGGTCCGCAGGTCAAGTCCGTCGGCGGCGCGTGGCAGCTGATCGGCGCCACCAGCCGCGCGGGCAACAGCAGCTCCACCTGCGCGACCGGCCCGTCGATCTACATGGACGTGCCGTCGTTCCGCTCGTGGATCAGCCAGTACGCGGGAACCGTGTAGTCACGCGCTTCCCATTCGGGCCGCTCTCCTTCCCTGAGGAGAGCGGCCCGTTCTGCTTTCGTTACCCGGTGTCGGCAACCCTGATTGTCCGTGCCACGTCTCCACGGGCAGGTGAACCACTTCAGGGGGAATGCAATGCGCAGGGTGATGTTGGTGGCGGTGGCACTGCTGGCGACGGCGTGCGGGGCGGCCCAGGCGCCGGCCGCCGCACCGTCCACAGTGGTCCCGACGCCGGTCGTGGTGCCGCCCACCGTGGCGGTCACGACGCCGGACCCGCAGCCCGCGCCGCCACCTCCGCCGGTGACCGTCGAGGGCACCCCGTGCGACCTCACGCGCGGCGCGTGCGTTCGCCTGTCCAGCAAGGAGACGTGGCTGATCGACGGCGGGAAGGTGGTGTTCGGCCCGGTGCCGATCACGTCCGGCCGACCGGGCTACGAGACGCCGACGGGCACGTTCCCCGTGCTGTACCAGGTGAAGGACGAGTGGAGCAGGCCGTACAACGCGCCCATGCCGTACACCACCTACTTCACCGACTACGGAATCGGCTTCCACGAGGGCGGCCTGGACGTGGCCTCGCACGGCTGCGTGCACCTCTCGCCGGACGCGGCGGTCCGGTACTTCGAATTCCTCCGGAAGGGTGACCAGGTTCAGGTGGTCGGCTGAGCGCCGGGGTTACATCATCGCCCGGACGGGTAACCGCCGACCGAGGGGTGATTCGAGATGAAAGTACTCGGAACTGTTCTGGCCGCACTGGCGTTAAGCGTCGGTTTCGCGGCCCCCGCGTCCGCCGCCGGCGGCACTCCGTGCGCCATCCGGGAAGGCGCCTGCCTCCAGCTGTCCACCAACCAGGCGTGGCTGGTGTACCACGGCAACGCCAGTTACGGGCCGGTGCCGGTGACCACCGGCAGGCCCGGCTACGAAACCCCGGTCGGCACCTTCCCGGTGCTGCGCAAGGTGCGCAACGACTGGAGCATCCCGTACAACGCGCCGATGCCGTACTCGACCTACTTCACGTCGGACGGCATCGCGTTCCACGAGGGCAGCCTGAGCGTGCCCTCCCACGGCTGCGTGCACCTGTCGCACGAGGCCGCGGTGACGTTCTACGACAACCTGCTGGTCGGCGAACAGGTGCAGGTCGTCCCCTAGGATTCCGCGCTGGAGTGACCGGGGAACAGGTGGGCTTCGGGGTTCAGCCGCACGGCGATGTTGTTGACGGCCGTCGCGGCTTCCCCGAACCCCGTCGCGATGAGCTTGACCTTCCCGGGGTACTGCGCCACGTCGCCCGCCGCGTAGACCCGGTCCCGGGCGGTGCGCATGGTGGTGTCCACCACGATCGCCCGGTGGTCGAGGTCCAGTCCCCACGACTCGATCGGGCCGAGGTCGGCGGTGAACCCGAGCGCGGCGACGACGGTCTGCGCGGGCAGCACCCGGCGTTCGCCCTCGACCTTCAGCTCCACCTCGGCGAGACCGTCCTCGCCGCGCAGTTCCAGCACCTCGGCGTTGGTGACGACCTCGACGCCCAGGTCGCGGACCTGGCGGACGGTGGGCGGGTGCGCCCGGAACGTGGCGCGGCGGTGCACGACCGTGACGCTCGCCGCGAACGGGTGCAGCGCCAGCGCCCAGTCGAACGCCGAGTCGCCGCCGCCGACCACCACGACGTCCTGGCCCGCGTGCGCGCTCAACGCGGGCACGAAGTGCACCACGCCGCGGCCGAGCCACCCGTCGCCCGCGGGCAGCGGACGTGGCCGGAACTCGCCGATGCCGGCCGTGATCAGCACCGCGCCGGCGGTGACCGTGCCGCCGTCGGCGAGCCCGACCACGATCCCGTCGTCCACTGTGGACAGTGTGCGGGCCTGACTGCCCAGCAGGTAGCGGGGGTCCCACTGGTTGGCCTGCTCCACGAGCGCGGTGACGAGGTCACGGCCGCGCACGGCGGGGAAGCCGGCCACATCGAAGATCATCTTCTCCGGGTACATCGCGGTGATCTGACCGCCCGCCTCGGGGAGCGAGTCGACCAGCGCGACGGACAGGTCCCGGAATCCCGCGTAGTAGGCGGCGAACAGCCCCGTGGGGCCGGCTCCGACGACGAGCAGGTCGACCTTGTGGTCCATGACACACGACCATAGGTGGTGCAGGCCACCGTGCCCAGTAAGGCAAGGCGGTCCAAACTCGGGTCATGGGCGAACAGGAGTACCGCGTCGAGCACGACACCATGGGCGAGGTCCGGGTGCCGGTCGACGCGTTGTGGCGGGCGCAGACGCAGCGCGCGGTGGAGAACTTCCCGGTGTCGGGACGCGGGTTGGAGCGGACGCAGATCAGGGCACTCGGGCTGCTGAAAGCGGCCGCGGCGCGGGTGAACGCGGAGTTGGGCGTGCTGCCGTCGGACGTCGCGGAGGCGATCGCCTCGGCCGCGGACGCGGTGGCGGCGGGCGGGCACGACGAGCACTTCCCGGTGGACGTGTTCCAGACGGGTTCGGGCACGTCCTCGAACATGAACGCGAACGAGGTCATCGCGACGCTGGCCACCCGGTCGCTCGGTCGCGACGTGCACCCGAACGACCACGTGAACGCCTCGCAGTCGTCCAACGACACGTTCCCGACGACCCTTCGGGTTGCCGCAACGGAGGCCGTGGTGCGGGACGTGCTGCCCGCGCTGGAGCACCTGGCGTCGGTGCTGGAGCGGCGCGCGGCGGAGTGGTCGGACCTGGTCAAGTCGGGTCGCACGCACCTGATGGACGCGGTGCCGATCACGCTGGGCCAGGAGGCGGGCGCGTGGGCCGCGCAGGTCCGGTACGGGGTGGAGCGGTTGACCTCCAGCCTGCCGAGGCTCGCGGAACTGCCCATCGGCGGCACGGCGGTCGGCAGTGGCCTGAACGCGCCGGTCGGTTTCGGCGCGGCCGTGGCGGCGGAGTTGGCCCGGGTGACCGACCTGCCGCTGACCGAGGCGCGCGACCACTTCGAGGCGCAGGCCACGCAGGACGGCGTGGTCGAGATCTCGGGTCAGCTGCGCACCACGGCGGTCGGCCTGTTCAAGATCGCGAACGACCTGCGCTGGCTCGGCTCGGGCCCGCGCACGGGCCTGGGCGAGCTGGCCCTGCCCGATCTCCAGCCGGGGTCGTCGATCATGCCGGGCAAGGTGAACCCGGTGATCTCCGAGGCCACGATGATGGTGGTCGCGCAGATCGTCGGCAACGACGCGGCGGTGGCGTTCGCGGGCGCGCAGGGCAACTTCCAGCTGAACGTGATGCTCCCGGTCATCGCCCGCAACGTCCTGGAGTCGGCCCGCCTCCTGGCCGCCGTGTCCCGCCTGCTGGCCGACAAGGTCCTGGTCGGCGCCGAACCCCAGGTCGACCGCCTCCGCGAGTACGCCGAGTCCTCCCCGTCCATCGTCACCCCGCTGAACCGCTACCTGGGGTACGAGGAGGCGGCGTCGATCGCCAAGCAGTCCCTGAAGGAGCGCAAAACCATCCGCGAGGTGGTCCTGGAACGTGGCCACGTCCCGGCCAAGCTGACCGAGGCCCAACTGGACGAGGCCCTCGACGTCCTCCGCATGGCCCGCGGCGGCCACTGACCCCCACCGGAGGTGACGACCGCCGCCCCACACCGGCCGTCACCTCCGGCCCTCCCCTGCCGACCCTCCGCGACATCCCAGCCCAACCGGCATCGTCGGGCAGGCATCGTCAGGCACGCATCGTCGGGCAGGCATCGTCGGGCACGCACCGTCCGGCCGACATCCCCACCCCCGCGCGGAATCCCCACCCCACCGGGCGACACCCACCACCCCACTCACCCGGAAACGTCGTACCTCTCCGGCAGAATGGAAATCGGGGGCTGCTCAGCACGCCTGAGCCCCACCACGCACCCCAGCGCGACCACCACGGCCCCCAGCAACCCCACCGCGGTCAGCTCCTGCGCGCCCAGCGCCACCGACGCCACGAGTCCCGCCACCGGCATCAACCCGATCAGCACCCCCGCCCGGTCCGCGCCCAGCTGCGCCACCGCGAAGTACCACAACCCGAACGCGACCGCGGTCAGCACCACGCCCAGCACCACCAGCGCGACGCCCTCCCGCGCGGTCGGCACCTGCCAGCCGCCCACGAACGTCCCCAGCACGCCACCCACCGCGGCGGCGATGAAGCAGCACCAGGTGGCCACCGCGACCCCGCCCAGCCGGCGCACCACGCCGACGGCGAACAGCGTGAACGACGCCTCCCCCATCATGGTGAGAATCGCGAGCACCAACCCCGGCCCGTGCCACGACCCGCCGCCGGAGAGCACCACCACACCCGCGACCACGACCGCCGCGCCGACCACGGCGGGCACCGCCGGTCTCCGCCCGGCCGCCAACGGCGCGATCAACGCCAGGACCAGCGGACTCGCCCCCAGCACGGCCGCCACGAACCCCGGCTCGGCGTACCGCTGCGCGTAGAGCACGCACGCGTTGAACCCGAGCATGCCGGTGACGACGAGCGCGCCCAGCGCCACCCAGTCCCGCCCTGCCGGCCGAGGCAGCCGACCACCGCGCAGCAGCGTCCAGCCGAGCAGCACGACGCCGCCCAGCGCGTACCGCATGGCCTGACCGGTGAGCAGCGGGTAGTCCTGGAGCAGGCCGGTGACGGGCACCGACGCGCCCACGATCACCGAGGTCAACGCCCCGGCCGCGATGGCGGTTCTCATGACTGCCACTGTCGGTGACAGGTGGTCCAGGCTTAAGCTCCAATTCGATGGCCACGAACTGGACCACTTATCGCGAGCTGCTGCTCCCGACCGCGCCCGGCCGACGCCGGGGGGTCGAGACGGAACTGCGCCGCGCCGTCCGCGACGGCCGCCTCGCGCCGGGCACCCGACTCCCCTCCAGCCGCGACCTGGCCGACCAACTGGGCGTCGCCCGGGGCACCGTCACCGCCGCCTACGAGCAGCTCGTCGGCGAGGGCTACCTGGTCGCCAAGCGCGGCTCGGGCACCACCGTCACCGCCGCCTGCACCTGGCCCGACTCGTTCCCCGCCGAACCGCCACCGACCCCGCGCTGGCGCTACGACCTGCGCCCGGGCCTGCCGGCCCTGAACGCGTTCCCGCGCGAGGAGTGGTCGCAGGCGCAGAAGTCCTCACTCCTGGACCTCCCGGTGGACGACCTCGGCTACCCGGACCCCGCGGGCTACGCCCCGCTCCGCCGGGAGCTGGCCGACTACCTGGGTCGGGTCAGGGCGGTCGCCGCCGGACCGTCCCAAGTGGTCGTCACCAACGGCGCCGCCGAGGGGTTGTCCCTGCTCGGCCGTACCCTGCGCGACGCCGGGCACCGCACGGTCGCCGTCGAGGAACCGAGCCACTTCGGCGCGGCGGGCATGCTCGCGTCCCACGGCCTGGAGGTGCTGCGGGTCCCCGTGGACGACAACGGCATCCAGGTCGACAGACTGTCCACACTGGACTGCCGGGCGGTGCTCGTCACCGCCGCCCACCAGTTCCCGCTGGGCGTGGTCCTGCACCCGACCCGCCGGCACGCCCTGCTGGAGTGGGCGCGCGGCGTCGACGGCCTCGTGATCGAGGACGACTACGACGCGGAACACCGCTACGACCGCCCGGCCACCGGCGCGATGCAGGCCCTGGACCCGACCCGCGTGGTGCACCAGGGCAGCACCAGCAAGGTCCTGGCCCCGGCCCTGCGCCTGGGCTGGCTGGTCCTGCCGTCGACCCTGCGTGACTCCGTGGTGGAGCGCAAGCGCCTGGACGACCTGGGCACCGGCACCCTCCCGCAGGCCGCCTTCGCCCACCTGCTCAGCAGCGGCGGCTACGACCGCCACCTGCGCCGAACCCGGCACCTGTACCGCACGCGGCGCGACGCCCTCCTCTCCGCGCTGGCCGAAACCCTGCCGGCCTGGCACCCGATCGGCGTGGCCGCGGGCCTGCACGTCGTGGTCCGCCTACCACCACACACGGACGACCGCTCCGTCCAGGAACGCCTGTCCCACCAGGGAATCAACGCCCTGGCCCTCTCGAACTACACCACCGCGCCCACCTTCCCGGCTCTCGTCCTCGGTTACGCCGCCCTGACCCCGGACCGCCTGCGCGCCGCGGTCCGACTCATGGCCGACACCCTCACCACACCCTGATCACCAACCCACCCGGACTCGCGCACCACTCCGAACTCCGAGCCGAGCACTCCACCCCACCACCCCTGCCCGCCACCGACCACTGTGGCGAGCAGAAGCCATGGGCCGTTGTCGCAGCCGGAGCAGCGATCGGCAAGCCCTGGGCGGGCTTGTCCCGGCACACCGGCCGTCCGCCACCCGACCGCGGTTCCCTTGAGCGGCAAGCGGCTCCGACGACGTCTCCCACCGGCCCCAACCGCGGACCGAACGCCGGAACCGTCGTCCCTTCCGGCAACCCCACGCGGCCTCCGCCGACCGATGCCCGGTCCACGGCACGCCACCCGGCACCGTCCACTCCCGACACTCCCCCGCCCCGTTCGCGCTCGACGGTCCGGGTGGTCCGGCCGAGCACGGGAGCAACCCCCGCACCCGACCGGACCGTCTGTCCGGCAACGGTCACACCGGCATCGGCACCCCAGGAGGCCCTAGCTGATCTTTCCGCCGGTGTAGCCGTTCGCACCGGCGGTGTACAGGTAGTGCCCGCCCACCGACCCGCGGAACAGCACCAACCGACGACCGTCGGTCCGGGTGAACAGGGTCGGGTCCGAGTAGGCCGCCTCGGCGCCGACCCGGGTCAACGGGCCGTACCCGCCGCCGACCGAGGTCTGCCTGGCCACCGCCACACCGCCGTCCTTGGTGCGGACACCGACGTCGACGAGCCCGTCCGGGCCGACCGCCGCGCTCGGGTCACCGTCGACCTCGAGCCCAGGCGCCAGGTCCGTCGAGCTGAGGATCTTGTTGGAGTTGTCGACCAGCACCCGGAACAGGCTGCCCTGGGTGCCGCGCGCCAACACCGCCACCGTGGTCGGCGTCTCCCGCACGATCGCCGGGGTGCCCTGCACGATGTTGCCGGACTGCCAACCCGGCTCGATCACGCCGTTCCGGTCCCGCATGGTGTGCAGGAACCCGCCGAGCGTGTCCCTGATCGCCAGCAGCACCGATCCGTCGCCCAGCGCCAGCGCGGCCGGCCGCGCGTCGTAAACCCCCGGCACGCCGATCTGCTGCCACGGCCCGGACCCGAGCCCGGTGGTGACGCTCGGCACGCCCGCACGACGCCACAGCGAGCCGTCGGGGTCCACCGCGTACGCGACCAGCTGGTCGCCGACGCGCACCGTGGTGAGCGTCGTCCGGTTCCACCCCGGCACCGTCGGGCCGAACTGGGAGCCTCGGCCGGGATCGATGTCGGTGTACTCGTACTGGCCGCTCGCGGTCACCGGCAACGCGATCGCCTTGGTACCGCGCACGTCCACCGGCACGGTGCCCCAGACGAGAGGCCCCCTGGTGGTCACCGTGTGGAAGTCGAACGCACCGCCGGTGGTCTCCGAACCCTCGGACAGCGTGCCGCCGCCGACGTGGTAGACGCCGAGCTTGCCGCCGATCTCCACCACGGTGCTCGCGTGCCGCGGCTCGCCGACCACGGTCGGCTCGAAGGGGCCCCACTGCGGCACCCGCGCGCAGGTGTCCGGCGAGCCGACCGTGTCCAGGTCGTTGCCCCAGTCGTAGCCGACGACACGCCCGTTCGCGTCGGCCCAGTCCACGTCGCCCGCGCTCTCGGCGACGTCGCGGTTCCAGTAGAGATCACCGTTCTTCTGGGCGCCGTAGAGCACGCCGCCGCCGACGCCGACGATCTTCCACAGGTTGTCCCACTCGGTGCCGACACCGTCGGCGGGGTACAGCTTCTGGCTCTCCGCCTGGTAGCGGAAGCGGTGCAGGTCGCCGTTCGCGGTGCGGCCGTACAGCAGGCCGGGACCGGACGCGACCAGGTAGTTGTACCCGCCGTACCCGCCGCCGATCTTGGTCCACGCCAGCGACGCGTCGCCGCGGGCCGCCCGGTACAGGTCGCCGGACACGATCTTGTAGAAGTCACCGCGCTCGTCGACCGTGATCAGGTTGCGCGGCGCCTTGGCCGTGGTCCAGTCGGACTTGGTCACCGGCAGGACCTCGTAGTCGCGACCGCCGAACTGCTCCCACCACGTGCCGTTCCAGCGGAACCGGCGCACCTCGCCGGCGTCGGTGATGTTGTAGACCTCGCTGTTCGGGCCCGCGAGCGTGCGACCGGCCCAGCCCCAGCCGATCTGCCGCACGGCGGGCCACGAGAAGTCGCCCGTGGCGGGCGCGCCGTGCTCGTAGAGCCACAGGTCGCCGTCCCGCTGCACGGTGAACACCCGCGCGGTCGGCGAGCACTGCGCCGCCCCCGCGGCCTGTGCCGACGACGGTAGTGCGACCACCAGACTCGCGACCGTCGCCGTGACGGCCGCGACACCCCCCAAAACCTTTCCCCTCAACGGATCCCCCTCGGATCGACCGACCGGTCCCCCCGGTCGTTGACAACGGTATCGATGAGCACCGACAGTTTCGGCGTTGACCGACAGGCGTTTGCGTGAACAGACGTTCGACGTGACCCCCCGATCGAGGCCGACCGTACCGGGCGGAGGGGTCGGGGGGAACGAAGATCTCCCGATCGGGGGACACCCGGATGCCGGCCGCCGGTTTTTGTCGGTACCCCCGTTCATCATGGTCGGCATGTTGTTCTCCGAGGTCGTAGAGACGTCCGCCGCCGTGGCGGCGACGCGCTCCCGCCTGGCCAAGGTCGAGGCCCTGGCCGGGCTGGTGCGCCGGATGAGCACGCCCGCCGTCGTGTCGTTCCTGGTGGGTGTGCCCAGCCAGGGTCGCGTGGGTGCGGGTTTCCGCACGGTGTTCGACATCGAGGTGCCGCCCGCGCCCGGGCCGGTGCTCACGGTGTCCGATGTGGACGGAGCGTTGGGCGACTTCGCGGCGATCGGCGGAAAGGGCGCGGCCGGACGGCGGACCGCCGCGCTGGCCGCGTTGTTCGGTCGGGCGACGGCGGCGGAGCAGGACTTCCTCCGCCGGCTGCTCACCGGCGAGCTGCGCCAAGGTGCACTCGAAGGGGTGATGTTGGACGCCGTGGCGAAAGCCGCGGACGTGCCGGGAGAGGTGGTGCGCCGGGCGTTCATGCTGTCCGGCAGCCTCACCGCGACGGCGGCCGCGGCCCTGTCCGGCGGCGCGGAGGAGTTGGCGGCGTTCCGGCTGGAGGTCGGCCGGCCGGTGCGCCCGATGCTCGCCTCACCCGCCGGGTCGTTGCCGGAAGCGTTGGCGGAGCTGGGTTCCTGCGTGGTCGACCACAAGCTGGACGGCGCGCGGATCCAGGTGCACCGGTCCGGCGCCGAGGTGCGGGTGTTCACCAGGACGTTGCGCGAGATCACCGCCACGGTGCCGGAACTGGTCGAGCTGGTGCGCGCGCTGCCGTGCTCGGCGGTGGTGCTGGACGGGGAGACGCTCGCGCTCGACGACGCGGGCAAACCCCGGCCGTTCCAGGAGACGATGAGCCGGTTCGGCGCGCAGGACGTGCGGGAGCTGCTGCTGAGCCCCTTCTTCTTCGACTGCCTGCACCTGGATGGCGTCGACCTGCTGGACGTGCCGCTGCGCGACCGGTTGGCGGCGCTGCGGGCGGTGGCGGGCGCGCACGTGGTCCCCGGCGCGGTGGAGCCGGACGGTGAGCGCGCGGCGGCCGTGCTGGCCGAGGCGCTGGCGGCGGGAAACGAGGGCGTGGTGGTGAAGTCGCTGGAGTCGGTGTACGCGGCGGGCCGGCGCGGCCGAGCGTGGCAGAAGGTGAAACCGGTCCACACGCTCGACCTGGTGGTGCTCGGCGTGGAATGGGGCAGCGGTCGGCGGCGCGGCCTGTTGTCCAACCTGCACCTGGGCGCGCGGGACCCGGACGGCGGCCCGCCGGTGATGGTCGGCAAGACGTTCAAGGGTTTGACCGACGAGCTGCTCGCCTGGCAAACCCGTGAGCTGTCGGCCATCGCGACCGAGAAGGGCGACTGGGTGGTGAAGGTGCGCCCGGAGTTGGTGATCGAGATCGAACTGGACGGCGTCCAGGTCAGCACCCGCTACCCGGGAGGCGTGGCACTGCGCTTCGCCCGGGTGGTCCGCTACCGCCCGGACAAGGATCCGTCCGAAGCCGACACGATCGACGGCGTGCGCGCCCTGCTACCGAAGGGGGGGTGAGGCCCTTGGCCAACCCGACAACTGAACAGCGAGCAGCACGCCGCAGTCGCCGCAGTCCTGTGAGGACGGTCAGGAGCGCGCGGGCGTACCGCCTTCACACCGGAGCCGGGTGAGGCGGACTCCCTCGCGACTTCCTTGCCCCACAAGGCGATCCCCGACTCGGGCACCTCGCCCAGCCTGGGCGGTTCCCGGGCTGCGCCGAAGGTCGGCCGAGGCCGAGCGGTCGGGCCAAGCCGTGGTTCGGAGTCGAGCCGAACCACGGACGTGCCGCCGCTCGACGGGCAGGCCGACGCCTTTCGCGCGGAGGTTGCCGGACGGGCGGCCGAACGCGGGGACCCTGCGCCCGCCGACGGCCGGACGTCACGACCGGACGCCACGACCGGACGACCGCGGTCACGGGCGGCCGTCGCCTCGGGGAATCGCCCGGTGGCCACGGCGCGGCCGCCGGCCGAGTCGATCGCGTCGGGCACGGC
>NZ_JBFAEO010000006.1:79012-203903 GCF_040642015.1 Actinosynnema sp. NPDC020468
GCGGGTCGGGCACGGCGGGTCGGGCACGGCGGGTCGGGCACGGCGGGTCGGGCACGGCGGGTCGGGCACGGCGGGTCGGGCACGGCGGGTCGGGCACGGCGGGTCGGGCTTCGTCCCTGGCCGGTGGAGCCACCGGCCAGGTGTCCTCGCCGGCCGGTGTCACCGCGGGCCGGAGCCGGTGGCCTGTCGGGCGAAGTGGCCGGCAGGGGTCACCGTCGGCTGGGGTCACCGTCTGTCGGGGTTGCCGTAGGACGGCGTGGGCGTGGGCCGAGTTGGTCGGGCGTCGGTGCGGTCATGCGCGGGTTGCGCACTGGCTTCGGGCGTCTCCGGGCTTGGAGGAACGCACAGCGGTGGTGTGGGTTTCGGTTCTCCGAACCGTTGCGCTCACCAGGGCGCGTCCAGGTGAACGCGAGTAGGGTCAAATCTTCGTGCGATTCATCGAAGGGCATCGGCCCAGCTACGACCTGACCTATGACGACGTCTTCCTCGTTCCCGGCCGGTCGGCCGTGGAATCGCGGTTCGGCGTGGACCTGGCGACCTCCGACGGCACGGGGGCGACGATTCCGATCGTGGTCGCGAACATGACCGCGGTCGCGGGGCGGCGGATGGCCGAGACCGTGGCCCGGCGGGGTGGGCTGGTGGTGCTGCCCCAGGACGTCGCGCCCGAGGCGGTCGCGGAGATCGTGGCCTGGGTCAAGGGGCGGCATCCCGTGTGGGACACGCCGTTGACGCTGAACCCCGGCGACTCGGTCGCGGACGCGGTGAACCTGTTGCACAAGCGGGCGCACGGTGCCGTGGTCGTGGTGGACGAGGACGGGCGGCCGGTGGGCGTGGCGGACGAGGCCGCGTGCGCCGGGGTCGACCGGTTCACCCGGCTGCGCGACGTGGCGGACGAGCGGATCGTCACGGTGCCGTTGGACACGCCTCCGCGCGAGGTGTTCGAGCGGTTGCACGGTGGGACGCAGCGGGTCGCGCTGGGCGTCGACGGTGACGGGCGGCTTCGGGGCGTCATGACGTCGTTGGGCGCGCTGCGGTCCGAGGTGTACGTGCCGGCGGTCGACGCCGAGGGGCGGCTGCGGGTCGCGGCCGCCATCGGGGTGAACGGCGACGTCGGCGCGAAGGCCGCCGAGCTGCTCAAGGCCGGGGTGGACGCGCTCGTCGTGGACACCGCGCACGGGCACCAGGAGAAGATGATCACCGCGCTGCGGGCCGTACGCGCGGTCGGGCCGACCGTGCCGGTGGTGGCGGGCAACGTGGTCACCGCCGAGGGCGTGCGCGACCTGGTCGAGGCGGGCGCGGACGTGGTGAAGGTCGGGGTCGGGCCGGGCGCGATGTGCACCACGCGGATGCAGACCGGGGTCGGGCGGCCGCAGTTCTCCGCGGTGGCGGAGTGCGCGGCCGCGGCGCGGGCGCTGGGCAAGCACGTGTGGGCGGACGGCGGGGTCCGGCATCCGCGGGACGTGGCGTTGGCGCTGGCGGCCGGCGCGTCGTCGGTGATGGTCGGGTCGTGGTTCGCGGGCACCTACGAGTCGCCGGGCGACCTGCACCGCGACGAGGCCGGGCGGCTGTACAAGGAGTCGTTCGGCATGGCGTCGAAGCGGGCGGTGAGCGCGCGGACGCGGTCGGACAACGCCTTCGACCGGGCGCGGAAGGGGTTGTTCGAGGAGGGCATCTCGACGTCCCGGATGCGGCTGGAGCCGGCGCGGCCGGGGGTGGAGGACCTGCTGGACTCCATCACGGCGGGCGTGCGGTCGGCGTGCACCTACGCGGGCGCGGAGAACCTGGAGGCGTTCCACGAGCGGGCGACCCTGGGCATCCAGTCGGCCGCCGGGTTCGCCGAGGGTCGACCCCTGCCCGCGGGGTGGTGACCGCCTGAGGGGGCGTTGGCGGCCCGCAGGGTGGTGATGCCTGAGGTCCGGCGGCTGACCACGAGGTCGCAGCTGCCCGAGGGGGCGGGCTGCCTGAGAGTTGGTGGCTGACTGCCGGGTAGCGGCTGACCGCGGGTTGGTGGCTGCCTGCGGGTTGGTTGTCTGAGGAGCGACGGCTGTCTCAGCGGCGGTGGCTGCCCGCAGGGCGGGGGCTGTTGTGGGCTGGTCGCTGTCCGGGGGCAGTCAGCCGCAAGGTGGTGACCACCTGCGGCTGACTGCCCGCGGGCAGGTGACGCTCGCCCATCAGCCGCCCATCCGCCGCCGGGCTGATCGTGGTGCGCTGTCCCCGCATGCCCGTGCACGACTGGGTTCGGGTGCGGAATTCCGAACAGCTCGAGACGTCCCGAGACCCCCAAGACGGTCCGAGCTGCCGAACGCGATTCGGGGTGTGGTCGGGGCGCGGCGTTGGCCCTCGCGGGCGGTGACGGCTCGGTCGGGCGGGTTGCCCGGGTGGGTGGCGGGGAGCGCAGGGGTCGGTCCTCCCCCGGCGGTGGCCGGGGGAGGACCGGGGTGGGACGGGTGGGTCAGGAGGCGTAGTCCTCCAGCATTTCGGTGACCAGGGCGGCGATGGGGGAGCGTTCGGAGCGGGTCAGGGTGACGTGGGCGAAGAGGGGGTGGCCCTTGAGCTTTTCGATCACCGCGGCGACGCCGTCGTGCCTGCCGACGCGGAGGTTGTCGCGTTGGGCCACGTCGTGGGTCAGGACGACCCGCGAGTTGGCGCCGAGGCGGGACAGGACGGTGAGCAGGACGTTGCGCTCCAGGGACTGCGCCTCGTCCACGATCACGAACGAGTCGTGCAGCGAGCGGCCGCGGATGTGGGTCAGGGGCAGGACCTCCAGCATGCCGCGGTCCATGACCTCCTCGACCACGTCCTGGCTGACCAGCGCGCCGAGGGTGTCGAACACCGCCTGCGCCCACGGCTGCATCTTCTCGCTCTCGGAACCGGGCAGGTAACCCAGCTCCTGGCCGCCGACCGCGTACAGCGGCCGGAAGACCACGACCTTGCGGTGCTGGCGGCGCTCCATGACCGCCTCCAGGCCCGCGCACAGCGCCAGCGCCGACTTGCCGGTGCCCGCACGCCCGCCCAGCGAGACGATGCCGACCTCGGTGTCCATGAGCAGGTCGAGCGCCACGCGCTGCTCCGCGGAGCGGCCGTGCACGCCGAACGCCTCCCGGTCGCCGCGCACCAGCCTGATCTGCTTGTCCGGCGTGACCCGGCCGAGCGCGCTCGACGTGCCCGCGAGCAGCCGCAACCCGCTGTGGCACGGGAGTTCGACGGCGTGCGCGAGGTCGAACAGCGCCGGGTCGATCACGCTGTCGCGGTACAGCGCGTCCACCACGGACTGGTCGACGTCCACATCGGACATCCCGCTGTAGCCGGACAGGGTGACGTCGTGCGCCCGGTACTCCTCGGCCGCGAGGCCGACGGCACCCGCCTTCACCCGGAGCGGCATGTCCTTGGTGACGAGGGTGACGACGTTGCCGTCCGCGGCGAGGTTCAGCGCGCAGGCGAGTATCCGGGCGTCGTTGGAGTCCGTGCGGAAGCCCGCGGGCAGCACCTCCGGGTCGGTGTGGTTCAACTCGACGCGCAGCGTGCCGCCCTGGTCCCCGATCGCCACCGGGCTGTCCAGTCGGCCGTGTTCGAGCCGCAGGTCGTCGAGCAGTCGCAGCGCCTCCCGGGCGAACCATCCCAGCTCCGGGTGGTGTCGCTTGCCCTCCAGCTCGCTGATCACGACCAGCGGGAGCACGACCTCGTGCTCCGCGAACCGGGTCATGGCCAGTGGATCGGAGAGCAGCACCGACGTGTCCACCACGTAGGTATGGGCCGCCGGCGCGCCACGGCGCCGGGAAGTGCTGCGCGGTGAGCCTGAGGACCGGCTCGCGGGTCGTCGTGCGTTCACGGCAACTCCTCACGAACGCGGCACCCGCGTCCGCTCCTCGCTGGGCCAGGCACTACCCTGATAGACCGGTCCGCTCTACGCGAACCGACCACGAGGGCCGAGTGCCGGCCCCCTCGTGCGTACCGCCACGATCAGGGCCTCCCTGCGCGGTCCGCAGTGGACGCGTCCCGCCAATGCGGAAGTTACCTCCGCAAGCACTCTTTTTGCAGGCAGCCACACAGGTGATTCGCCAACTGGTCATCTCGTCGCCAGGCGGGCGAAAGATCGGCGTTTCGGCCGCTTGCGCACCCCGCGCGACCGTCCCGCCACCGCCGGGCGACGTCATCCGCCCAGCTCAGCGGCCTGCCACCTGATCAGGTCACGAACGTCACCCAGAGTTGCCTGTCATCCAGGGCACGGCGTTCGCCACTTCGGTCAGGACCGTTCGGGGCACCAAAGGTTCGTCCAGAAGGCGCAGATATCGGTCCGCAAGCGTCTCAACCGGTGGACGCACGTTCAACCACGCACCCAACAGCCGCACCCCCTCGACGTACGTGGTGGTGTAGGCCCGCCACAGAGGGTCACCGATGAACCGCAGGATGTGACGAGCGCGGCGTTCGGGTACCAGCAGCCACCGCCGGAGGAACGTCACGACGTCGTCCGGGTGCGCGTGCCGGTCGTGCAGCATCAGGGCGGCGTCCTGCCGCACGGTCAGCAGCCCGGCGAGCGCGTTCTCCACCCGCTCGGCCAGCTCGCCCTCCATCCGCAGCCCGACGTCGGCCAGCACGCCCTCGGTCCACCGACCCCAGCCCGGGCCGACGGCGGCGTGCAGGCCCAGCTCGGCCATGCCCTCGGCCATCAGGCACTGCGGCGTGTTGATCATGAACAGGGTCTGCTCGAGGTGTCCGCGCCCGTCGACCAGGCCGACCTCCTTGCGGCAGTGCTCGGTGTGGTGGCCGGGGTAGGACTCGTGCGCGACGAGGTGCGGCAGGTTCGACATCCGGTGCCCGAGGTCGGCGTTCACCGCGACCCGCGACCGGAACCCGCCCAGGTAGTGGTTGAACCCGCTCCACGGCCGGTCGGTGACGATCTCGTACTCGACCACCTCGTCCGGCGGCAGCGCGAACCGCTCGCGCACCCGGTCGCGCAGCGCGCCGGACAGGGCGTGCACGGCCTTGCCGAGCCGGCGGCGCGGCACCTCGTCGTCGGCCCGGAAGTCGGCCAGCCGCTCGCGCAGCGACCCGTGGCCGGGCAGCAGGGCGTCCAGCTCGACGTGCGCGCGCCGGTACCGGTCGGGGTCACCCGGTCGCACGTCGACCTGGAAGTACGCCGCCACCTCGTCCACGAACCCGATCCGCACCCCGGCCAGCCGGCGCGCGACGCACTCCAACGCGACCAAGTGGGCGTCCAGGAACACCCGGCGCGCGGGTTCGAGGTCCGCGCCGACGAGTTCGCGCCGCAGCAGCCCGGCCCGTTCGGCCAGCACGGCGGGGTGCGGCCGGGGTTGCGCCTCCACCTCGCGGCGCAGCGCCGGGTCGCCGGTGAACGAGTCCACCAGCCCGGGGCACAGCCGGTCGAGCGCCAACCCGAGCACCACGTACTCGCGCACGAGTCGATTCGCGTCCATGGGGTGGGGAGCTTAGATCGGAGACCCCCTACTGACCACGGTGACACGGGCCGGAAATCCACCTGAACGAGCGAAGATCAGTGCGCGCATGATCGCTCGATGGTGGCAGAACACGGTCGGGTAGTTCGGCCTTCGATATTTTTCCCCGCGTTGTGACCGGCTTGCGGGGGTTGCCCGAAGAACTCGGCGTGCCCTCGAAACAAGGGAGTGTGCAAGTGCTGAAGAAGGTGGGCGCCGTCATGGGCGCCGCAGCCGGACTGATGATGTTCGCCGGGACGGCCTTCGCCGCCGACGGCGACCTGGTCCACGCGCTGAACGGCAACAACGTCAACGGCACCGTCGGCGCCTGCGGCAACGACATCAGCGTGCTGGGCGTGAACCTGAACCCGACCGCGGACCCGGTCGAGAACTGCGCGGCGGGCGGCATCCTGGACGAGAACGGCGAGGGCTGAGTCCCGAGCGGTGTGCGGAAAAGGGGTGCCGGCGTCCGGCGCCCCTTTTTCTACGACCCGAAGCGGCGGTGCCGGATCGCGTAGTCGCGCATCGCGCGCAGGAAGTCCGTGCGGCGGAACTCCGGCCAGTACGCCTCGCAGAACCAGAACTCCGAGTGCGCGGACTGCCACAGCATGAAACCGGACAGCCGCTGTTCCCCGGACGTGCGGATGAGCAGGTCCGGGTCCGGCTGACCGGACGTGTAGAGGTGTTCGGCGATGTGGTCGACGTCGAGCACCTCGGCCAGTTCCTCGATCGTGCCGCCCGACTCGGCGTGCTTCTGCAACAGCTTGCGGACCGCGTCCGCGATCTCCTGCCGGCCGCCGTACCCGACCGCGACGTTGACCGTCAGCCCCGTGCGACCGCGGGTGCGCAGGGACGCGGCGGACAGCCTGGCCGCGGTCTCGGTCGGCAGCAGGTCCAGCGCGCCGACGTGCCGCACCCGCCACGGGTTACCCGGTTCGGCGATCTCGTCCACGATGTCGGCGATGATGTCCAGCAGCGGGACCAGCTCCTCGGCCGGCCGGTTCAGGTTGTCGGTGGACAGCATCCACAGCGTCACGACCTCGACACCCGACTCGCGGCACCAGGCGAGCAGCTCGAGGATCTTCTGCGCGCCGACGCGGTGGCCGTGCGCGACGTCGTCGAACCCGGCTTCCTTCGCCCACCTGCGGTTGCCGTCGAGGACGACCCCGACGTGCCGTGGTCGCTGCTTGCCGTCCAGCCAGCGGCTGAGCCGGAACTCGTAGCCCTTGAGGAGGACGTTCTTGACTTGCTCGCGAAGACCCACGCCGGTAGAGCGTACGCCGGGTGGCCGCGCTCACGTGCCGGCGCACTGACGGCTTCCCTACGCTCCCGTAACCTCGGACGGGTGACGACGCTGACCCAGGCACCCGCCCTCAAGCCCCGGCTGCGGGGTTGGCTGCACTTCTGGTCCTTCATCGTGTCCGTGGCGACGGGCGCGACCCTGATCGCGTTGGCCGCGGCGACGGTGTCGGCGAAGGCCGCGCTGGCCACGTCGGTGTACGGCGCGACGGTGGTCGGTCTGTTCGGCGTGAGCGCGCTCTACCACCGGGTGAACTGGACGAGCGTCCAGGCGCGCACCTGGATGAAGCGCCTGGACCACTCGATGATCTTCGTGTTCATCGCGGGCACCTACACCCCGTTCGCCCTGCTGGCCATGCCGCCCGCGACCGGCAACGTGGTGCTGCTGGTCGTGTGGGGCGGCGCGCTCGGCGGCGTGACGATGAAGCTGGCCTGGCCGCACGCGCCGCGCTGGCTGGGCGTGCCGATCTACATCGCGCTCGGCTGGGTGGCCGTGTTCGTGCTGCCGGACATCCTGCACCAGGCCGGTGTCGGCGCCCTCGTCCTGATCATCGTCGGCGGCCTGCTCTACACCGCCGGCGCGATCTTCTACGCGTCCCGCTGGCCGAACCCGTGGCCGTCGACGTTCGGCTACCACGAGTTCTTCCACGCGGCGACGGTCGTGGCCGCGATCTGCCACTACATCGCGATCTGGTTCGCGATCTACTCCTAGTCAGCCCAGGTCGGGGCCCTGCGCGCGCAGGTCGTCCACCTTGGACATCGCGTCGCGCAGCTCGGCCAGCCACGTGTCGGCGTGCTCGCCGACCAGCCGCACCGCCCACGCCAGCGCCTCGGAGCGGGACCGGGCGACGCCGGCGGCGACCAGCGTGTCCAGCACCTTGCGCTCCGGCTGCCGCAGCCGCGTCATGACCGGCACGGACAGCGTGGTGAACAGCTCCTCGGTGCCGCCCTGCCGCGCGCCCCACGCCACCTTGCGGCGGTAGCGGTGCTCGGCCTGGCGGGCGATGTCGATCCGCTCGTCCCTGGTCTGCTCGCGCCACCGGCTGATGCGGCCCTCCTCGGCCGCGGCCCGGTCGGCCTCGTCGGCGAACTCGCCCGGCAGGTCCGGCAGCGTGCCGACGATCAGGATCTCCTCGCGGTCGACGGTCACCTCCGCCGGTCCGGTGAACCAGTCGGGCAGCCGTCCGCTCAGCCACGCCGCCGCGTCGTCGGCCGGCGGCTGGTCGACCTGGGGCCGACCGCCGCGACCTCCCCATCCGTGTCCCATTGCGCACCCCGTTCGATTACATGATTACGTCGTCACCGACGTTACGCGCGCAACGGGTGAAAGCCACGGGCGTTCGCTAGTGGTGGACGACCAGCGCGTGCGCCAGCTCCTCGACCGTGGTCACCGGGCGGTCGCACACGTAGCCCCGGCACACGTACGCCGCCGGGCCGCCCGCCACCAGCGGTCGGTCGACCAGCAGCGGCGCGCCGTCCGGGTCGCCCGACACCACCACGCCACCGCCGGGCACGCCCTGCCACGCCGTCCGCGCGAGTTCCGCCGAACCGCCCACCACCGCCACCTGGACGGGGCCTGATTCCAGGGCCTCGGCCACGCTCAGCCACTGACCGGCGAACCGCGGTTCCCGGGCCACGAGCAACCCGGCGCGGGACACCGCCAGCTCGGCCGCGAGCCGGTAGTCCGCGGCCCGGGGCGCGCCCAGCACGGACGCCGCCACGAGCGCCGCCGCCAGCGAGGACGCGCCGGACGGGGTCGCGTTGTCGGCCGGGTCGGCAGGCCGCTGCACGAGCGCCTCCGCGTCGTCGGCCGTGTCGAAGTAGACGCCTTCCTCCGGTCCGGCGAACCGGGCGAGCGCGGTGTCCAGCAGGTCGCACGCGGCGGTCAGCCAGTGCCCGTCGCCGGTCGCCTGGTGCAGCGCCAGCAGCCCGTCGGCCAGGCAGCCGTAGTCCTCCAGCACACCCGCGGCCGCGCCGACGACGCCGTTGCGCGACGTGCGCCGCAGCCGGCCGTCGACCAGGTGCACGTCGAGCACCAGCCGGGCCGCGTCCTCCGCCGCCTGCGTCCACCGCGGCACCTCGAGCACCGCGCCCGCCTCGGCCAGCGCGGCGATGGCGAGACCGTTCCACGCGGTCACCACCTTGTCGTCGCGACCGGGTTGCGGCCGCCGGTCGCGCACCGCCAACAGGGCTTGTGCCAGCTCGGGATCCGGGTCGCCGAGCATCCGCAGCGTGGACGCGCCGTGCTCGAACGTGCCGGACTCCGTGACGCCGTAGAGCACCGCGGCCCGCGCGCCCTCGACCGGGCCGAGCGCCTCGACCAGCTGCTCCCGCGTCCACACGTAGGTCGAACCCTCGACGCCGTCGGTGTCGGCGTCCAGCGACGCGGCGAACCCGCCCTCGGCGGTGCGCAGCGAGCGCAGCAGGAACTCCGCGGTGTCCCGGACCACGCCCGAGTACCGGGCGCGGTCGTCGCGGCGGCTCAGGTGGGTGTACACGCGGAGCAGCAAAGCGTTGTCGTACAACATCTTCTCGAAGTGCGGCACCACCCAGCCGGCGTCGACGGCGTACCGCGCGAACCCGCCGCCCAGCTGGTCGTGCAACCCGCCGGTCGCCATCGCGTCGCACGTCGCCCGCGCCATCGACAGCGCCTCCACCGACCCGGTGCGCTCGTGGTGGCGCAGCAGGAACTCCAGCACCATCGACGGCGGGAACTTCGGCGCGCCGCCGAACCCGCCGTGCCCGCGGTCGAAGTGCCCGAGCAGCGACACGACCGCGCCGGCCAGCACCTCGGCGTCCACTGTGGACGGTGGGAGTGCCTTGAACGACAACTGGGACACGATGCCGGCGGCCGACTCGCGCACCTCGTCGCCCTGCTCGTGCCACGCGTGGTCGATCGCCTCCAGCACCTGCCGGAACGCGGGCGCGCCGGGCCGCGGCACGGGCGGGAAGTAGGTGCCGGCGTAGAACGGCTCGCCGTCCGGGGTGAGGAAGCACGTCATCGGCCACCCGCCGTGCCCGCTGAGCGCCTGGGTGACCGCCATGTACACCGCGTCGACGTCCGGTCGCTCCTCGCGGTCCACCTTCACGTTGACGAAGTGCTCGTTCATGTACGCGGCGGTGGTCTCGTCCTCGAACGACTCGTGCGCCATCACGTGGCACCAGTGGCACGCCGCGTACCCGACGGACAGCAGGACCGGCACGTCACGGGCCCGCGCCTGCTCGAACGCCTCCGGGGACCACTCCCACCAGTCGACCGGGTTGTCCGCGTGCTGGAGCAGGTAGGGGCTGGTCGAGGACGCGAGCCGGTTCGTCATGGCTCCACAGTAATTCCCGCCCGATCCGCGGACCCGTCGACCAGACTGTGGGACATGGAGATCACCATCCCCGACCGCTCGCTGGTCGTGCTCGTGGACGTCGAGGTGCCCGGCGCGCTGCCGGGCGAGGACCTGGAGTCCGTCGGGCGACTGCTGGCGGCCGGCCTCCCCGCGCTGGTGACCGGCGGCGACCGGACCGAGCTGGTGCGGATCGCCAAGCGGCACAACGTGGTGCCGGTCGCGATCAGCCGGGCGGCGGCGTTGCGCGGCGAGGGGTTCCGGCCGGTGCACGTGACCGGTGGCGAGCCGGTGACCCTGGTGGTCGAGCCGCTGCGCAACGACCTGCGGCACCTGACCGGGCCGTTCGACGTGATCGGCGACGTGCACGGGTGCCGGGTGGAGCTGGCCGAGTTGCTGCGCGGACTGGGCTACTCGGTGCGGGACGACGGCGCGGAGCACCCCGACGGGCGGACGGCGCTGTTCGTCGGCGACCTGGTGGACCGCGGCCCGGACACGCCCGGCGTGCTGCGGCTGGTGATGGGCATGGTGCGGGCGGGCTCGGCGATCTCGGTGCGCGGCAACCACGAGGAGAAGCTGGTCAAGGCGTTGCAGGGCAAGGAGGTCAAGGTCGCGCACGGCCTGGAGCGGTCACTGGACCAGCTCGCCCGGGAAACGCCCGCGTTCCGCGCCGAGGTGGCCGACTTCTGCGATTCCCTTGCGCCGCACCACGTCCTGGACGGCGGCCGGCTGGTGATCGCGCACGCCGGGCTGCCCGAGCGCTACCACGGCCGGGAGTCCTCGCGGATGCGCAGCCTGGCGCTCTGGGGCGTGTCGACGGGCGAGGTCGACGCGCGCGGGTTCCCGGTGCGGCAGCCGTGGGCGGAGGACTACCGGGGTGCCGCCACCGTCCTTTATGGACATACGCCGGTCGAGGAGGCGGTGTGGGTCAACGGGACGATGTGCCTGGACACCGGCTGCGTGTTCGGCGGCACGTTGACCGCCCTGCGCTATCCCGAACGCGAGGTGGTCTCGGTGAAGGCCCGCCGGACGTGGTACGAGCACTAGCCTGTGCGGGTGCGCGCGAACGTGCGGGACCGCCCGCCGTGGTTGGCCCGGGTGGGCACCGGCGCCGGGGTGCTGATCGCCCCGGACCTGGTGCTGACGTGCCATCAGGTGGTCTCCCGGGTAGCGCGGCCCGACCTTCGGGCGGAGCTCGTGCACGTCGGCCACACCTCGGACGCCGAGGTCGAGGTGGAGGTGCCGATCCGCGACGACGACGGCGGTGGTGACCTCGCGGTGCTGCGGTTGGCCGAGCCCGTGCCGCGACCGGTGGTGGCGCCGTTGCGTCGCCCGGTCGCGTGGGCCGACCACCCGTACGTGGTTCAGGGTTTCGCGCGCGGTCACGTGGAGTCGCGAGGCACGCTCGGCGGCTGGGTCGGGCCGGGGTGGGTGCAGCTGAACGGCTCGTCGGGCCACGTGCTGGACGCCGGGTTCGCCGGCGCGCCGGTGTGGGACGACGTGGTGGGCGGGGTCGTCGGCCTCGTGGTGGCGGCGGACAAGCCGGTGGGCGGCGGGCACCTGCTGCCGGTGGAGGAGATCGTCCGGCTGTGGCCGGGCGCGGCCGGGTACGTGGGGTGGCGGCTCGACCTGGACGACGCCTACGACACGCACTGGTTGCCGCGCGCCCGCGGCGTGGAGCCGCACGAGTCGGCGGACGTGTGGCACTTCGTGGGGCGGCACCGGGCGTTGCACGAGGTCGCGACCCACCTCGCGGGGCCGCCGGACGGGCGGGTGCGGGCCGTGGTCGGCAGTCCGGGCAGCGGCAAGAGCGCGGTGCTGGCGCGGACGGTCGTGCTGGCGGACCGGGTGACGCGGTTGCTGGTGCCGAGCGAGGACCTCGACCCGTCGGTCGCCCTGCCGCCGCCGATCACCGTGGCGGTGCACGCGCGCGGCCTGACCCTGCCGGACGTGGTCCGCGCCATCGCCGACGCGGCCGAGGTGGAGGCGGGCGACGCGAACCAGCTGTTGCAGCGCTGCGGGCCGGTGTCGGTGGTGGTGGACGCGCTGGACGAGGCGGCCGGCGACGCACCGGTCCACCTGGCCACCCTGCTGAGCCGGTTCGCGAACCGGGACCGGCACGTCGTGGTCGGCACCAGGGTGGGCGCACGGGGCGGCGCGGCGAACGCGTTGCTGAACCGGCTGCGCGACCCGGTCGTGCTGGACCTGGACTCCCCCGCGTACCTGGATCGCGCGGACGTGGTGCGGTACCTGGAGAACCGGCTGGGCGACCCGGCGACGGCGGCCGCGATCGCCGAACGCGCCGACGGCAACTTCCTGATCGCCCAACTCGCGGCGCTGACCGGCGGCACCGGCCTCGCGACGACCGTGGGCGCGGCGGTGGACGACTACCTCTCGGTCCGCTTCGACAACCCCCGCCGAGTCCGGGACCTGCTGCTACCACTGGCTTTCGCCGAGGGCACGGGGCTGCCCGAGGGTGCGCTGTGGCTGGACCTGGCGAACGCGCTGACCCTGGGCGACTACACGGCCCGCGACCTGCGCGACGTGCTGGAGTCGGCGGCGAGCTACCTGGTCGAGCAGTCCGACCGCACCTACCGCCTGTTCCACCAGGCCCTGGACGACACGTTCCGCGCCGAGCACACCGGCCCCGAACCGGAACTGGTGGTCCACGAAACCCTGGCGCGGCACCGGAACACCGCCTACACCCGCGACCACTTCCTCGCACACGCCGCCGCCGCGGGTCGCGTGGACGAGGCACTGACGGACATCGACCTCCTGCTCACCGCCGAACCCCACCGAGTGCTGCCCTACCTCCACCACGCCCGCTCGAACCAGGCGAAGGCGATCGCGGCGGTGTACCGACGGTCGAGCCATGACTTCGCCGGTCAGACCGTTCCGCATCGAGCAGCGCAGTTCGCTCTGGTGGCACAGCAGTTGGGGGGCGAAGCGGTGGCCGACATGATCACCACGCCTCTGCCCTGGCGGGCGCATGTCGTCGGATGGCGAACCGATGCGGGGAGCGAGGTCATCGCTCGCCCGGTGAACCCTTTCGGGACCTACGTGTGGTTCGACGGTGACGGCAATCCCGTGATCCTCTCCTCGAGGAACGACGGTGCCGAGTTCCACCGCTATCGGGACCACCGGTTGGAGGGGGTGGCCATCGTCGGGCCGCCCGGTGGGCTGATCCTGGGTTTCGCCCGGATCCGGGACGAGGACGGCGAGGACGTCCTGCTCACCGTCAGCGGCCCCGGCGGGCACGTCGCGAAGCTGACTCACGGCTCGGAAGTGCGGCGATGCGGCTGGATCTCCACCGACCTGGCGTCCCCGTCGGACGTCGCTCTCGTACGTGAACCGTCAGGACGACTGCTCGGCGCGGTAGCCGACTCCACGAAAGTCTTTCTGCTCGACCTGACGGCCGACGAGCCGGTCGTCCTGGTCAGGCGACCGGTGTCCCAGGCTCGGCCGGCCGTGACGCTGGGCGTTCGGGACGGCACGACCTACCTCGCGCACACCGAAAAGAACGACCGCCTGGAAGTGTTCCGACTCGGCGCCGGTGACGTTCTGGAGAAGTTGGGCGACCTGCCCGACTGCCTCTGCACCCGCTTCACCACCGATGCGCTGGGCCGACTGCTGCTGATCTCAGGCGGGGCGTACGCGATCGCGGCGGTGGAGGTCACCGAAAGAAATCTGGACCCGGTCACCGGATTTGCCTGCGACCCGGTCGACTACCTCACCGAAGCGCAACTCCCGGACGGGCGGTCGCTGGTCGCGTTCGTAACGGTGTCGGGCGAACTTCTCCTCTGGGACACGGCCGACGAAGGTGGTCCCGCGGTCCGCGGTCAGGAGATCCGCGTGTGGGCCGGGACCGTGGCGATCGGGGCGGGACCCGAAATCCGGCTCGCCACCTCCGGTGGAAGTGGTGCGGTCCGGCTCTGGGACCTCTCGGAACCGGCCTGGACAGGGGTGGGCTCACTCGACCAATCGATGTTCCACCTGCTGAGTGCGACAGCATTGGCCACATTCGTCGGAGTCACCACGGGAATGGGCGAGGGCGTGCTGGCTTCGCTCGGGTCCGACGGCTTGCTGGAGGTGTGGACGGTGCGGTCCTGCTCGCCGATTCGACTCGGATCGTTCCGCCTGCCACCAGAGCGATCAGGTGACAACACCTGGCTCTCCGTCACCCCGGACGGGGCCGGTGCCGTCGTGGTCGCCGCGGCGAGCGGCGGCCATGTATCGGTGCTGCGGTTCGACCGCGGCGGGAGTCGATTGCTGGGCCGGCGGGCCGGAAATCCCGCTCGGCTGTCGCTGTACCGGTCCTCCACCGGATCCCTTCGCCTGCTGGTGACAGACCAGCACGTCGTGCGCATCCACGCGGTGGACGACTCGGTGACCGAACTCGCCTCCACCCGGACGACTTCCGTCGAGTTGTGCCCGGACTCGGTCGGCCCGCTGGTCGTCATGGAGGCCTTGGAAGGCTCGACCTCGACCGTTCGGCTGTACTCGCTCGCCGACGACCGCTTCACGCCGGTGTCCGAGTCCTGGGCGTGCGGCCTACCGACGGTGAGCACCGTCGCGAGCACCGGATCGCTGCTCGTCGCGACCGGCGTGGCCCGTGACACGGTCGACGTGTGGTGTCGGCCGGAGAGCGGTCCGGTCCGGCTCCTGGCTCAGGTCGTGGTGAACGCGACGATCCTCAACCTGGAGTGGCGCAGGGACGTGCTCACCGTGATGTGCATGTCCGGTGTGGTCGAGTTGGCCTTCTAGGCCTTCTTCTCCTCGGCCGGGGCCTCGGCGGTGTCGGTGGAGGGCTCGGGCTTGTCGAAGGACGCCGGGAGTTTCCTCAGGTGTTTGTTCATCGAGCGGACCAGGAAGAAGACCGCGATGAAGAACAGGACGAGCAGGACCAGGCCCAGGGGGCTGGACTTGCCGAAGTCCTCCTGCTGGCCGCCCGGGTCCTTGTCCGTCGACGGTTGCTGTGCGACGACCATCGCGGTCGTCTCGGACCAGGGGACGGGGTTCACGCTGTCACCTTCTCGTGCACGCCCGCGAACAGGTCGTCCTCGGGAATGGTGCTGTCCACCAGCGAGCGCGACAGCTCGTACTCCTCCGTCGGCCAGATCTCGCGCTGGAGGTCCAGCGGCACGGCGAACCAGCGGCTGGTGGGGTCGATCTGGGTGGCGTGGGCCTTGAGGGCCTCGTCGCGCTGCGGGAAGTAGTCCGCGCACTCGACGCGCGTGGTGACGCGGTCGATCACGTCGGGGCGGTTCGCGTCCCAGTGCGACAGCCACTCCTCGTACGGCGACTCCAGGCCGCGGGCGAGCAGGGCCTCGTGGAAGGCCATCAGCTTGGCGCGGGAGAAGCCGTGGGAGTAGTAGAGCTTCAGCGGCTGCCAGGGCTCGCCCGCGTCGGGGTAGGCCTCCGGGTCGCCCGCCGCGTCGAAGGCGGCGACGGAGACCTCGTGGCAGCGGATGTGGTCGGGGTGCGGGTAGCCGCCGTTCTCGTCGTAGGTGACGATCACGTGCGGGCGGAACTCGCGGATGATCCCGACCAGCGGTGCCGTCGACTCGGACAGCGGCACGAGCGCGAAGCAGCCCTCGGGCAGCGGGGGCAGGGGGTCGCCCTCGGGCAGGCCCGAGTCCACGAAACCCAGCCAGCGGTGCTGGATGCCGAGGATCGCGGCGGCCTTGGCCATCTCCTCGCGACGGACCTCGGCCATGTTCGCGAGCACCTCGGGTCGGTCGAGGGCGGGGTTCAGGATGCTGCCCGCCTCACCGCCCGTGCAGGTCACGACCATCACGTCGTGCCCCTCGGCCACGTAGCGCGCCATCGTGGCCGCACCCTTGCTCGACTCGTCGTCCGGGTGCGCGTGCACCGCCATCAGGCGCAGCTTCTCAACCATGACGGTGGTGGTCCTCCTAGGCGACCTGCTGGAACAGGACCGTTCGGTCCCTGCGACACTGCAACGCGGTGGTCGAGCGCCATTGTTCCCCACGACCGGGAAGGGAGTCACAGGTGGCACTGCCCGAAGGCCGGTACGGCAAGCCCCGGCGGCCCCTGCCGCGCTGGGCGCGCTGGTCACTGCCCGTGGTCGGGGTGCTGGTGGGCGCGCTGGTGGCGTGGATCGGGTACCGCAATCTGGGAACCCAGCCCGTCGAGGCGAAGCAGACCGCGTTCCGGGTGCTCGACGCGGGCACCGTGGAGATCACGTTCGAGGTGGTCCGGGAAACGCCGGAGAAGCCCGTCGTGTGCATCGTGCGGGCCCGCGCGGACGACGGCGACGAAACCGGGCGGCGCGAAGTCCTCGTACCCGGATCGCGGGACACCGTGCGACCGAAGACGGTGCTGAAAACGTCCCGGACCGCCGTCACCGGCGAGGTGTTCGGGTGCTCTTACCAGGTGCCGGCCTACCTGTCCAAGACGTAGCGGCCAAGCGGGTGATCTGCGGCTTTGAGGGCCGCTCCCGGGAACAAAACGACCGGGTCGAACGTTCTGAGCGTGTTACTCTGGCCTTTCAGCACGGCCCCGGCGCGGGCCGTGTTTTTCCGTTCCGGGCGCGTGCGTCCGGGAACCCACGCCAGTGGGGTTGGAGCAAGACGAGGAGTGGTGACCGTGAGCGACACCGAGGTGACCTGGCTGACCCAGGAGGCCTACGACCGGCTCAAGGGAGAGCTGGACGAGATGATCGAGAACCGCCCGGTCATCGCCGCGGAGATCAACGCTCGCCGCGAGGAGGGCGACCTCCGCGAGAACGGCGGCTACCACGCGGCGCGCGAGGAGCAGGGCAAGCAGGAGGCCCGCATCCGCCAGCTCCAGGAGCTGCTCCGCGTGGCCAAGGTCGGCGAGGCCCCGACCACCTCGGGTGTGGCGGCACCGGGAATGGTGCTCACCGTGCGTTACGCCGGTGACGACGAAACCGAGGAGTTCCTCCTCGCCACCCGTGAGGAAGGCGCGCACGGCGCGCTGGAGGTCTACTCCCCCTCGTCCCCGCTGGGCAAGGCGTTGCTCGGCGCGAAGGACGGCGAAACCCGCGAGTACGAACTGCCCAACGGCAGCACGATGAAGGTGACCCTCATCAAGTCGGTCCCGTACGCGCCGTAGGCACCCCTATCCCGAATGGGCGGCCACCACGCCGGGTGGCCGCCCTTTTCGCGCGTTTCGCCGCCGGCGCTAAGGGAGCAGCCGGTCCAACAACGGCCGCACCCTCGGCGGAACGGGAGTGGAAAGGGCGATCGACGTCGAGAGGCGTTGCACACCCGGAACGTCGACGATCGAGTCGATGACCTGTTGCAGATCGGCGTTGGACCGGGCGACGAGTCGCACGAAGAGGTCGCCCTGCCCGGTCGTGGCGTGCACCTCGCA
The DNA here is from genome assembly GCF_040642015.1 of Actinosynnema sp. NPDC020468. NCBI lineage: Bacteria > Bacillati > Actinomycetota > Actinomycetes > Pseudonocardiales > Pseudonocardiaceae > Actinosynnema > Actinosynnema sp. NPDC020468. Next base: position 96,459 of record NZ_JBFAEO010000006.1, read on the forward strand.
CACCTCGTTGATCGCCTCGAGCCCCAGCGAGACCTCGCGCCTCCTGCCCTGGGCGATCTCCAGCACGGCGAACGCGGTCAGCGTGTAGCCCATCGCGGCCAGGTCGAGGGCGGGCGGGAAACCGCGCAGCACGCCGCGCGCGACGAGCCGGTCGAGCCGCGCCTGGACGGTGCCGCGCGCGACGCCCAGCCGCCGGGAGCACTCCAGGACGCCGAGCCTCGGCTCGTCGGTCAGCAGGAGCAGCAGACGCGCGTCCAGGGCGTCGATGTGGTCAGAGTGCTCAACCTGCTGGTTCGAGTCCATGACCGACTGTACAAAATGCCCAGCGAAAACTCGAACTGTTGCTCAGCCTGACCACACGCTCGCATGCTGTGAGGCATGACGCAGCAGCTTGACGACGTGAGCTACGACCAGCTCCGGCAACTCGTGGGTCTGGTCGACTACGACGGGACGCGGGACCCGTTCCCCGTCCGCTCGATGGACGCCGTGGTCTTCGTGGTCGGCAACGCGACCCAGACGGCGTGGTTCTACCAGGTCGCCTTCGGGATGGAGCTCGTCGCCTACCGGGGGCCGGAGACGGGGCACCGGGACCACAAGTCCTTCGTCCTCAAGTCCGGCTCGGCGCGGTTCGTGATCAACGGCGGCGTGTCGCCGGAGAGCCCGCTGCTCGACCACCACCGCCGCCACGGCGACGGTGTCACCGACATCTCCCTCGAGGTCGCCGACGTCGACAAGTGCGTCGAACACGCCCGCGCCCAGGGCGCCACCGTTCTCGTGGAGCCCTACGACGAGTCCGACGAGAACGGCACGGTCCGCATCGCGGCGATCGCGACGTACGGCGAAACCCGCCACACGTTGATCGACCGCTCGAAGTACTCCGGGCCGTACCTGCCCGGCTACGAGGTGCGCACCAGCACGATCGTGCGTCCCGAAGGCGCGCCCAAGCGGTTGTTCCAGGCGGTCGACCACTGCGTGGGCAACGTCGAGCTGGGCAAGATGGACTACTGGGTCGAGTGGTACAACCGCGTCATGGGCTTCGTGAACATGGCGGAGTTCATCGGCGACGACATCGCCACGGACTACTCGGCCCTGATGAGCAAGGTCGTCTCCAACGGCAACCACCGGGTCAAGTTCCCGCTGAACGAGCCGGCGGTCGCGAAGAAGAAGTCGCAGATCGACGAGTACCTGGAGTTCTACGAGGGCGCGGGCGTGCAGCACATCGCGCTCGCCACCAACGACATCGTCGCCACGCTCTCCGCCATGCGCGCGGCGGGCGTCGAGTTCCTGGAGACCCCGGACTCCTACTACGACGACCCCGAACTCCGGGCGCGCATCGGCGAGGTGCGCGTGCCGATCGAGGTGCTCAAGGAGCACAAGATCCTGGTCGACCGCGACGAGGACGGCTACCTGCTCCAGATCTTCACCAAGCCGATCGGCGACCGGCCGACGGTGTTCTACGAGCTGATCGAGCGCCACGGCTCGCTCGGTTTCGGCAAGGGCAACTTCAAGGCCCTGTTCGAGGCCATCGAGCGGGAACAGGACCGTCGGGGCAACCTCTGACGTCATGCGCGTGAAGGGCCGGTCCGGGCACACCCGGACCGGCCCTTTCCTGTGGAATCCCTGATAAGGAGCCGGTCGACGGGTGGGCGGTCGCGCGGGTGGCGGTACGCTCCGCAGGGGGATATCTCACACCACATTCACCTTGGGGAGGTGGCTATGGCGCTCGCGGCCCGGATGACGGCGGTCGTCCCGCTCGTCGGAGCGGTGGCCACGGCCGCGGCGCTGACCGGCGCGGCCTTCTTCACCGTGGCGCACGCCGGTTGCGCCGACACGGGCAGGTTCGTCGAGCGCGGTGGCGTCGTGGAGTACGTCGGCGGCTGCGTCGACGGCGCCGACCTGCCCGCCGTGCCGCAGAAGGCCGAGAACGCCCGGTACGACGTGCAACCCTGAGCCCGGTTCTGGGCGATAGTGGACCCATGTGTCGCAACATCCGGGTCCTCCACAACTTCGAACCGCCGGCCACGCAGGACGAGGTCCACGCCGCCGCGGTCCAGTACGTGCGCAAGGTCAGCGGGTCGGCCAAGCCGTCCGCGGCGAACCAGGAGGCGTTCGACGCCGCCGTCGAGGCGGTCGCCGAGGCCACCAGGGTCCTGCTGGACTCGCTGGTGACCTCGGCGCCGCCCAAGGACCGCGAGGTCGAGGCCGCGAAGGCCAAGGAGCGCGCCGCCGTGCGGTACGGGACGCGCTAGTCGAGCGCGGCCAGCAGGTCCGCGACCAGGTCGGCCCCGGACTCGATGCCCACCGAGATCCGGATCAGGTCGGCCGGCACCTCCAGCAGGGAGCCGGCGGTGCTGGCGTGGGTCATCCGGCCGGGGTGCTCGATGAGCGACTCGACGCCGCCGAGGGACTCGGCGAGGGTGAAGAGCTTCGTGCGCGAGCACACCCGCAGCGCCGCCTCCTCGCCGCCCTCGACGCTGAACGACACCATGCCGCCGAACCGGCGCATCTGCTTGGCCGCGATCTCGTGACCGGGGTGCTCGGGCAGGCCGGGGTAGAACACCCGGGTCACCCTCGGGTGCCGCACGAGCGCGTCCACCACGAGTTCGGCGTTGTCCGAGTGCTTCTCCATGCGCAGTTCGAGCGTCTTGATGCCGCGCAGGGTCAACCACGCGTCGAACGGGCCGGGCACCGCGCCCGCGCCGTTCTGGAGGAACCCGAACGCGGCGTCGAGCTCGTCGTCCGAGGTGATCAGCGCGCCGCCGATGACGTCCGAGTGACCGCCGACGTACTTGGTGGTGGAGTGCAGGACGACGTCCGCGCCGAGGTCGAGCGGGAGTTGCAGCGCGGGCGAGGCGAACGTGTTGTCCACGACCAGCTTCGCGCCGGCGGTGTGCGCGACCTCGGCCAGCAGCGCGATGTCGGCGATGTTGAGCAGCGGGTTGGTCGGCGTCTCGATCCAGACGACCTTGGTGTTCGGGCGGATCGCCGCGCGCACCGCGTCCACATCGGACAGCGCGACGGGCGTGTGCTCGACGCCCCACAGCTTCAGCACCTTGTCGATGAGCCGGAACGTGCCGCCGTAGGCGTCGTTCGGGATGACGACGTGGTCGCCCGGGCGGCACATCGCGCGCAGCGCCGTGTCGGTGGCGCCCATGCCCGAGGCGAACGCGCGCCCGTGCCGACCACCTTCGAGCGCGGCCAGGCACTCCTCCAGCGCGGCGCGGGTGGGGTTGCCGGTGCGCGAGTACTCGTACCCGCCGCGCAATCCGCCGACGCCGTCCTGGGCGTAGGTGGACGTGGCGTGGATGGGCACGATCACCGAACCGGTGGTGGGGTCGGGGTCCTGCCCGGCGTGGATCGCCCTGGTTGCGAAACCGTACTGGCTCGTCATAGGCCTAGGTTAAGGGGAACGCAAAAGCAACCGCCCACTGGTTGAACCAGTGGGCGGTTGCGTGAAAATTCACGGTTGCGAAGTCACCACTGCGGCGGCTGCTGCTGGGGCGGCTGCTGGCCGTACGGGTTCTGCGGCTGCTGGGGCTGGCCGTAGGGGTCGTGCGGCTGCTGGGGCTGCTGCGGCTGGGCGTACGGGTCGTGCTGCTGCGGCTGGCCGTACGGGTTCGGCTGCTGGGGCTGCTGACCGTAGGGGTTCGGCTGCTGCTGGGGCGGCTGCTGGCCGTACGGGTTCTGCTGCTGGTTGCCGAGGCTGTTGCCCAGGTTGTTCAGCGAGTTGCCGACCTGCTGGCCGAACTGGCCGAGACCCGGGAGCGGGCCGGCGGGCGCGGTGTGGTTGACCACGACGGTCTTGACGATCTTGTCCGCCCACGTCTGCTTCTTGGGCTCCCAGAGCGGGGCGAAGAAGCCGACGTAGCAGGGCAGGGCGTCGATGATGTGGCACAACTGGCGGATGAACGCGTTGCCGAACCCGATCACCTGACCGGTTTCCTCGCTGATCAGCTTGGTCTTCGCGATCCGCTTGCCGATCGACTGACCCGTCGTGCCCTGGAGGTACGCCATGTTGTAGATCTGGTAGCCCGCGATGAGCAGGCCGCCGATGGTGTACATCAGGAACAGCAGGTCGAGGCTGCCGCTGGCGATGCCGATGGCGTAGAGGATGCCGACGACGACGCCGGGCGCCACGTAGTCGACCAGGCCCGCGATCGCGCGCTGACCCCACTCGGCGTACCCGCCGGGCGGCGGCGGGGCGGCGGGCTGGCCGTAGCCCGGCTGCGCGCCCCACTGCTGCTGCGGCTGGCCGTACGGGTTCGACGGCTGGCCGTACGGGTTGGCCGGCGGCTGCTGGCCGTAGCCGGGCTGCTGGGGCTGGCCGTACGGGTTCGACGGCGGCTGCTGCCCGTAGGCGGGCGGCTGCTGCGGCTGGCCGTACTGCTGGCCGTACGCGGGCTGCTGCTGCGCCGGGAACCCGCCCGAGGGCGGCTGCTGCTGCGGCTGGCCGTAGGGGTTGGACTGGGGCGCCTGCCCACCACCGGGCACGACCTGCGTCGCCTCCGGGTTCACGGCGGACTGCTGCCCGGAGGACGGCACGACCTGGGTCGCCTCGGAGGGAGGGAAGGCAGGGGACTGCCCACCGCCGGGCACGACCTGGGTCGCGTCGGCGCTCGGGGGCTGCTGGGCACCCTGCCCCTGCTCCTGCTGGTTTTGACCGCCGAATTGCTGGTTCCCTGGCGGCTGCGGAGCGTTCATCGGAGTTTCCAACCCCCTTGGCGTGGGCCGTAGGCGTATGAGTCGGTGGCCAACGCTAGCGGATCCGACCTGCGACGCCACCGGCAACCGTGCAACGTGTCGCGTTCAGCGACCTGCGAGGAAACCCAGGATGTCCTGCCGGGTGACGACACCCTGCGGCTTGCCGTCGTCGAGCACGAGCGCGCCGTCCGCCGAGGCCAGGGCGTCCATGACGGCCGTGATGGACTCGCCGGCGCCGATGGTCGGCAGCTTCGGCGACAGGTGCCGGTCGAGCCGGTCGGTCAGCTGGGCCTTGCCGGTGAACAGCGCGTCGAGCAGGTCCCGCTCGTTGACCGCGCCCGCGACCTCGGCGGCCATCACCGGCGGCTCGGCGTTGACCACCGGCAGCTGGGACACGCCGTACTCGCGCATGATCGACACCGCGTCGGCGACCGTCTCGTTGGGGTGGCCGTGCACCAGGTCGGGCATGGTGCCGTCCTTGCGCCGCAGCACGTCGCCGACGGTCGCGCCGGACGTGTCGGGCGAGAGGAAGCCGTACTGGGCCATCCACTGGTCGTTGAACACGCTGGACAGGTAGCCGCGACCGCCGTCGGGCAGCAGCACCACGACCACGTCGTCCGGACCCAGGTCCTCGGCCACCCGCAGCGCCGCGACCACGGCCATCCCGCACGAGCCGCCGACCAGCAGGCCCTCCTCGCGGGCGAGCCTGCGGGTCACCTCGAAGGAGTCCTTGTCCGACACCGCGACGATCCGGTCGCACACGTCCCGGTCGTAGGCCTCCGGCCAGAAGTCCTCGCCGACGCCCTCCACCAGGTACGGCCGGCCGGAGCCGCCGGAGTACACCGAGCCCTCGGGGTCCGCGCCGACCACCTTGACCCGACCCTCGGAGACCTCCTTGAGGTACCGGCCGGTGCCGGAGATCGTGCCGCCGGTGCCGACGCCCGCCACGAAGTGGGTGATCCGACCCTCGGTCTGCCGCCACAGCTCGGGCCCGGTGCCGTGGTAGTGGCTCGCCGGGTTCTCCGGGTTGGCGTACTGGTTGGGCTTCCACGCGCCGGGGATCTCGCGGACCAGCCGGTCCGACACGTTGTAGTAGGAGTCGGGGTGCTCCGGCGCCACCGCCGTCGGGCACACCACGACCTCGGCGCCGTAGGCCTTGAGCACGTTGCGCTTGTCGACACTGACCTTGTCCGGGCAGACGAAGACGCACTTGTAGCCCTTGCGCTGGGCGACCAGGGCCAGGCCGACGCCGGTGTTGCCCGAGGTGGGCTCGACGATCGTGCCGCCCGGTCGCAGCTCGCCCGAGCGCTCGGCGGCCTCGACCATGCGCAGCGCGATGCGGTCCTTCACGCTGCCGCCGGGGTTGAGGTACTCGACCTTGGCCAGGATGAGCGGCGCGAGCCCTTCCGCGACCGCGTTCAACTTGACCAGTGGCGTGTTGCCGACCAGGTCCACGACGCTCTCGACGTACTCCACCCGAGGTCCCTTCCCCACGCGCTCGATGACCTTCCGAGCCTAGCCCGGCGCGGTGGCGTCCGCGCCGACCCGAACACTTCGGGCGTCCTGCGTCACGGGGTGCCGGCGCGCTGAACGGGCGTTAACTAGGCTTCGGCACAACGCTACGGCGAAACAAAGGAGTTTCGTAATGCCCGAGGCCGTGATCGTCTCCACCGCCCGGTCGCCCATCGGGCGCGCGGGCAAAGGTTCCTTGAAGGACATCCGCGCCGACGACCTGACCGCGCAGGTGCTCGGGGCGGCGCTGGCCGAGGTGCCGGAACTCGACCCGCGCGACATCGACGACCTGATGCTCGGGTGCGGGCTGCCCGGCGGCGAGCAGGGCTTCAACCTGGGCCGCGTGGTCTCGGTGCTCGCGGGCTACGACTTCCTGCCCGGCACGACCGTGACCCGGTACTGCGCGTCGTCCGTGCAGACGACGCGGATGGCGCTGCACGCGATCAAGGCGGGCGAGGGCGACGTCTTCGTCAGCGCCGGCGTGGAGACCGTCTCGAGCTTCGCCCGGGGCAGCTCCGACTCGTGGCCCGACACCCGCAACCCGGCGTTCGCCACCGCCGCCGAGCGCACCGCCGACGCGGCCGCGAACGGCGCGTCGGAGTGGACGGACCCGCGCGAGCGGGGCGAGCTGCCCGACGTCTACATCGCGATGGGGCAGACCGCGGAGAACCTGGCGCTGGCCAAGGGCGTGTCCCGGGAGGAGATGGACCACTTCGGCGTGCGGTCGCAGAACCTCGCCGAGAAGGCCATCGCGAACGGGTTCTGGGCGCGCGAGATCACCCCCGTCACGCTGCCGGACGGCACGGTCGTGTCCACCGACGACGGTCCGCGACCGGGCGTGACCTACGAGGGCGTCTCGGGGCTCAAGCCGGTGTTCCGCCCGGACGGCCGGGTCACCGCGGGCAACTGCTGCCCGCTCAACGACGGCGCGGCCGCGCTGGTGATCATGAGCGACGTGAAGGCGCGGGAGCTGGGCATCACGCCGCTGGCCCGGGTCGTGGCCACGGGCGTGTCCGCGCTGTCGCCGGAGATCATGGGCCTCGGCCCGGTCGAGGCGTCGAGGCGGGCGCTCGCGCGGGCCGGACTGTCCGTGTCGGACATCGACCTCGTGGAGATCAACGAGGCGTTCGCGGCCCAGGTGATCCCGTCCTACCAGGACCTCGGCGTCGACCTGGACCGGCTCAACGTCAACGGCGGCGCGATCGCCGTCGGCCACCCGTTCGGCATGACCGGCGCGCGGATCACCACCACGCTGATCAACTCGCTGCGGTTCCACGACAAGCAGTTCGGCCTGGAGACGATGTGCGTCGGCGGCGGCCAGGGCATGGCGCTGGTCCTCGAACGACTGAGCTGAGGATCACCCGGACGTGCCGAGCGCCCGGCTCCCTCGACGGGGGCCGGGCGCTCGCGTCCTGTCGCGACGGTCAGTCGCGCTGGAGGTACGACAGCAGTCGCAGGATCTCCAGGTAGAGCCAGACCAGCGTGGTCATCAGGCCGAACGCGGCCCACCACGCCCACTTGGCCGGCACGCCGCTGCGGATCATCTCGTTCGCCGCCTCGAAGTCGAGGAGGAAGTTGAACGCGGCGATGCCGATCACGACGAGGCTGAACACGATGGCGAGCGTGCCGCCGTCGCGCAGGCCCATGTTGACCCCGAACAGGCCCATGACCAGGTTGCCCAGCATGAGGACCGCGGCGCCGACCGTCGCGCCGATGATCCACTTGGTCAGGCGCGGGGTGACCCGGATCGCACCCGTCTTGTAGACCACGAGCATGGCGCCGAACACGCCGAACGTGCCGAGGATGGCCTGCCACGCGATGCCCGGGAAGAAGCTCTCGAAGACACCCGTGATGCCGCCGAGGAACAGGCCCTCGGCCGCGGCGTAGGTCAGCACCAGCGGCGCGCTCGGGGTGCGCTTGAAGATGATGATCAGCGACACGACCAGGCCGACGATCAGGCCGGGCACCATGAGCGCGTAGGGCGACACGGCCCGGCTGAGCACCAGGTACGCCGAGATGGCGCCGGTGACCAGGGTCAGGGCCAGGGTGATCGCGGTCTTGGTGACCACGTCGTCGATGGTGATGGGTCGCTCGCCCGAGGCCTGCTGGGCACCCGGGTAACCGCCCTGTTGACCGTAGGGCTGCGCCTGGTACGGCTGGCCGAAGCCCGCGTAGTTCCCGTTGCCGCCACCTGTGGGCAGGTTGCGGAACGCGGGGTTGCTGGTGGTACGCACCTCGTCCTCCTGTGGCGTGTTGACGCCGTCACGGGGTTCAACGACCACGCGAGTCGATCGGTTCCCGTCGGGTAAAAGCGACTTTACTCGGCGAGCGGATCTCCGATCCACACCCCGCGTGCGGAGCGTAACCGGCGTCTCAGCCTGGCGAGGACTTGTCCGTCATTCCGACCGCCCGAAAAGCTTTCACGGAGCGCTTTTCCGCTACGACGCCCGAGGGGTTGGGTCACAGTTCATGAGGTGGACACGGCTCGTGACCGCGGTCTGCGCGGTCGGTGCGGTCCTGTTCGTCGCGCCCGGACCGGCGCAGGCCGACGTGCAGCAGGGCATCGGACACACCACGCCCGCGCAGGGGTACCAGGGCAAACCCGGCGACACCGACTGGCTCGGCTCCTACCAGTGGCGCGGCAGACAGGTGTGGTGCGTCCAGTACTCGCTGCTCGCCCCGGACAGCACCGAGGAGTACCACGACCAGGACGAGCTGCGCACGAAGGCGGGCGCGCCGCTGAGCGCCGAGAACGCGGCGAACATCTCCTACCTGCTGCTGAGGTACTCCCAGACCGGGTCGCAGGACGAGGCCGCGGCGCTGGCGCACCTGCTGCACTCGTGGACCGCGTTCCCCCAGGACGGGCTCGTGCTGGGTCCCGACGCGACGTTCCGCAACGTCGCCTACGACGAGGCGTTCCACTACAACGGGCTGCCGCAGGGCGCCCGGGAGGCGGTCGACCGGCTGCGTGCCGACGCGCTCGCCAACCGGGGTCCGTGGACGCTCGCGGTCACGGAGCCGGACGGCCACCAGATCATCGGTGAGCCCGACACCTGGCCGGTGGAAGTCGCCAAGTCGAATGGCGAACTCGTGCCGGGTGTGCCCGTGCGGGTCGAGCTGGACGACGCGACGCTGCCCGACGGGTCCGCCTCGGGTGTGCTCACCAGCGGTCCGGACGGGAAGCTCGACGTGCCGGTGGTACCGACCGGGTTCGCGCCGTCGATCGTGGTGAAGGTCGCGAGCCCCGCGGACCGGCCGGTCGTGCACGTGCCGTCGGCGGCCAACGGGAACATGCAGCGCATCGTCACCACCGGTGGCGAGAAGGAGCTGGAGGCCGAGGCGTCGACGGCGGCGGTGAACGCGGCGGGCGAGGTCCGGGTGGCCAAGACCGACGCGGAGACCGACGAGCCGATCCCGGGCGTGGCGCTGCGGGTGGTCGCGGCGGACGGCGTGAGCCCGGCGATCACCTGGGCCGGCGGGCCCCTGGTCGGCGAGGACGGCGGGCCGCTCGTGGCGCAGACCGCGGCCGACGGCACGCTCACCGTGCCGGAGCTCCAGACCCCGCAGGAGGTGTGCCTGGTCGAGGTCGCCGCGCCGAAGGGGTACGAGGACGCGTTCGACCCGAACGCCCCGCCGCGCGTGTGCGGCGTGGTCGACCCGGGGCAGACGTTGACGCTGCTGTTGCGGAACTCGCCGAACAAGGCGGTGATCCCGATCGAGATCCCGGCCGGCGCGGAGGGCGCGGGCGTGAGCGCCACGGCGGCGTTCAGCACGCGGATCGGCCCGTGGGGCTGGCTGGGCTTCGGCGCGGTGGCCCTGGCGGGCGCCGCGGCCCTGCTCGGCTACTCCCGCCGGCCCCGCCGCGCCCGGTCGTGAGCACGGAGGTCACGACGCACGACCCGAACGCCGCGACCTCCGCTTCCCCTTCGGGAGCGGAGGTCGCGTCGGTGGACGGGACCGTGCTCGGGGCGGAGGTCGTGGAGGGGACGGATCGGGCGGAGGTCGGTGCCGACGACGGGTCGACCGCGGCGGCGCCGGGCGGTGAGCAGGACGAGGGCTCGGCCGGCGGCGGTCCGGGCGGTCGAGGCGCGAGGGTGGGAGGAGTCTCCGGCCCGTCGTCCCTCGCGGAGTCCGAGGACCACACCGGACGACAGGCCGAGGGTGATTCGGCGGAACCCGGGGACCGGGACGGGCTCGGGGATTCCTCCACCGAGGAAGACTCCGACGAGGGCGCCGGGTCGTCCGATGTGGACTCGGCGAAGCCGGCGTCGCGGGGTGGGTGGGCCCGGCCGTTCCTGACCGGGGTCGTGGTGGCCTCCGCGTTGGCCGGGGTGGTCACGTTCGGCGAGGTGCCGGTGGTGCGCGTCGCCGGGAGCGGGGAGCCCGCGGTGGCGGCGGTGCCCTGGCCGCTCGGGGACAGTGCCCGCGGCGGCGTGCGGCTCGGCGGGGTGCCCGGTGGGTTCAACCCGCCCGTCACGCCGGTCGTGCCGTCCCCGACCGGGGTGCCCGCCACGCCCGTGCCGCCGCCTCCTCCCCCGCCGCCCGCGGCGCAGCCGCCCGGGACGGTGCGGTTGCCCGGCGGCGGGTTGGCGACGTTGGTGCGGATGGAGGTCACCGACGGCGGGGTGCTGCCGGTGCCCGACGGGGTCGGCGAGGCGGCGTGGTGGGGGGTGGACCTCGCCTCCGCCGAGGGTGCCACGGTGCTCGCCGGGCACGTGGACTGGAAGGGCGTCACCGGGCCGTTCGAGGAGTTGTGGCGGACCGCCGTCGGGCAGGACGTCGTGGTGGTGGACGCGGGCGGCGCGGCGCGCGGGTTCGTGGTGGAGCAGGTGCGGGCGGTGCGCAAGGACGAGTTGCCCGGGCTCGCGCCGGACCTGTTCGGGCCGCGCGGTCCGCACCGGCTGGTGCTGGTGACCTGCGGCGGTCGGTGGGTCGGCGGGCAGCGCGGGTACGAGGAGAACCGGGTCGTGGTCGCCACACCGCGCCCGTAGAAGCAACCCCCGGCACGCGCGGGTCGTCTTCTCGGGTGTGAAGCGCTGGGGGCTGTGGACGACCGGGATCGCGTTGGGCCTGGTGTTGGGCGTGCTGGTGGAACTCGGCACGCAGGACGCCGAGCCCGCGCCGATGGCCGTGAGCGGCGCCGCGACCACCTCGTTGCCGCCGCTCGCGACCACCAGTCCCGGTCCGACGCCCACCGTGGCGGCCGCGACCGAGGCGCCGGCCTGGATGCACAAGCTCGCGCCCGGTGAGAAACCGCCGCAGTTCGTGCTGTTCTCGTTCGACGGCGCGGCGTCCAAGGCGCACTGGGACCGGGTGCTGCCGATCGCGCGCAAGCGGGGCGCGCACGTGACCGGTCTGCTGTCCGGCGTCTACCTGCTGGCCGACGCGGACGCCGACCTCTACACCGGGCCCGGCCACCCGCAGGGCAAGTCGTCCATCGGCTTCGGCGGCACGCGGGCCGACGTCGCGGCGCGGATCCGGTACCTCAACGACGCGATCGCCGCGGGCCACGAGATCGGCACCCACTACAACGGGCACTTCTGCGAGAACGACGAGCCCAGCGTCGGCCGGTGGGACACCGCGCAGTGGGACTCCGAGCTCGACCAGTTCTTCGGCCTGGTGGACCGGGCCCGGCAGCAGGGGCTCCAACTCGACCCGAAGGCGGTGCGCGGCGGGCGCACGCCGTGCCTGGAGGGCGACTGGGCGAAGGCGATCCCCGCGATGCGGGACCACGGCCTGACCTACGACACCAGCCAGGTCAGCCTGGGCGTGCAGTGGCCGCAGGTGAAGGACGGCGTGTGGGAGTTCCCGATGCCCGAGGTCCGGGTTCCCGCGCTGGGCAAGCAGGTCGTGATGATGGACTACAACCTCTGGTACGCCCTCGACGGCGCCGACGAGAAGGCGACCGGTCGCACGGCGGAGTACACCACCGTGGTGCTCGACACCTACCGGTCGGTGCACCAGGCCGCGCTGAACGGCAACCGCGCGCCCCTGGTGATCGGCAACCACTTCAACGACTGGGCGGGTGGCGCGTTCAGCAACGCGGTGGACACGTTCCTCGACGAGGTGTGCGCCGCGAAGGACACCGTGTGCGCCACGTACACCGAGGTCATCCAGTGGATGCAGCTCCAGGACCCCGAGGTGCTCGACCAGTTCCGGCACATGCCCGCCGCGATGAACTGAGCCGTTCGGCCGCGCGTCGACTGATCCCCTTGGCGCACAACCATTGCGCCACGCGAAAGCGCATTCATCCGATGGCTCTATGGGCCACCCGCAGGCTTCCCAATGCATTCGTTGGGAAATCACCTCTTCCGTCTAGCTTTGTACATAACTACCTGCCAAGGTTGGTCTGTCCTCCGATGACGTTCGGCAGGCACCCTGACGATCTGGCGGAGCAGGACCGGACGTCCTACCGTGGGGACAGCGCCGCCGCGCCCCGCGGAAAGAGCACGACCGATCCGAGGAGTCGCGCATGTCAGCAACGCAGCCCACCCACACCACCGAGGCCAAGCCCACCTGGGTGAAGCCGGACTTCCGGGACGTGGACACCCCCATGGAAGTCACGGCGTACGCCGCTCGCTCCTAGCGCGGGCCGCACACCCCGTCACCCTCGCCCGTGACCCCGATCCGCCCCGGGGTCGCGGCGCCCGCCGATCCGAGAGGCTTCCGCATGTCCACCGGGCGACAGCCGTGGTCCCCCGAGGGGTTCACGGCGCGGTTGAGGTCGCTGGCCGACCGCTACTGGCACGACCACCCGTTCCACCTGCGCCTGCACGAGGGCGCGCTGAGCCGGGCCGAACTGCGGCTGTGGGCCGCGAACCGGTGGCACTACCAGCGCCGCATCCCGCAGAAGGACGCCGCGATCCTGAGCAACTGCCCCGATCCCGACGTGCGCCGCGCGTGGCGCGAGCGGATCGTGTGGCACGACGGCACCCGTCCCGGCGAGGGCGGCGCGGAGAACTGGCTGCGGCTGGCCGAGGCCGTCGGACTCAGTCGCGAGGAGGTGCTGGACGAGCGGCACGTGCTGCCCGGCGTCCGGTTCGCCGTCGACGCCTACGTGACCTTCGCCCGCACCCGGCCCTGGGTCGAGGCGATCGCGTCCGGGTTGACCGAGATGTTCGCGCCCGGGCTCATGACCCGCCGGCTCTCCGACATGCGCGCGCACTACCCGTGGATCGCCGAGGACGGGTTCGCCTACTTCGTGCAGCGGTTGCAGGTGGTCGCCGACGAGGGGAAGTCCACTGTGGACATCGTGGTGCGCAACAGCCCGACCCTGGAGTCGCAGGAGGCCGCGGTCGCCGCGCTGGGGTTCAAGTGCGACGTGCTGCGGGCCGTCCTGGACGCCGTCGACTACCACGCGACCCGGTCATGACCGGCCACGACGCGGTGCCGCGGGTGCGGCGGGGCGTGAAGGTGGCGCACGACGACGTGCGGGGCAGCGACGTGGTGCTGTTCCCGGAGGGCGTGCTGGTGCTCAACGACACCGCCGCCGCCGTGGTCCGGCTGTGCGACGGGCGCGCCACGATCGCCGACATCACCGCGCGGCTCGCCGACGTGTACGCGGGCGTGGAACCCGCGGACGTGGTCGAACTCGTGGACCGGTTGCGGGACCGGCGGGTGGTGGACCTCGATGGCTGACGCGCCGTTCGGCCTGCTCGCCGAGGTGACCCACCGCTGCCCGCTGCGCTGTGGCTACTGCTCGAACCCGCTGGAGCTGACCCGCCGGGCGGCGGAGCTGACCACCGACCAGTGGCGGGACGTGTTCGACCAGGCGCGCGCGCTCGGTGTGCTCCAGGTGCACCTGTCCGGCGGGGAACCACTGGCGCGCAAGGACATCACCGAGCTGGCCGAGCACGCGGCGGGGCTCGGCTGCTACGTCAACCTGGTCACGAGCGGGCTCGGGCTGACCGAGGCGAGGCTCGCCGGCGTCGACCACGTGCAGCTGTCCGTGCAGGACGCGACCGAGGCCGGCTCGGACGCCATCGGGGGCGTGAAAGCGTTCCGGCACAAGCGGAAGGCCGCCGAGGTGGTGCGCGCCGCCGGGTTGCCGCTCACGGTCAACGCGGTGCTGCACCGGCGGAACCTGGACAACGTGGCGGCCCTGGTCGAGCTGGCCGAGGAGTGGGGCGCGCAGCGGTTGGAGCTGGCGAACACCCAGTACTACGGGTGGGCGCTGCGCAACCGGTCCGCGCTGCTGCCCACCCGCGCCCAGCTGGCGCAGGCCGACGCGGTGGTGAAGGCCGCGAAGGCGCGGTCCCCCATGGAGATCGTGCACGTCGTCGCGGACTACCACGACGCGAACCCCAAGCCGTGCATGCACGGGTGGGGCGCGCGGCAGCTCACCGTGGCGCCGGACGGCGCGGTGCTGCCCTGCCCGGCCGCGACCGTCATCGAGGGCCTCGGCCTGGAGAACGTCCTCGACCGGCCGCTCGCCGAGATCTGGCACGAGTCGCGCTCGTTCACCGCCTACCGCGGCACGGACTGGATGCGCGAGCCGTGCCGGAGCTGCCCGCGCAAGGAGCTGGACTTCGGCGGCTGCCGCTGCCAGGCGTTCCAGCTGACCGGCGACGCGGCGAACACCGACCCGGTGTGCTCGCTGTCACCCCACCGACCCCTGGTCGACGAGATCCTGGGCTCCCGCGGGGAGCCCGACGCCCTGAGGATGCGGAAGGTCACCCTGTGAAGACCGTGGTGCTGGGCACGGCCGCCGGCGGCGGTGTGCCCCAGTGGAACTGCGCGTGCCACCCGTGCGCCGAGGTGCGCGCCGGACGGCTGTCCCCGAGGACGCAGGAGGGTTTGGCGGTCAGCGGCAACGGCGTCGACTGGTGGCTGGTCAACACCTCCCCCGACATCCGCGCCCAGCTGGTGACCACGCCGGTGCTCGCGCCGGGGCCCGGTCCGCGCGACACACCGGTGCGCGGCGTCCTGTTCACCGACTCCGAGCTGGACCACACGCTCGGACTGCTCACGTTGCGCGGCGCGCAGAACATGCGGGTGTACGCGCCGGCGACCACGCTGCACGCCCTCGCGCCGACCCGCGAGACGCTGACCGCGTACTCCGAGTGGACGTGGCGGCAGGTCGAGCCGGAGCAGACGTTCACCGTGACCGGCGGGCTGGAGGTGACCGCGTTCCCGATCAGCGGCAAGCGGCCCCGCTACGTCAAGCAGTCCTGTGTGGACGGTCACTGGGTGGTGGCGTACCGGTTCTTCGACCCGCGCACCGGCGGCATCCTGCTCTACGCGCCGTGCCTGGCCGCGTGGCCCGCCGGGTTGGACGACCTGGTCGCCGAGGCGGACGTGGTGCTGCTGGACGGCACGTTCTACTCCCCGGCCGAGATGGGCGCGGCGACCGGGCGGACCGCGGGCCAGGCCGCGATGGGCCACCTGCCGATGACGCACACGCTGCCCGAGCTGCGAAGGCACCCCGGCGTGCGGCGGATCTACACCCACCTCAACAACACCAACCCGGTGCTGGACCCGACGTCGGCCGAGTACGCGAAGCTGGTGGAGGCGGGCGTCGAGGTGGTGCCCGACGGCACGCTGATCGAGGTGTGAGGACAAAGGGGGGTTAAACCCACCGACGACCGCCCGCCGTGCGGCGAGAATTGCCGCATGACGGACAACGACCTCGTGCACGGCGTAGGCGCGCGGGTGGGCCGCGCGGCGGTGAACGCGCTGCGCGCGCCGCTGTCGGTGGTGGGTCTGGTGCTGGTGCCGCTGCAACTGGTCGCGTACCCGATGATCCTGGTGACGATCGGCGTGCCGCTGCTGCTGCTGGCCGTCGCCCTGACCCGCCGGTACGCCGACCTGCACCGCTCGCTCGCCGGGCGGCTGCTGGGCGAGGAGATCCCGCGGCCGTACCGGCAGCCGCCGAACCGGGGTCCGATGACCAGGGTGCGCACCGTCGCGACGGACCCGGCGACGTGGCGCGACCTCGCGTTCCTGCCGGTCAACGCGGTCACCGGGGTGGCCTGCTTCGTGGTGCCGCTCGGGTTGTGGGTCGGCGGCGTGGTCGGGCTGGTGACGCCGCTGCTGTGGCTCCTGGGCGCGGACGACCTCGAGTTCAACGGCATCGCCGAGACGACGCCGGGCAGCTACGTGCTGGCGCCGTTGATCGCCTGCCTGGCGCTGCTGCTCGCGTGGTTGGCCACGCCCGCGCTGCCCCGGGCGCACGCCCGGATCACCCGGGCCCTGCTCGGCCCGACCGCCCGGTCCACGCTGACCACCCGGGTCCGCGAGCTGGCCGAGACGCGCGCGGACTCGGTGGACGCGCAGGCCGCCGAGCTGCGCCGGATCGAGCGCGACCTGCACGACGGCGCGCAGGCGCGGCTGGTGGCGCTGGGCATGAACCTGGGCATGGCCGAGGAGTTGATGGCCCGCGACCCGCAGGCCGCGGCGGAACTGCTGGCCGAGGCGCGCCAGTCGTCCTCGCAGGCGCTCGCCGAGCTGCGCGACCTGGTGCGCGGCATCCACCCGCCGGTGCTGGCCGACCGCGGTCTGGACGGCGCGCTGCGGGCGCTCGCGATGGCGAGCCCGCTGACCGTGGAGGTCGACCTCGAGCTGCCCGGCCGGCCCGAGGCGCCGGTGGAGTCGGCGGTGTACTTCGCGTGCGCGGAAACCCTGACCAACGCGGCCAAGCACAGCGGCGCGACGGCCGCGTGGCTGCGGCTGCGGCACGACGGCGCGCGGCTCTCGGTGATGATCGGCGACGACGGTCGCGGCGGCGCGGAGCCGACCGAGAACGGCGGTTTGCGGGGGATCGAGCGCAGGCTCGCGGTCTTCGACGGCACACTCGGCATCGCGAGCCCGGTCGGCGGGCCCACGATCGTCACGTTGGAGTTGCCGTGCGCGTTGTCCTCGGAGAAGACCTCGTCCTCCTCCGGGACGGTCTGATCAGACTGCTCCAGGCCTACGACTTCGAGGTCGTGGAGGCGGTCGACTCGGGTCCCGCCCTGCTCAAGGCCATGGTCGACCACCGCCCGGACGTGGCGGTGGTCGACGTGCGACTGCCGCCCACGTTCACCGACGAGGGGTTGCGCGCGGCGATCGCGGCCCGCCGGGAGGTGCCGGGGCTGCCGGTGCTGGTGCTGTCCCAGTACGTGGAGCAGCTCTACGCGCGGGAGCTGCTGTCCGACCGGGCGGGCGGTGTCGGGTACCTGCTCAAGGACCGGGTGTCGGACGTGCGGCAGTTCGTGGACGCGATCCGGCGGGTCGCGGCCGGCGGCACCGCCATGGACCCCGAGGTGATCACCCAGCTGCTGGCGCGCGGCGCGCGGGACCGACCGCTGCTGACGTTGACGCCGCGCGAGCGCGAGGTGCTGTCGCTGATGGCCGAGGGCCGGTCCAACGGCGCGATCGCGGCCCGGCTGTTCGTCACGGAGAAGGCCGTGGGCAAGCACATCGCGAACATCTTCGGGAAGCTGGACCTGCCGCTGTCCGGCGACGACAACCGGCGGGTGCTCGCCGTGCTGGCGTACCTGGACCGGGTGTAGTTGGTTACGCCTGCTAAGTACCATCGGGTTTTTCGCCGACCGGCCGGGGGTTCTCCGCGATGTCCACCACGACGCAGCTGGCAGACGAGCTGCTCGACCTGCTGTTCTCGATCTCGCCGCTCGGTGCCACGGTCAACGGCGTCCCGGGGTACGACCACCTGCTGGCCGACCACCGGCCGGAGTCGGAGGAGGCGGCGCGGACCAAGGCGGTCGACATCGCGGCGCGGGCCCGCGCGCTGACCGACCCGGACGACGAGGTGACCCGCGCGGTCGTCGTGCAGCAGGCCGAGTCGCTGGTGGACCAGATCGACGCGCTGGGCGTCGAGTACACGATCACCGACTCGTTCTTCGCGCCGGCGGGCGAGGTGCTGAGCATCCTGCCGATGACGAGGTTGACCGGCGCCGAGTCCGAGCGCGCCTACCTGGACCGGCTGGCCGCGATCCCGGAGTTCCTGCGCCGGGTCGCGGGCCGCAACCTCGCGGGCGTGCGCGCGGGCCGGCTGCCGGTGCGCAGGCTCGTCGACTCGGCGGTCGCGTACCTGGACCGCTACCTGTCCGCCGAGCAGGACCCGCTGGCCCGCCCGGAGGGCGGCGAGGAGTTCACCGCCGAGCGCGAGCGGCTGCTGGCCGAGGTCGTGCGGCCCGCGTTCGCCGAGTACCGGGACGTGATCGCGGGCGTCGAGGGCCGGCCGGACGACAAGCCGGGCCTGTGCTGGCTGCCCGGCGGCGACACCGCGTACGCGGCGCTGGTCCGCTCGCAGACCACGACCTCCCGCACCGCGGCGGAACTGCACGAGGTCGGGTTGGAGATCGTCGCGGGTCTCGAGCGGGAGTACGCGGACCTGGGCGAGAAGGTGTTCGGCACGCGCGACGTCGCGGAGGTCTTCCGGCACATGCGCACCGATCCCGGGCTGCGCTGGGAGTCCGAGGAGGAGCTGATCACCGCCGCGCGGGACACCGTGGCGCGGGCCGAGGAGGTCGCGCCGCGCTGGTTCGGCAGGCTGCCCGCCAAGCGGTGCGCGGTCGAGCCGGTGCCGGCCGCGGACGGTCCGGGCGCGCCGACCGCCTACTACGCGCCCGCCTCGCTGGACGGCGCGCGGCCGGGCACGTACTACGCCAACACCCACCGGGTCGAGGAGCGCTACCGGTACCAGGCCGAGGCGATCGCGTTCCACGAGGCGGTGCCGGGTCACCACTTCCAGATCACGCTCGCCCAGGAGCTGACCGGGTTGCCGATGCTGCGCCGGGTCGCGCACGTGGTGTCCTACCTGGAGGGCTGGGGCCTGTACACCGAGCGGCTGGCCGACGAGATGGGGCTGTACTCGTCGGACACCGCGAAGCTCGGCATGGTGGCGCTGGACTCGATGCGCGCGGGCCGGCTGGTGGTCGACTCCGGGCTGCACGCGCACGGCTGGAGCCGGGACCGGGCGATCGAGTACCTGCGCGCGAACACGCCGCTCGCGGACGTGGAGATCGTCAACGAGGTCGACCGGTACATCGCGGCACCCGGCCAGGCGCTGACCTACATGGTGGGACGGCTGGAGATCCTGCGGATCCGGGCCGCGGCGCGGACCGCGCTGGGCGACCGGTTCGACATCCGGGCGTTCCACGACGTGGTCCTGGGCAGCGGCCCGCTGCCGCTGGCCGTGCTGGACGAGGTCGTGTCCGCGTGGGTGGCGTCGGTTCCGGCGTGACCGCTTCCCCCGGTCGGCCAGACCGGGTCGGATAAGCCCAAGATCGATTTTCTCGGACCGGACCGGAATTCGCGCCGCACGCGGCCGGATCACCGGTCCGGACCTCTTTCCGGGGGTGGTGGAATTCCACCCCCGGACCGGGGCTCCCGACCGGCCGCGACGCGTTCCAGGTGGTCACAGGCCGGTCACGGGCCGCAGAAGGACGGAAAAGGCGGCCTTTCGCCGTGCGAACTACCCGGAACGGTGGATTGTCGGCGGGCCGGACAAGTGGTCACGGTGACCACTTCCGACCGGTTCGCCCGCACCTCGCCGAAACCCGTCCCGAACATTCCTCGTAATGACCCGAATACATCGGCGCGCAATACGAATGTCCACGCTTCCCGCACTCCGGCGGGGACGCCACGAGCCTCCCGGTCGCCGCCGACCCCCGACCCGCCACCGCCGACCCGCCGGACGACCCCCGGGAGCGCCCGGTGCAGGTGACCGGCCGACGGAGGCCGCACGGGCCGCCGGACGACCGTCCAACTGATGGAATGTTCAACCATTACGGTGAGCAAAGCTCAAGTGCACTGGCGGAACGGGCCAGGTCCGCAATAGCACGACCGAGTCAGGGTCGGCCTGACGGGTGAAACGGGTTTGACTCCGCCGTAGCCAAACTCAGCGTGACGATTGCGCCGACCGAGTGAAGGCATAGGGGAGCCCACCACCCGATGGCACGCACCTGGTCACCCATCGCACAACCACGAAAGGATGTGCGGATGGGTGACTCGTGCCGGTGCCCCCGACGGGACTCGAACCCGTACTGTGACTCTTTTAAGGAGCCTGCCTCTTCCGGTTGGGCTACGGGGGCAGCAAGAAGCCTAGAGCGTTACCCAGCGTTCATGGGACCGGTTCGCACTAAGTCGCCTGACCGGCTCAATGCGAACCACTATTGCGCTCATTCGGGTAATAGACCCACGGCGCTCATCCCGAGTACCACTTCGTGATACGCATCACAGCCGAGGGCTTGTTCGACCAACTCATCCCGCAATGCTGCGGTGAAGCCGATACCAAAACCCATGGCCGTGGCCACCAGATAAGCCGTTTGGGAGAGGTGCCCCACGTCCATTTGCACAACCCGGTACGCCCGGGACGTGTCGTAGCGCCACCGCGTCCGCTCCAGAACCGCCGTGTAGGCGACCACGAGGGGCGCGAGTCCCACCCACTCCTGGTCACCGGCCGCCTCCGCCAACCGGCCCGGCGTCCAGCGCTCCCCCAGCGGTTCGAGCGCGTGCGCCAGCCCGTCGTAGTGGTACCACCCCGGCGCGAGCCCGTCGACGTCCGTCGCGTGGGCGTACAGCTCGACGGGGTGCCTGCCGCCGCCGGACGGGCTGGTCTTGTACACGGTGCCGGTGCGCCCGATCCGGGACTTCGCGGGCGACGGCGCGCCCAGCACGCCCAGCAGCTCGCCCACCCGGTCCAGCGGCAGCGCGCCCGGTCCGAACGCCCGGGTGGTGCGGCGCGCCAACAGCACGTCCAGCACCCCGCGCGCGCCCCAGTCGGGCTCGTCGGGCATCGGGGGCAGCGGCACGGCCTCACCGCCGCCCACGCTGCGGAACGGGGCGGGAGGCGGGTGCAGCGCGAGCTTCGCGTCGAGCACCGCGTCGTGCTCGTCCGAGGTCTGGTACGGCGCGGCGGCGAGGGTGCGGCTCGCGAAGTGGAAGTGCCGGGCGGAGGCGCCCCAGCCGGACCAGCCGGCGAGCATCCGCGTCTCGGCGTCGTGCGCGGCGGAGCCCTCCAGGATCAGCACGCCCGCCTCGACCAGCTCGTCCAGCACCTTGCGCAGCGCGGAGCGGTCGGCCTGGTCCAGCGGTGCGAGCAGCGCCTCGACGTCGGTGAACTCGGTGAACTTGCGGCAGAGCAGCTCGGCCGTCTCGCTGATCGCGAACTGCCGGTGGTGGAGGTAGTCGTCCCACACCACCGTGCCGCCCTGGTAGAACAGCGCCGCGTGCTCAGCGACCTTTGCCCGCACCCAGAAGCTCCTCGAAGCGCTCCGCGACCCAAGCGTGCACGGCCGCGGACACCCGGTCGTCCTCGGCGCGGTGCTCGAACCACCGCCAGTCGCAGTTGACGTTGACCTCCAGGAACACGTGGTCCCCGCCCGCGACCAGCAGGTCGAACGCGGCGACCCGCAACCGCCAGTGCGCGGCGAGCGCCAACAGCCGGTCCGTCAACGCCGCGGGCACCTCGACCGGAGCGACCCGAACCGCCTCAGGATCCACCCACAGCTGCGCCGGGTCCAGTTTGTCGACCTGGAACGCCAGGCACCGCTCGCCCACCACGAACACCCGCAGCTCGGTCTCCGAGGGGACGTACTGCTGCACGATCACCGGCGCGGACTCGGGCGCCTTGCCCGTCCGGCTGGTTTCGAGCGGGCGCGGGAACAGCCCGTGCTGCACGCCGGGGCGTGGTTCGAGCAGGTGCCTGCCGGAGGTCTTCACGATGCAGTGCCCGCCGCCGGGCCTGGTGCGGCCGGGCAGCGTGGTCACGGTGGTGCGCGGCACGGTGAGCCCGAACGCGGCCGCGTCGGAGAGCTGGGTGAGCCGGTCGAGGTCGCACACCGCGTTCACGTGGCCGAAGTCGGCGCGCGAGCCGAGCCAGTTCGCGACCGCGCCCCACTGGTCGGTGGCGTAGGCGGCGGCGAGGGTGCCGGGTTCGACGGGCAGCGCGGACAGCTCGAAGTGCCTGCGCCACACCAGGACCGGGCGCAGCAGCCAGCGGTCGAGCTCGAGCAGCGGCGCGTCGGTGTAGACGGTGAGCGGGAGGTCGACGCAGCGGTCGGCGTCGACGCGGGCCATCCGGATGCCGCGTTCGGCGAGCGCGATGGAGAGCTCGTTCATCTCCATGTCGGCGGACCGGGCCAGCACGAGCACGCACGGTACGGGGCTGCCGTCGTTCTCCTCGACCATGCCCAGGCGGTGCACCTGCTCCTGGAAGTCGAGGCAGCGCGGCTGGGACCGGAAGCTGTAGTCCTGGCCCTGGAGGAGGAGGGGAGTCGGTTTGGCCTGCTTCGCGGCCTCGGGCGGGGAGACCAGGTCCCCCCGCCCGGGTGCGGACATGTTCAGTCGTCTTTCTTGCTGCGGAAACACTTCCCTGCGGTGGCGTACTCGGCGGCGTACTCCGCCAACGCACCGTCCTCGATCTCACCGCGGCGAAGCTGTGCGGCCAGCTCCTCGAGAGACATCGCGGTCACCTTCTCTCCCCACATGTGCCTCACGCATTCAGGTGATGCACCAGCGGTAGTGTCGGGTTCACGTTACGCAATGTCAAGGCGACCCCCCGTCATTACTCTGATTGGGGGCTCAAGTTACAGCCGAGGGCGATCGAAGGCCTCACCTGTCACACCGAAAGGAGGTGTGACAGGCGAGGATCGGTCAGCTCTTGGTGGCGCGGTCGAACTCGGCCTTGGGCTCGTGGATCTGGCCCAGGGCGACGACCTCGCGACCCGAGAACAGCGCCTGCGTCCAGTCCACGAACACCCGGAACTTGCGGTTCGGGGTGGGCATGAACATGACGTGGTAGCTGCGGTGCATGAACCAGGCGATGACGCCCTTGAAGCGCAGCCCGAACACGTCGGCGACGCCCTTGTAGAGGCCGAGGCCCGCGACCGAGCCGAGGTACTTGTGCTCGTAGTCCTTGGGCTTGCGGCCGCGCAGCGACGCCACGATGTTCTTGGCGAGCAGCTTGGACTGCCGGATGGCGTGCTGGGCGTTCGGCACGCACGTGGCGGTCGGGTCCTCCTCGGTGCGCGAGAGGTCCGGCACCGCCGAGCAGTCGCCCGCGGCCCACACCCCGGGCAACCCCTGCACCTGCATGGCGGCCGTGCAGCGGACCCGGCCGCGCTCGTCCAGCGGCAGGTCGGTGTCGCGCAGCATCGGGTTCGCCTTCATGCCGGCGGTCCAGATGATGGTGTCGGAGTCGAACTCGGTGCCGTCGTCGAGGACGACGTGACCGCCCTCCATGCTCTTCACGCGGGTGTCGAGGTAGCACTTGATGCCGCGCTTCTCGAGCTGCTCCACCGTGTAGACGCCGAGCTTCGCGCTGACCTCGGGCATGATCCGGGTGGTCGCCTCGACCAGTACCCAGTGCACGTCGGACTGCTTGAGGCCCTCGTAGTAGCGCAGCGCGTACCGGGTCATGTCCTCGAGCTCGGCGAGCGTCTCGATGCCCGCGAAGCCGCCGCCGATGACCACGAAGCTCAGCAGCCTGCGGCGCAGCTCGGGGTCGTTCGTGCTGGCCGCCTGGTCCAACCGCGACAGCACGTGGTTGCGCAGGTAGATCGCCTCGCCGATGGTCTTCATGCCGATGCCGACCTCGGGCAGGCCGGGGATCGGCAGGGTGCGGGAGATCGCGCCCAGCGCCGAGACCAGGACGTCGTACTCGTACTCCTCCACGTGGCCGTCGGCCAACTCGACCGTCACGGCCTTGCGGGCGTGCTCGATCTTCGTGGCGCGGCCGGTGACGACGTGGCAGCGCTTGAGGACCTTGCGCAGCGGCACGACGACGTGGCGCGGCTCGATGGAGCCCGCCGCCGCCTCGGGGAGGAACGGTTGGTAGGTCATGTGCGGCTGCGGGTCGATGACGGTCACGGACGCCTCACCGGAGCGCAGCTTCTTCTGCAACCCCAGCGCGGTGTACATGCCGACGTACCCACCGCCGACGATGACGATCCGTGTGGGTTGCGACTTCACAGCAGCCATACGCCTATGGTCGCACCGCCGGCCGATTTCCGAGGTGTCCGCGAGCCCCGTTGTGATGACCGTCGCCGGGTGATGAATGCCACGTGCCACCTGACCAGCCCAAGTACCCGAAACGCCTGAGAGGAACGATCCAGACGTTCAGGAACGGCTGAGGTTTTGTGACCTTGTTGTCAGCTCCGCCGGCGCATCAGGAGCACCACTCCGACGACCAGTCCGGCCACGGCGGTGAGGCCGATCACCTCGACCCGCTCGTCCGTCCGGCCCTGCGGGAGCAGCAGCACGGCCCCGGACGCGACCAGCACGACCAGCTGGACCAGCGCGAACCGCCGCAGCGGCGCGACCAGCGCTTTCGGGTGGACCCTCGACCGGACGGGGAGCACCGCCGCGTACGCGCTGCTCACGTGCAGCAGGTGCAGCAGCACGACCAGCGCCAGCACGTGGCCCGCGCCCGCGTCGTCGGCGAACAGCACGGCGACGGCCGGGTAGCCGATGAGCAGCGCGGGCGCGGCCGAGGCCGGTATCGCGGCGCCGACGCCGGTCAGCACCAGGTAGAGGCCCAGCGCGAGGGGTGCCGTGCCGGCGTGCGCGAGGACCGCGGCGACCGCCAGTCCGGTCGCGCCGACGACCGCCCGCGGCACCCAGCCCGGCCACCCGCGGGCCGTCGTGGCCGCGGTCACCGGAACGCGCCCGTGCGTCGGCCGGACCGGACCACCCGGCGGGCCTGGACGGCCAGCTCGCGGTGGCCGAGCGGTGGGCTCGCGGCCACGACGGGGATGCCCTGGCGGCGCAGGGCGGTCAGCCGGGTGTCGTGCTCCAGCTCCAGGATTCGCAGCGCCGGGCGGGACCACGGGGTGCCGGGATCGGGCACCAGCGGCGACGGCAGGAGGTCCAGGGCCAGCACGGGGTGGCCGGACCTGGCCGCGTGCACGGTCAGGTCGGCGGTGTGCTGGTCGAGGAACGGGGACAGCACGATCAGCAGGGCGCCGTGCGGCAGCTGGTGGTGGGTCAGCACCGGGCGCGGCGACCAGCCGGCCGAGCGGGCGCAGACGACCAGCTGGTTGCGCAGCCGCAGCAGGTGCCGGCGGCCGACGCCGGGTCGCACGCCGAGCTGGGGGCGGCCGAGGTCGACCAGGGACACCCGGTCGCCCTGGCGCAGGTAGTTCGCGGCCAGCGAGACGGCGGTGCGGACGGCCTGGTCGAGGCTGCCGCCGGGCCGCACGCCCGAGGCGGACTCGGAGGTGGACCAGTCGGCGACCTCCGGGCCGACGTCGACCCTCGTGTCCAGGGCGAGCACCACGTCCGCGTCGGCTTCCGCGTGGTGCTCCCGCACGTGCAGGTTGCCGCTGCGCAGCGAAACCCGCCAGTCGATGCGGCGCATCCGGTCGCCCGGCTGGAACGCGCGGATGTCGCGCAGCTCCACCGAGTCGCCCGGCCGGCGGGCCCGGTGCGCGCCGACCAGGCCGACCGGGCGCGCGGGCAGCAGGCCGGCCGGCAGCGCGGCGACCGGCGGCAGGACCACCCGGCCGCGTTCGCCGGCGGTCACCGGGCCGTGCACGAGCAGCGCGTCCGGGCCCGCGACCAGGTGGTCCGGGCGCAGGTCGACGCCCTCGCCCCAGGCGTCGCGGCGCAGCGCCACGGTGATCGGACCGACCCGCGCGGGCAGCAGGTGCACCGGTCCGGGACCGGGCGTTCCGGCGGGCAGCCGGATCGCGATCACCTCCGCGCCCTCGCCCGGGTCCACCTCGACCACCGAGCGGGCCTCGCCGACCTCGCCGGTGCGCGGCAGGCCGACCACGGTCACCGACGGGGTGCCGCCCACCGGCTTGACCAGCGCGAACAGCGTCGAGACGAGCAGTGGCGCGCCGATGAGCACCAGCTCGACCCGGTGCACGAGGCTGCCGACCACGACCAGGCCGACGCCCAGCGCGACACCCCGCACGAGCGCGTCGGTGGCGTGCCAGTGCGCGCCCCGGCCGGCCCGGAACGCCTCGCGGAGCCGGTCCGCGCGGGTCATGACCGGGAGCTCGCCGGACCCGGCACCGCGCCCAGCAGCTCGGTCACCACCTCCACGCCCGTGGTGCCGGACGTCCAGGTCTCCGGGCGCAGCGTGAGCCGGTGCGCCAACGCGGGCACCGCGCACTCCTTCACGTCCTCCGGCAGCACGAAGTCCCGGCCGTCCAGGATCGCCAGGGCCCGTGCCACGAGCACGAGCGCCTGCGCGCCGCGCGGTGACGCGCCGATCTCGACCGCTGGGTGCGACCGGGTCGAGGCGGCCAGGTCCACGCAGTACCGCAGCACGTCCTCGTCCACCGCGACCTGCTCGACGCCCTGTTGCAGCCGCGCCAACCGGTCCACGCCGAGCACCGGCTCGACCTCGGTCTCCTCCTGCCGGCGGGCGAGCCTGCGGCGCAGCACCTCGACCTCCTCCTCCGGCGGCGGGTAGCCGACGTCCAGGCGCAGCAGGAACCGGTCGAGCTGGGCCTCGGGCAGCGGGTAGGTGCCCTCGTACTCGACCGGGTTCGCGGTCGCCAGCACGTGGAACGGCCGCGGCAGCGGGAAGGTGCGGCCCTCGACCGTCACCTGGCGCTCCTGCATGGCCTCCAGCAGCGCGGACTGGGTCTTCGGCGGGGTGCGGTTGATCTCGTCGGCCAGCAGCAGGCCGGTGAAGACCGGTCCGGCGCGGAACGCGAACTCGCGGGTGCCCGGGTCGTAGAGGAACGAGCCGGTGACGTCGGCGGGCAGCAGGTCGGGTGTGCACTGGAGGCGCTTGAACTCCAGCCGCAGGGCCTGCGCGAGCGACCGGGCCATGAGGGTTTTGCCCAGGCCCGGCACGTCCTCCAGCAGCACGTGGCCGCCCGCCAGCAGCGCGGCGAGCGCGAGCCGCAACGACCGCTGCCGACCGACGACGACCGTGCCGACGGCGTCGAGGACGGCCTTGGCCTCGGTGGCGATGTCTTGGGTGGACGTCACAGGTTCTCCAGCAGTCGGGTGAGCTTCGAGGGGTCGGGCAGGGTCGCGTCCGGCGCGGTGAGGAAGTGGTGCAGCTCGGGTCCGAGCGCGGCGCGGGCGGCCGGGTCGGCCAGGTCGGTGATGCCCAGGTGCCGCAGCCGTGCCTCGGCGAGGGCGCGCAACCGGGGCCGGATCCGGGTGCCGAACCGCGACGGGTCCTCGTGGGCCTCGGCGAGCCGGCTCGCCAGCGTGCCGGCCTGGGTGGTGACGACACCGGACCGCGGTTCGGGCGGCGGTGCCCACAGCACGTCGGTGGCGCGGGGCAGGCGCGCGACGAGCAGTCCGAGGGTCGCGACGGGCAGCGCCACGAGCACCGCCCAGTGCGCCGGCACCCCGAACCGCCACGCCCCGAACCACGTGCCGACCCCGACCACGACCGCGAGGACGACCGCGCGCACCATCCCGACCAGCGGCTTCACCGCCGGACCGCCGAGTCGGGGGTGGCCGGTGTCGGGTCGGGCCGGGCGATCGTCGGGCCGCGATCGCGGTGGTGGGGCGCGCTGCTCGACGCGGACGTGCCGCGAGCACGGCCGGGGGTCGCGCGGCGCGTGGACAGGGCCGTTCCCACCGGTGATCCACCGCTCGGGACCGCCGGCCGCGTGCCGGAGCGGGCCGTCGTCGGCCGCGTCGTTCCCGGCGTGTTCGGTGGCGTCATCGGTCGGCCGCCAGGTCGCGCACGATCACGTCCAGCGCGGCCTCGACGCGGGTCACGTCGGCGGTGGTGAGCCCGGTCGTGCCGAAGCGCGCGCGGTGGTAGGTGGTGCGCAGGGCGATCGTCGCGGCCTCGTCCACGCGGTGGCGTCCGAGCAGGTCGCCGGTGAACTCGGTGGGCGTCTGGTGCGGTCGGCGTTCGACGCCGCTCTCCCGGGCCGCGTGCTCCAGGGCCAGCCACGCCGCGACCACCGCGTCGCCGGGTGGGCCGCCGTCGCGCGCGCGGAGTTCGCGCAGCGCGGTCCGCGCGCCCCGGGCCAGCACCTCCGGGTTCGACGGCACGTCCGGCAGCACCTCCAGCGGTTCGGCCACCACCCCTCGGCCGCGCCGCCTGCCGACGTCGAACCAGCCGAGCAGGCCGACCAGGAGTCCGATCACGACGATCGAGGCCAGCACGCTCGCGATCACCATCAGCACCACGAGCGAGCCGCCGACCACCGAGGGCTCGACGTCCTGGTCGGACATCCCGATCAGGCTGCCGGTCGTGTTCGGCGCGGTGGCGTCGGCCGGGTCGGGCGCGGCGAGCGGCACCGGGGACGTGCCGCGCGCGGCGAGGGCGATCAGCAGCAGCGCCGAGCCCGCGGCGAACGCGAGTGCCAGGCGGGGCTTCATGGGTGAAGCATGCCGCCCGGATCACCCGGGTGAAAAGGAATCAGGAGAAGTAGACCGATCGGCCGATCTGCGGGTACTCGCTCTTCTCCCGGGGT
This sequence comes from Actinosynnema sp. NPDC020468, assembly GCF_040642015.1. NCBI lineage: Bacteria > Bacillati > Actinomycetota > Actinomycetes > Pseudonocardiales > Pseudonocardiaceae > Actinosynnema > Actinosynnema sp. NPDC020468. The sequence continues at coordinate 125,024 of NZ_JBFAEO010000006.1, forward strand.
TCCAGCACGAAGTGGTCCCCCGCGCAGTCCCGACCCTGGAACACCGCGACGGTCGACCTGGTCTGGTTGCGGAACTCGAACGCGGGCTTGTCGTTCGGCAGCCGCAGGTTCAGGCACCGGCCGCTCTCCGGGTCGCGCAACGCCCCGGTCTCCAGGTCGTTCGCGGGCCCGGACCCCGAACCCGACCCGGCGGAGGGCTGGTTGTACAGGTAGCGGAACTGCCCGTCGGCCGCGGTCGCCACGGCGGGCGAGGCGAGCAGCAGCAAGGACACGGCGACGGTGGCGCGCAGGCGCATGGTGATCCCCTCTCGTCCACCCCACCTTGGGACGCCGCGGCCCCGTCCGCAGGCTGGTCACCCGATCGAGGCCGCCTGCTTGGCCCGGCGCAGGACGGTTTCCAGCATCGGGCGGGTCAGGCGGCCGGTGAAGGTGTTCTGCTGGCTGGGGTGGAAGCAGCCGATGACGTGCACGGGTGGGCGGTCGGTTCGGGGTTCCAGGACGACCTCCGCGCCGTGGCCGAAGCGCGGGCGGGGTTTCGGGACGTGCCAGTGTTCGGCCAGGACCGGGAGGACCGCCTGCCAGCCGAAGGCGCCGAGCACCAGGACGGCCTTCAGGGTGGTGAGCAGGGCCAGTTCGCGGACCAGCCACGGGCGGCACGTGTCGCGTTCGGTCGGGGTCGGCTTGTTCTCCGGCGGCGCGCACTTCACCGGCGCCGTGATCCGGGTGCCGACCAGCTCCAGGCCGTCGTCGCGGGAGGTGGCCGTCGGCTGCGAGGCCAGGCCGACGGCGTGCATCGCGGCGTAGAGGAAGTCGCCGGAGCGGTCGCCGGTGAACATGCGGCCGGTGCGGTTGGCGCCGTGGGCGGCGGGCGCGAGACCGACGATCGCCAGGGACGCGTTCGGTGGTCCGAACCCGGGCACCGGGCGGCCCCAGTAGGTCTCGTCGCGGAACGCGGCCCGCTTGACCCGCGCGACCTCCTCCCGCCACGCCACCAGGCGGGGGCACGCCCGGCAGGTGGACACCTCCTCGTCCAGCAGCACGAGTCCGCGCACCGACCACCCTCCCGAACGTAGAGTTCGACCATGACCGACAAGGACACCGACGAGAAGCCCGCGGTGGACGAGAAGGACCTCCCGTCCGACGACCTCGTCACCACCCAGCACAGCATCACCGTCAAGCGGCGCAAGCTGAACTACACCGCGACCGCCGGTCGGGTGGTGCTGCGCAAGGAGGTGGTGACCGACGGCAAGTCCGACGGCCACCAGCCCAAAGCGGAGGTCTTCCTCACCGCGTACACGCTGGACGGGGCCGACCCGGCCAAGCGGCCGGTGACCTTCGCGTTCAACGGCGGCCCGGGCTCCTCGAGCGTGTGGCTGCACCTGGGTCTGCTCGGGCCGCGCCGGGTCGTGTCCGGTGACGTGGGCGACGTCGCGCCGCCGCCCTACGACCTGGTCGACAACCCGGAAACCCTGCTGGCGCACAGCGACCTGGTGTTCATCGACCCGGTGTCCACCGGCTTCTCCCGCGCGGTGAAGGGCGAGAAGGCGGGCGAGTTCCACGGCTTCCAGGGCGACCTGGAGTCGGTCGGCGAGGTGATCCGGCTGTGGACCTCGCGGCACGGCCGGTGGATGTCGCCGAAGTTCCTGGCCGGCGAGTCGTACGGCACGACCCGCGCGGCGGGCCTGGCCGACCACCTCCAGAACCGCTTCGGCCTGTACCTCAACGGGGTGATGCTGATCTCGTCGGTGCTCGACTTCGGCACGCTGGACTTCACCGAGGGCAACGACCTGCCCTACCCGCTGTTCCTGCCGACCTACGCGGCGATCGCGCACTACCACGGCAAGCACGAGGGCCGGGCGCTCGCCGAGGTGCTGGCCGACGCCGAGGAGTTCGCCTCGCGCGACTACCCGTGGGCGCTCGCGCGCGGGCACCGGCTGACCGCCGAGGAGCGCGCGTCGGCCGTGACCAGGCTCGCGGCGCTGATCGGCGTGTCCGAGGACTTCGTGGACCGGGTGGACCTGCGGGTCGAGCACGTCCGGTTCTACACCGAGCTGCTGCGCTCGGAGCGCAGGGTCGTCGGCCGGCTGGACTCCCGCTTCACCGGTCCCGAGGCCGACTACGGCCGCGAGTGGTTCAGCCAGGACCCGTCGTACTCGGCGATCCTCGGCCCGTACAGCGCGGCGCTGAACCACTACCTGCGCGCGGAGCTGGAGTACGAGAACGACCTGCCGTACGAGATCCTCACCTCGAACGTGCAGCCGTGGTCGTACAAGGAGTTCGAGAACGCGCACGTGACGGTGGCGGACAGGCTCGCGTCGGCGCTGCGCGCGAACCCGCACCTGAAGGTGCACGTGGCGTTCGGCTACCACGACGGCGCGACCCCGTACTACGCGGCGGAGCACGTGCTGGCGCACCTGAGGATCCCGGCGGAGCTGCGCGACAACATCGAGTCCGCGTACTACGAGGCGGGCCACATGATGTACGTGCACGAGCCGTCGCGGGTCCAGCAGTCGAAGGACCTGGCGGACTTCGTGCAGCGGTCCGCGAACCGCTAGCCCGCGCGGGACCCCGGTGGCGCGGGCCACCGGGGTCCCGCGACAGGTCACGGCACGACGGAGCGCTCCTGCGCGAAGTGGCACGCGCTGAGGTGGCCCCCGGCCCGTTCGACCAGGGCGGGCTCCTCCTCGGCGCACACGTCCTGCGCCTTCCAGCACCTGGTGCGGAAGCGGCAGCCCGACGGGGGGTCGATCGGCGACGGCACGTCACCGGTCAGCCGGATCACGTCGCGCCGGCCGCGCAGCACCGGGTCGGCCACCGGCACCGCGGAGAGCAGCGCCTGGGTGTACGGGTGGGTCGGGCGCTCGTAGATCTCCTCCTCGGTGCCGATCTCCACGATCTTGCCCAGGTACATCACCGCGACCCGGTCCGACAGGTGCCGCACCACGGACAGGTCGTGCGCGATGAACACGTAGGCGAGCCCGAACTCCTTTTGCAGCTCCCCCAGCAGGTTCATCACCTGCGCCTGGATCGACACGTCGAGCGCGGACACCGGCTCGTCGCACACGATCACCTTGGGCCGCAACGCCAACGCCCGCGCGATGCCGACGCGCTGCCGCTGGCCGCCGGAGAACTGGTGCGGGTACCGGTTGATGTGCTCGGGGTTCAACCCGACCACGTCCAGCAGTTCCCGCACCCGCGCCGCCCGCGACCCGCGCGGCGCGACCTCGGGGTGGATCTCGAACGGCTCGCCGACGATGTCGCCGACGGTCATCCGGGGGTTCAGCGAGGTGTACGGGTCCTGGAGCACGATCTGCATGTCCCGCCGCCAGCGCCGCAGCGCCGACCCGGACAGCGCGAACATGGGCTCGCCCTCGAAGTACGCCTCGCCGGCCGTCGGCGGCTCCAGCCGCATCAGGACCTGCGCCAACGTGGACTTGCCGCAACCCGACTCGCCGACCACGCCCAGCGTCTCGCCCGCCGACAGCGTGAACGACACGCCGTCCACCGCGCGCACCTGCCCGACCGCGTGCCGGAACAGCACGCCCCGGGTCACCGGGAAGTGCTTGACCAGGTTCCGCACCTCCAGCAGCTCAGCCACGGCCGACCACCTCGGCGGCGAAGTGGCAGGCGCTGAGCCGGTCCGGTTCCAGTGCGACCGGCGGCGGGATCTCGGTGGCGCACAACGACTCCGCGCGCGGGCAGCGCGGGTGGAACGGGCAGCCGGACGGGATCCGCAGCAGGCTCGGCGGCAGCCCCTTGATGGTGTCCAACCTCGTGCCCTTCGACTCCAGGTGCGGCAACGACCGCATCAGCGCGGCGGTGTAGGGGTGGCCGGGCGCGCGGAACAGCGAGTAGGCGTCGGCCTGCTCCACGATCCGACCCGCGTACATCACCACGATCCGGTCCGCGACCTCGGCGACCACCCCCAGGTCGTGCGTGATCAGCACCAGACCCATGTCGCGCTCGCGCTGGATCTCCGCCAGCAGGTCCATGATCTGCGCCTGCACGGTCACGTCCAGCGCGGTGGTCGGCTCGTCCGCGATCAGCACCTCGGGGTCGAGCGCGAGCGACATCGCGATCATCGCGCGCTGCCGCATGCCGCCGGAGAACTGGTGCGGGTAGTCCCGGACCCGTTGCCGGGCGTGGGGGATCCGGACGAGGTCGAGCAGTTCGACGGCGCGCGTCCGGGCGTCGGCGCGGGACATCCCGCGCCGGACCCGCAACTGCTCCTCGATCTGGAACCCGACCGTGAACACCGGGTTCAGCGCGGACAGCGCGTCCTGGAAGATCATCGCGATCCCCTCGGCACGCACCGCCCGCCGCCGTTCCGGCTTGGCGCGCAACAACTCCTCGCCGTGGAACCGCACCGAGCCGCCGGTGACGAACGCGGGCGGGGTGTCCAGGATGCCCATCACCGCCTGCGCCGTCACGCTCTTGCCCGAACCCGATTCGCCCAGCACGGCGAGGGTTTCCCCGGCGGACACGTGGTAGGACACGCCGTTGAGCACGCGCGCCACCCCGTCCCGGGTGCGGAACTCCACCCGGAGGTCCTCGACCTCCAGCAACGGCTCCGCGTAGCGGTTCCCGACCTCCGACAACGGTTCCACGTGCTACCTCAGCTTCGGGTCGAGGGCTTCGCGTACCGCGTCGCCGAGCATGACGAACGCGAGCACGGTGGCGGTGAGGAAACCGGCCGGGAACAGCAGGGCGTGCGGCGCGACGCGCAGGTAGTCCTTGGCCGCGTTGATCATCACGCCCCACGACACGACCGGGTGCCGCAACCCGATGCCCAGGTAGGACAGCGTCGCCTCGGCGCCGATGAACGCGCCGAGCGCGATCGTGGAGTACACCAGCACCGGCGCGACGCAGTTGGGCAGCATGTGCCGGACGATGATCCGCGACGGCTTCGCGCCCAGCGCCCGCGCGGCCTTCACGTAGTCCTGCTGCTTGGCCGCGATCGCCGTGGACCGCATGATCCGCATGGACACCGGCCACGACAGCACCGCGAGCGACAGCACGACCTGCACCACGATCCGCACCTCGCCCGGACTGCCGACCGCGTTCAGCGTGGTGAGGATGACGATCGAGCCGAGCACGAAGGGCACGCCGACGAACACGTCCGCGACCCGGGACAGCAGCGTGTCCAGGATCCCGCCGTAGTAGCCCGCCAGCAGACCGAGCGACGCGCCGAACAGCACCACGCCGACGGTCGCCAGCACGCCGACGACGATCGACGCCCGCGCGCCGTGGATGACCCGCGAGTAGACGTCGTAACCCTGGTTGTCGTAGCCGAACCAGGCCTGCGCCGACGGGGGTTTCCGGCTCAGCGACAGGTTCGCCAGGTTCGGGTCGGTGTGCGTGAACAGCTGCGGCGCCGCGGCCATCAGCAGCACCAGCAGGATCAGCGACACCGCGATCCAGAACAGCGGTCGGCGGCGCAGCGCGTGCCAGGCGTCGCCGAACAGCCCGCGGGGCCGGTCGGTGTCGACTGTGTCCACCGTGGACAGCGCGGCCAGCTGGTCAGTCATAGCGAATCCTCGGGTCGAGCACGGCGTAGAGCAGGTCGACCAGCAGCGTCATCAGCAGGTAGACCAGCACCAGGAGGGTGACCACGCCGGTCACCATCGCGCCGTCCTTGGTCAGGATCGAGCGGAACACCAGACCGCCGACGCCGGGCACGTTGAAGATGCCCTCGGTGACGATCGCGCCGCCCAGGAACGCGCCCAGGTCGGTGCCGAGGAACGTGATCACCGGGATCAGCGAGTTGCGCAGCAGGTGCACCCCGACGACCCGCCTGGGCGGCAACCCCTTGGCCAGCGCGGTGCGCACGTAGTCGGCCCGCCGGTTCTCCGAGATCGACGCCCGGGACAGCCTGGCCACGTAGGCCATCGAGAGGCTGGCGAGCACGAAGCCGGGCACGATCAGGTTGGCGAACGTCGGCGAGTTGACCGTGGGCGACACCCAGTGCAGCTGGAGCCCGAACACGAGCTGCACCACGTAGCCGGTCACGAACACCGGCAGCGAGATCAGGAACAGCGTCGAGACGAGCACGAGGCTGTCCAGGAAACCCCGGTTGCGCAAGCCGCTCACCACACCGGCGGTGATGCCGATGACGGCCTCGATCAGCAGCGCCACCAGGGCGAGCTTGAGCGTCACCGGGAACGTCGCGGCGATCCGGTCGATCACCGGAGTGCCGGACGACGTCACGCCGAAGTCGCCCTGGAACACCTTCCCGACGTACTTGAGGTACTGGAGCCACGCCGGGTCGTCCAGGTTGAACTTCTCCCGCATCATGGCGATGTACTGCGGCGGGCACTCCCGCTCACCGCACTTGCCCTCGAACGGGTCCCCGGGCACGAGCCAGACCATGAGGTAGATCAGGAACGTGGCGCCGAAGAACACCGGGACCATCTGGAGCAGCCTGCGCAGCACGTAGCGCCCCACCGAACACCTCCGTCAAGCAGGCTCGGGCCGGCCCACCGGGTCGCGGTGGGCCGGCCGGAGGCGTTTCCTAGGCCGTCACTTCGACGCTGTAGAGGTCGAGAGCGCGGAACGGGTCGAGATTGGCGACCTTCAACCGGTTGGACTTGCCGGCGATCGTGTTCTGCGTCCACAGGGGCGTGGACGGCAGGTCGTCGGCCATGATCTTCTCGGCCTCCTGGTACAGCGTGATCGCCTTGTCCTCGCTCGGCGCCTTGTCCGCCTCGGCGAGCTTCGCGTCGAACTTCGGGTTGGTGTACAGGCCGTCGTTGGACGACGCGCCCGTGCGCAGCACCGGGGTCAGCCAGTTCTCGATGGACGGGTAGTCCGCGATCCAGCCCGACCGGTACATGCCGGTCATCTCGTGCGCGTTCACCTTCTGCCGGAACTCGCCGAAGCTGGTGGACGGCACGAACTTGGCGTCGAGGCCCAGCGTGTTGCGGATGCTGTTCACCACGGCCTCCGCCCACTCCTGGTGGCCGCCGTCGGTGTTGGACTGCAACAGGATCTCGCCCGAGTACCCGGACATCTTCAGGTACTCCTTGGCCTTCTCCGGGTTGTACGTGCAGTACTCGCCGCACTGGCCCGCCTTGTAGCCCTTGGTCAGCGGGTGCACCCAGCTGTCCGCGGGCTTGCGCGTGCCCTCGAAGATGCGCTGCGTGATCTCCTCGCGGTTGATCGCCATGGAGAGCGCCTTGCGCAGGTCCGGGTTGTCGTAGGGCTTGACGTAGAACGGGAACGCGATAGTGGTGATGTTCAGCGTCTCGCGCTGGACCACCCGGTCACCGAGGTCCTGCTCGTACTTCTGACCCGCCAGCGCGTTCGGCGGCAGCTCCTCGATGAAGTCGAGGTTGTTCGCCACCAGGTCCGCGTAGGCCGACTCGCGGCTCTGGTAGACCTTGAGCACCAGGTCCTTGAACTTCGGCTTCTCGTCGCCCTTGTAGTCGTCGTTGCGGGTCAGCCTGATGTCCTGGCCGACGGTGCGCGAGACGAACTTGAACGGCCCGTTGCCGATCGGGTGCTTCTCGAAGGCCTCGCGGTCCCGGTAGAACGACTCGGGCAGCGGCGAGAACGCCGTGTAGCCGATCGTCACCGGGAACACCGAGAACGCCTCGGACAGCGTGATCGTGAACGTGGTGTCGTCCAGGACCTTGAGCCCGGACAGTTCCTTCGCCTTGGGCTCCGCGGGCTTCAGCGGACCGTCGGGACCGTCCGGGTCCTTCGGGTTCACCTCGTCGTAGCCCTGGATCTGCGAGAAGAAGCTCGCGCCCTGGGTGGCGTTCGGACCGTAGGCGGTCCAGTTCCAGGCGTCCACGAAGCTCCTCGAGGTCACCGCGGACCCGTCGTGGAACTTCCAGCCGGACTTGATCTTCACCGTGAAGACCTTGGAGTCCTTGGTCTCGATGGACTCGGCCATCGCGTTCACCGGCTTGGCGTCCACCGGGCTGTACTCGATCAGACCGGTGAACATCGGGTCGATCGCCCGACCGCCTCCGGTCTCGGTGGTGTTGCCCGGCACGAGCGGGTTCTCCGGCTCGGTGTTGAAGATGGTGATCGTCGCGTCGTTCGAGACCGCGGCGCCGGTGTCCTGCGCGCTTCCGCACGCCGCCGCGAGCAGCGTCGCGACAGCCACGACCGGGACTAATCGAGTACGAGACATGCGTCCTCCCACCTGTTCGGGGGTAACCGAGCAGAGTCGGCCGCCTCCACAGCGTCAGGGGGACGCTAATTTGTTTGTGGCAGCCGCCACATGGGTGACGTGGTCACAAGCAGGTCACGAACATTCCCGGTTGACACTCGGGAAGCTCAGGACAGCGCGAACGCGATCCCGTCGAGGATGTCGTGCTCGCTCGCCACCAGCTCGGTGACGCCGTGCTCGGCCAGGTGCTCGGCCAGCGTCCGCACCACCAGCGCGCCGCCGGCGATCACGTCGACCCGGCCCGGGTGCATCGGCCCGAGCGCGGCCCGCTCGTCGTGGGTCAGGGTCAGCAGCCGCCCGGTCAGCTCCCGGATCGCGGCCACGGACAACCGGGCCAGGTGGATCTCGTCGGGGTCGTACGCGGGCAGCTCCTTCGCCAGCGCCACCAGCGTCGTGACGGTGCCGGCCACGCCGATCCAGGTCCGCGCCCGCTCCACCGGCACGACCGCGAACGCCCGCGCCAGCTCCGCGCGCGCCGCGGCGACCGCCTCGTCCACCTCGGCGGGCGTCGGCGGGTCGGACCGCAGGCACCGCTCGGTCAGCCGCACGCACCCGATGTCCACCGACTTCGCCGCCACGACCTCGCCGCGCACCCCGTCCCAGGAGCCCAGCACCAACTCCGTCGAGCCACCACCGATGTCCGACACCAGGAACGGGCCGTCTACACCGTCCACATCGGACACCGCGCCGGTGAACGAGAGCCGCGCCTCCTCGTCGCCGGAGATCACCTCGGCCTCGACGCCCAGCACCTCCCGGGTCATCGCGAAGAACTCGTCCCGGTTGGCCGCGTCCCGGGTGGCCGACGTCGCGACCATCCGGACCCGCTCGGTTCCCTTGCGCCGCAACACCTTCGTGTACTCCACGAGCGCAGCCCTGGTCCGGGCCAGCGCCTCGGGCGCGAGCACGCCGGTGGCGTCGACGCCCTGACCCAACCGCACGACGCGCATTTCCCGGTGGACGTCGCGCAGCCACCGCGAACCGTCGTCCGATGTGGACACGTCCGCCACCAGCAGGCGGATCGAGTTCGTCCCGCAGTCGATCGCGGCAACCCGGCCCATGGTCGTCCTCCTCGCCCGTTCGGTACGGGGAGAACGGTAGCCCGACTAGCTCGGCTTCATCACCGAGGGAGTCGTGGTCGTGGTGGTCGGCGTGACCGTGACCGTCGACGTCGTGGTGCACCCGGCCGCCGCCGCGGCGGCCGCCGCGACGGGAGGCGTCGTGGTGGTGGTCGTGGTCGACGTGGTGGTCGACGGCGTGGTGGTGGAAGTCGCGCCGGCCGGTGCCGTCGTGGACGTGACCGTGGTCGTCGTCGTGGTGGTCGTGGTGGTCGTCGTGGTCGTCGTCGGCGTCACCGTGATGGTGATCGTCGTGCACGTCGGGGTCGTGGGCGTCGTCGTCGTGGTGGTCGTGGACGAGGACGTGCTCGGCGGCGTGGTGGACGCGGGCGACGAGGACGGCGGGTTGGTCGTGGACGTCACCGGTGGCGTCGTGGTGCCGGGCGTGGTGCCGCCGGGCGAGGGCGACGTGGTGCCCGGGTCCAGGAAGTCCGCGTCCGAGCCGGGGAGGCTGGGCAGCGGGTCCACGCCCTGGGCGTAGGCGTCGGCCCAGCGCAGGACGTCCGCCACGTACTCGTTGGAGTGGTTGTAGCTGAAGACCGCCCGCTCGCGGCCGAGGTTCGTGCTGAGGTCGCCCCCGCCCGCGCACAGGTAGTTGCCCGCGCCGACCGTGGCGTCGTAGATGTTGTTCGGGTTGCTCTGCCCGTCGCCGTTGCCGTCGGCCGCGTAGCTCGCCCACGTGGACGGGATGAACTGCATCGGGCCGACCGCGCGGTCCCACGTGGCGTCGCCGTCGTACCGGCCGCCGTCGGTGTCCCGGATCGCGGCGAACTGGCCGCCGTTGAGCACCGGGCCGAGGATCGGGTTCGCCGTGTCGCCGTTGGCCTTGACCAGGCCGCCGCGCGCGTGGTTCGACTCGATGTGGCCGATGCCCGCGAGCAGCGACCAGTGGATGCGGCAGTTGGGCGTCGTCACGGCGAGCCGGTCCGCGGCCTTCATGTACGCGTCCAGCATCACGCCGGGGATGCCGAGCTGACCCGCCGTGGACGGGAAGTCGAAGTCGCCGCCGACCTGCGACAGGTCGTCGCCGAAGCTGAACGTGTCGTCCGCGTCGGCCAGCATCTCGGCGCTCAGCTCGTCGGCCTGCGGCAGCCTGCCGCTCGCGCCGAGCGAACCGTCCTCCAGCAGCCGCAACGTGTTGATCACGTCGCCCTCGCCGAGCTGGGTGGCGTCGATGTCGGAGGAGCCCGCGGTGTTGATCCAGTCGATGCCGTGCGTCGTGTGCAGCAGGGCCGGCACCAGCGCGGCGCAGGTCGCCGCGGCCGCGAGACCGCGTTGGCGCGGCGTCAGCGTGCCTCGTTGGGCCTTGCGCTTGCGTCCCCGTCGCTTCGGCACAGCCACGAACTCCCACTCCTCGGCGCGTTCCCCACCGCTTCCACCTTCGGTCCACCCTGCCTGATCGTTACTGCGGTGTCACGGGTCGAAGGTCGATTTGTGCCTTAACAACAGCTGTGAATCCGGTCTACCCGTGGTTCTTCACCGTTGACGCGCAATCGCCGGTGGGCCACCACTGTGAGAGGGCCTCGAGAGCCTCGTCACCGAACGGGTTCACGCCGGGACCGACGGCGAGCGAGTGCGCGACGTGCACGTGCAGGCACTTGACGCGATCGGGCATTCCGCCGGCGGTCACCCTGGTGCCCAGCGGCTCGATCGCGTCGCGCTCGGCCAGGTATTCCTCGTGGGCGCGCAAATAAGCCGCCGCGAGTGCGTCGTCGTCGGCGAGCCGGTCCTGCATCTCCTTCATCAGCCCGGCCCCTTCGAGCCTGCTGACGAACGAGTTCAACCGGCCGCACGTCAGGTAGTACAGCGTGGGGAACGGCGTGCCGTCGGGCAGCCGGGGACTGGTCTGCACGACCGCCGGGTGCCCGCTCGGGCACCGCGCGGCGACCGCCCTCACCCCGCGCGGGGTGCGACCCAACTGCTCCGCCACCGCCGCCAGGTCCGCGTCGCTCACCGTCACCGTGCCGCCACCGAGGTCCACAACTGCTCGTACCACGCCTTGTCCGTCGCCGGCTGCGCCGCCGGTTTCCTGTCGTCCTGTTCGCGTTCCGCGTCGCCGGGCAGCTGCACGACGTACGGGGTTTCGCCCGGACGAACGTAGTGCAACCGCCGCCGCGCCTCGGCCTCGACCTGCGCCGGGTCCGCGAGCTGCTGCTTGCGCTGCTCCAGCTGACCCACCTCGGCCCGCAGCGTCTCCTGCGACGAGGTGGTCTGCCGCAACTCCTCGCGCTGCGCCAGGTAGGTCCGCAGCGGCACCGCGATGCTCAGCGCCAGCGCGCACACCACCATCGCCAGCAACGCGGCCCGCCGGGTGCCGGTCATCCCGAACGCGCCGCCCGTGCCGGCGCCGGCCCGGGTGCGCGCCCGCGACTGCGGACGTGCCTTCGGCCGGGGCTTCGGAGCCGCCTTCGGCTTCTTCTCCCGGCCGGCCTTCTCCTCCCGGGCAGGGCGGGACCCCGACGCGGCCTTGCGCCTGCGCCCGCGTCGCGAGTCCCGCTCCCGCTCGGCCATCAGCCCTCCGCGGTGAACCGGGGGAAGGCCAGGTCGCCCGCGTAGCGCGCGGCGTCGCCCAGCGCCTCCTCGATGCGGAGCAGCTGGTTGTACTTCGCGGTGCGCTCGCCGCGGGCGGGCGCGCCGGTCTTGATCTGACCCGCGCCCACCGCGACCGCGAGGTCGGCGATGGTGGTGTCCTCGGTCTCGCCGGAGCGGTGGGACATCATCGACTTGTAGCCGTAGGACTTGGCCAGCTCGACCGCGTCCAGCGTCTCGGACAGCGTGCCGATCTGGTTCACCTTCACCAGCAGCGCGTTCGCGGCCCGCCGGGAGATGCCCTCCTCCAACCGCTCCGGGTTGGTCACGAACAGGTCGTCGCCGACGATCTGCACGCGCTCGCCCAGCTCGGAGGTCAGCTGCACCCAGCCGTCCCAGTCGTCCTCGGACAGCGGGTCCTCGATCGACACCAGCGGGTAGGCGTTGACCAGCTCGGTGTAGTAGCCGGTCATCTGCTCGGCCGAGCGCTTCTGCTTCTCGAAGGTGTAGGCACCGTCGGAGAAGAACTCGGTGGCGGCCACGTCGAGCGCCAGCGCGATGTCGCGGCCCGGGGTGTAGCCGGCCTTCTCGATCGCGACCAGGATCAGGTCGAGCGCGTCGCGGTTGCTGGACAGGCTCGGCGCGAAGCCGCCCTCGTCGCCCAGACCCGTGCCCAGGCCCTTGCTCTTCAGCACGGACTTGAGCGAGTGGTAGACCTCGGCGCCCCAGCGCAGCGCCTCGCGGAAGGAGTCCGCGCCGATGGGCGCGATCATGAACTCCTGGATGTCGACCTCGGTGTCGGCGTGCGCGCCGCCGTTGAGGATGTTCAGCATCGGCACCGGCAGCACGTGCGCGTTCGGCCCGCCGACGTACCGGAACAGCTCGAGGCCGCTGCTGGCCGCCGCCGCTTTGGCGACCGCGAGCGACACGCCGAGGATGGCGTTCGCGCCCAGCCGCGACTTGTCGGGCGTGCCGTCCAGGTCGACCAGCTTCTGGTCGACCACGCGCTGCTCGACGGCCTCGATGCCCACCAGCTCGGGGCCGATCTCGTCGAGCACGGCGGTGACCGCCCGCTCGACACCCTTGCCCAGGTAGCGCTTGGCGTCGCCGTCCCTCAGCTCGACCGCCTCGTGCTCACCCGTCGACGCACCGGACGGAACCGCGGCGCGCTCCAGGGTGCCGTCGTCCAGCGCCACCTCAACCTCGACGGTGGGGTTGCCTCGCGAGTCCAGGATCTCGCGGGCGCCGACCTGCTCGATGACCGCCACGTGCGCTCCCTCGTCAGACCTTCTGCCTGCCAACGGGCACGAGCCTAGTTGGTGCCGCCGAACCCGGCGTTGTCGCACCCGCGGACATCTGAACCGTTTCCGAAAACCGCACCCAGAACCACCCCGCTGAGACCATTGCGCCCGGTGGCACCACCCTTCGCGACAGTCCACGCGGGACATCCCGTCATCCGGTCGGCCGTCGATCCACGACCGACTCGCGGGTAGCGTTGATCCGACCATGACGGACAGCACATTCGACGCCTTCAGGAGGGCCGAGGCCCTCCTGGCCGACCGCCGCCCCCTGGAGGCGCTGCGGGCGTTGCAACTCGTCCTGGAGGAGGCGGGCGACGAGCCGAGCGTCCAACTCCTCGCCGGCCGCGCCTACCTCGGCTCGGCCCAGCTGAAACGGGCCGAGGAGGCCTTCCGCAAGGTCCTCGAGCTCGACCCGAGCGACTACTACGCGAGGTTCGCCCTCGGTCGGACCCTGCAACGCCAGAACCGGCTCCCGGAGGCGCTGGCCCAACTGCGGATGGCCGCGGCGATGAACCCGACGCCCGAGTACCAGGAGGCGCTGGGCGAGGTCAGCGCGCGGATCGCGGTGGAGCGGGACCGGTAGGCCGGGCCGACGCGCGACCCGCCCGCGCGACCCGCCCGCGCAACCCGCACGGCCGGACTGCACGGCTCACGGCGTCTGGCTGGCCTTGGCGTAGGCGTCGGCGCCGGAGTAGACCTCCTGGCCGTACTCCACGGAGTTGTTGTAGTCCATCACCGCGGCCCACCAGCCCTCGCCGGTGCCGAGGTCGCGGCCCGAGGAGCACAGGTAGCGCGCCGCGGCCAGGGCGGCGTCGTCGATGTTCTGGGGGTCGGGCGCGAGGCCGTCGCCCGAGGCGCGCACCGCGTAGCGGACCCACGTGGTGGGGATGAACTGCATGGGGCCGACCGCGCGGTCCCACTTGAGGTCGCCGTCGAGCACGCCGCCGTCGCTGTCCGCGATGGCCCGGACGCCGGGTGAGCCGTCCAGCGGGATCCCGACGATCGGCACCGACGGCCGGCCGTCCTCGCCGAGCTTGGCGCCGCCGATCGTGCCGTGGTGCGACTCGATGCGGCCGATGCCCGCCAACGTCGCCCACGAGATCCGGCACGCGGGCGACTGCTCGCGCATGAGCAGGTCGGCGACCGCGTAGGCCTGCAACGCCCGCGCCGGCACGTCGGTCTTCTCCGACACGGCCGCGGCCCACCCGGCCAGGGTCGGCACGGACGCGGTGGCGGACGGGACCCCGGAGGGCACGACGGCCGCGCCGGGTGCCGCGACACCCGGTCGGACGGCCTGGAAGGGCACCGGGAACGGCGGGTCGGCCACGGTCTCGGACCGCCGGTCGAACACGCTCAACGCGTACGCCCCACCGCCGATCACCGCCAGCAGCAGCGCGACCAGGGCGACCCGCCCCAGCACGTGGCCCGCGCCGCCCTTGGAGGACGCACGCGGTTCGACTTTGGACGGCGGCGGTACGACCACGAGCCCAGGCTACGTGCTCCACGCCACGTCACGTCCCGAAGGAACCGTTTCGTCCGATTCATCACCTCGACGCAACCCGGGGCGCCCCCGCCGCCCCCGTCCCGAATCGGACGGTAATCGCCCTGATCGACACGAATCACCCCCGGGCGGCCACGCACCGACACCACCCGAACACAAACCCGCTGCTCATGTGACACGGGCGTGCTGGACAGACCAAGCCAGCCTTGCCTAAGTTCGAACAGCCTAAGCTCACTCCCGGTTAGGAAAGATCAAGTGCTGCTCGCCAACGGCCTCATCGGCTTGCGCGAGGGTTTGGAAGCAGCCCTCGTCGTCAGCATCCTGGTCGCCTTCCTGGTGAAGACCGACCGCCGGGAACGCCTGCCCTACGTCTGGCTGGGCGTCGGCGTCGCGGTGGTGCTGTCCGTCGCCGTGGGCGCGCTCATCACGTTCACCACCGCGACGCTGACGTTCGAGCAGCAGGAGGCGTTCGGCGGGAGCATGTCGCTGCTCGCGGTCGCCTTCGTGACCGGGATGATCTTCTGGATGCGGTCGACGGCCCGCACGATCGCCGCCGAGCTGCGCGGGAAGATGGACCAGGCGCTGAACGTGGGCCCGGTCGCCGTCGTCGGCCTCTCCTTCATGGCGGTCGGCCGCGAGGGCCTGGAAACCGCCGTCTTCTTCTACTCCAGCGTGCAGAGCGCGGGCGGCGGCACGACGCAGCCGCTGATCGGCTTCCTGATCGGCATCGCCGTCGCGATCGCGCTCGCCTACGGCCTGTACCGGGGCGCGATCCGCTTCGACCTCGGCAAGTTCTTCACCTGGACCGGCGCGCTGCTGGTGTTCGTCGCGGCGGGCGTCCTCGCCTACGGCCTGCACGACCTCCAGGAGGCCGCGATCCTGCCCGGCCTGAACACGCTCGCCTTCGACCTGAGCGACGCGCTGCCCGAGGGCGAGTGGTTGGGCGCCCTGCTCAAGGGCATCTTCAACTACTCGCAGCGCACCACCTGGTTGCAGGCGATCGCGTGGCTCGCGTACGTGGCGATCGTCCTGCCCCTGTTCCTCATCCGCCCGCGCGCCCGCGCCGCGGCCAAGTGAAAACCGGAGAACCACCCGTGACCATCGCCGCGAGAAGCCTCGGCATCGGATCCCTGCTCCTGCTCACCGCCGCGTGCGGTGGAGGCGGCACCGACGCGAAGTCCGCCGACGGCCCGATCGCGGTCGAGGCGTCCGACGACGCGTGCAAGGTCGCCAAGAGCACCGCGAACACCGGCAACGTGACGTTCGAGGTCACGAACAAGGGCACCAAGGTGACCGAGTTCTACCTCTACGCCGAGGGCGACCGGATCCTGGGCGAGGTCGAGAACATCGGACCCGGCCTGACCCGGCGGCTGATCGTCGAGGTCACCGAGGCGGGCAAGCTCCAGACCGCGTGCAAGCCGGGCATGAAGGGCGACGGCATCCGCGCCGACTTCACCGTGTCCGGCGAGGGCAGGAAGTCCACCGACGACAACGCGAAGCTGGCCGAGGCGACCGCGGGCTACAAGCGGTTCGTGAACTCCCAGGCGGACAGCCTGCTGACCAAGACGACCGAGTTCGTGGACGCGGTCAAGGCCGGCAAGGCCGAGGACGCCAAGGCCCTGTACCCGATCGCGCGCACCTACTGGGAGCGCATCGAGCCCGTCGCGGAGAGCTTCGGCGACCTCGACCCGAAGATCGACGCCCGCGAGGACGGCCTGGAGCCCGGCCAGGAGTTCACCGGCTACCACCGCCTCGAGAAGGACCTGTGGACCACCGGTCTCCAGGCCGACTCGGCGAAGATCGCCGACCAGCTGCTGACCGACGTCAAGGAGATCGCGGACAAGGCCAAGGGCGTCGAGCTGACGCCCGTGCAGCTGGCCAACGGCGCGAAGGAGCTGCTGGACGAGGTCGCGACCGGCAAGGTCACCGGCGAGGAGGACCGCTACTCGCACGCCGACCTGTACGACTTCCGCGCCAACGTCGACGGCTCGCAGGCCGCCATCAGCGCGCTGCGCCCGGTGATCGCGGAGAAGGACGCCGCGCTCGCCACGTCTCTGGACGAGAAGTTCAAGGCGCTCGACGCGCTGCTCGAGTCGCACCGCAAGGGTGACGGCTTCAAGCTCTACACCGATCTGACCCCGGACGAGGTCAAGGCGCTCGCCGCCGCCGTCGACGCGCTCGGCGAGCCGATCTCCCGGGTCGCCGAGGTGGTCTCGAAGTGACCGGGCTGCCGCGCCGCCGCCTCCTCGGCCTGGCCGGGGCGGGTGTCGCGCTCGCCGGCGCCGGCGCGGCAGTGGGGTCGCTGGCCTCCTCCTCACCGCGGATCGAGACCACGTCGGCGTTGGCCGACGCGGTGCCGTTCCACGGCGAGCACCAGGCGGGCATCGTCACGCCCGCCCAGGACCGGATGCACTTCGTGGCGCTGGACGTCACGACCACCAAGCGCGACGAGCTCGTCGCGTTGCTGGAGGAGTGGACCGAGGCGGCCAGGCGGATGACCGCGGGCCAGGAGGCCGCCGAGGGCGGCGCGGTCGGCGGGCACGCCGAGGCGCCGCCGAAGGACACCGGCGAGGCGCTGGACCTGCCCGCGTCCGCGCTGACCCTGACGATCGGCTTCGGCCCGTCGCTGTTCGACGGGCGGTTCGGGCTGGCCGACCGCAAGCCCGCCGGGTTGATCGACCTGCCGCGGTTCCCCAAGGACGACCTCGACCCGAAGCGCGTCGGCGGCGACCTGTGCGTCCAGGCGTGCGCGAACGACCCGCAGGTCGCCGTGCACGCGATCCGCAACCTGGTGCGCATCGGCTTCGGCCGGGTGTCGGTGCGCTGGTCGCAGCTCGGCTTCGGCCGCACGTCGTCCACCTCGACCGCGCAGCCGACGCCGCGCAACCTGTTCGGGTTCAAGGACGGCACGAACAACGTCAAGGCCGAGGACGGCGACGCGCTGCGCGACCACGTGTGGGTGCAGCCCGGCGACGGGCCGGACTGGCTGACCGGCGGCACCTACCTGGTGGCCAGGCGGATCCGGATGCACATCGAGATCTGGGACCGGACGTCGCTGACCGAGCAGGAGGCGATCGTCGGGCGGAACAAGGGCGTCGGCGCGCCGCTCGGCCAGCTCGCCGAGTTCGACCCGATCGACCTGCACGTGCGCGGCAAGGGCGGCGAGTACGCGATCGCGCAGGACGCCCACGTGCGACTCGCGTCGGCGGAGGCGTTGGGCGGCACCAGGATCCTGCGCCGCGGCTACAACTTCACCGACGGGTCGGACGGGCTGGGACACCTGGACGCCGGACTGTTCTTCGTGGCGTTCAACCGGGACACCGCGAAGCAGTTCGTGCCGATGCAGCAGGCGCTGTCCACAAAGGACAGAATGATGGAGTACCTGGAGCACAACGGCTCCGGGCACTTCGCCGTGCCGCCGGGCGTCCGCGAGGGCGGCCACTGGGGCGACACGCTGTTCCGCTGAGCCGGGGGGCATGGCCCGGGAACCGTTGCCCGGCAACGAAAGCTCCGGGCCTACGGGTGGTGACCGGAGCCGGTGGGCGGGCGGTTCGCTGCGACGAAAGTCCGGACCCGCGCGGCGGCGGCAAGGACGTTGTGCGGCACCAAAGCCCCGAGCCGCAGGGCGAGCCCGCGGTCCGCTGCGGCAAACCCGGACCCGTGGCAGCCACCGGACCTCGTGCGGCACCAACGTCCCCGGACCGCAGGGCGAGCCTGCGGTCCGCTGCGGCGAAAACCCCGAGCTACAACGGCGGCAAGGCGGGTGGGGTGGCGGCCGGGCGTTGTGCCAGGGCCTCCAGGGCCAGGCGCACGGCCGTGTCCAGCTGTGGGTCGCGGCCGGCCACCCGGTCCTGCGGCGTGATCACGACCTCCACGTCCGGGTCCACGCCGTGGTTCTCCACGCCCCAGCCCGGACCGCCGAACCACGTCGCGTAGCGGGGTTGGGTGACGAGCGTGCCGTCGACCAGGTGGTAGCGCATGTCGATCCCGATCACCCCGCCCCACGTGCGGGTGCCGACGACCGGGCCGATGCCCATCTCCTTGATCGCCACGTTGACGATGTCGCCGTCCGAGCCCGCGAACTCGTCCGCGATCGCCACGACCGGCCCGCGCGGCGCGTCGCCCGGGTAGCTGTCGGCGGTGGTGAAGCCGCGGGCCACCGACCAGCCGATGATCTTGCGGCCGAGTTTTTCCACCACCAGCTCGGAGGTGTGGCCGCCGCCGTTCTCGCGCACGTCCAGCACCACGGCCTCGCGGCCCAGCTCCACCCGCAGGTCGCGGTGCAGCTGCGCCCAGCCCGCGCCCATCATGTCCGGCACGTGCAGGTAGCCCACGCGACCGTCGGACAGCTCGCGCACGCGGGCCCTCCGGTCGGCCACCCACGCGTGGTAGCGCAGCGGCTCGTCGTCCTCCAGCGGCACGACGACCACCCGGCGCGGCTCGCCGCCGCCACCGGGCCGCACGGTCAGCTCCACGGGCTTGCCCGCCGTGCCGACCAGCAGCGGCGCCGGACCGAGCCGGGAGGAGACCTGGCGGCCGTCCACCGCGACGATCCGGTCGCCCGCCCGCACCGCGACACCCGGCGCGGCGAACGGCGAGCGGGCCGCCGGGTCCGACGACTCGCCGGGGATCACCCGGTCCACCCGCCACTCGCCGGACTCGTCGCGCGACAGGTCCGCGCCGAGCAGCCCCACCCGACGACCGCGCGCACCGCCGCCGGCCGGGATCACGTACGCGTGCGAGGTGCCGAGCTCGCCCTGCACCTCCCACAGCAGGTCGACCAGGTCGCCGTAGCTGCCCAGCCGGTCGACCAGCGGCCGGTACCGGGTCAGCACGCCCTGCCAGTCGACGCCGCCCATGTCGGTGCGCCAGAAGTGGTCCCGCATCAGCCGCCCGGCCTCCGCGTAGGCCTGGCGCCACTCGGCGGCCCGGTCCACGACCACCCGCACCCGGCCGAGGTCCACCTCGACGCAGTCGTGGTCGTCGCCGTCGACCTTGCGGTCCGTCGGCACGATCCGCAGGTCGCCGCCGTCCAGCACGGCCATCCGCTGGCCGTCGCCGGTGACCGCGAACCCGTCCGCGCCGTCGACCAGCACGTCGGTCCGCGTCTTCGCCAGGTCGAACCGCTCCAGCACGGCGCGCGGCGGCCGGGTCTCGGCGCTCGGCAGGTTGTCGCCGAGCACGCCCCGGGTCGGGTTGCGCAACCACAGCAGCCCGCCCTTGGCCGCCGTCAGGCCCTCGTACCGGGCCGCGCCGACCGGCACCGTCACCACCCGGTCGGCCAACCCCTCCAGGTCCACCACGGTGATCGGGTTCTCGTCGTCCTTCTTGTCGTCCTTGTCGCCGCCGTCGTCGCCGACCGGACGACCGAGCCGCAGCGGGTCGAACGGGCTGGGCGTGGTCGCGGCCAGCGGCAGCAGGTAGGGCCGGCAGCCGGTCGGGAACGACAGGTCGAACACGTGCGCGTCGTACACCGGGTCGAAGCTGCGCACCGAGAGGAACGCGAGGTAGCGGCCGTCCTCGGTGAACGTCGGCGAGAAGTCGGAGAACCGCAGCGGCGTCACGTCCACCACGGACAGGTCGGTCGTGTTCGTCATCCTGATGTGCTGCAACGGACGCGGGCCGGGGTGCGACCAGGCCAGCCAGTTCGAGTCCGGGGAGAACGCCAGGTCGCTCACGTGCGGGTTGGCGTCCCGCAGCACGTCGCGCACCTCGCCGGACTCCACGTCGACCAGCAGCAGCCTGCCGTCGTGGGTGGCGACCGCGAGCCGCCGCCCGTCCGGCGACACCTCCAGCTCCAGCACCCGACCGAGCCTGCCGACCGCGACCCGGCGCGGTGCGTTGCCCGGCTCGACCCCGCCGACCGGCGAGAACTCCAGGCCCTCCTCGCCGTCCGCGTCGGTCACCCACACCACGCCGTCGCCGACGACCCTGGGCAGCCGCGCCCGCACGCCCGGCTGCTCGGCCAGCGCGCGCACCGGGCCGTCCCGGTGGGTCACCCAGTGCACCGTGCCGCGCACCTCGACCACGCTCGCCCGACCGGTGCGGTCCGGGTGCACGTCGTCCGGGCGCGGCGGCACGTGGCGGGGCCGGCGCGCGGTGCGCGGACCGCCGAGCGCGATCTCCAGCGGGCGCGGCTCCGCGTCGAGCGAGTCGAGGATCCACAGCTCGCCGGCGTGCTGGTAGACCACCCGCTCGCCGTCGGTGGTCGCGGCGCGGGCGTAGAACTCCTGGTCGGTGTGCCGGCGCAGGTCGGAGCCGTCGGGCGCGACCGAGTACACGCTGCCGACGCCCTCGTGGTCGGACAGGAACGCGATCCGGTCGCCGATCCACATCGGGCTCGTCAGCGACGCGGTGAGGTCGGTCAGGATCCGGGTGAACTCGCGGTCCGGGCCCGCGACCCACAGCTTGCCCGCCATGCCGCCCCGGTAGCGCTTCCACCACGCCGGGTCCCGGCCGTAGACGCTGGTGACCACGACCCGGTCGTCGGGGCCGAACGAGACGTCGTCCACCCAGCCGAAGGGCAGCCGCTGCGCCGGGCCGCCGTCGACGGGCACCGAGTACGCCCACTGCCGGTTCGTGGTGGCCTGGCCGACCGAGCTGACCGCGAGCACGTCGCCGCCGGGCGTCCAGCCGCGCACCCCGGTCGAGTGGTCGCCCCAGTAGGTCAGCCGCTCGACCGCGCCGCCCTCGACGTCGGCGAGGTGCACCTCGGGCGCGCCGTCGCGCCTGCTGGTCCACGCGAGCGCGGCGCCGGAGGGCGAGAAGTGCGGTGAGGACACCGGGACGTGATCGGCGCTCACCCGCCAGGCCCGGCCGCCGCCGGTCGGGGCGAGCCACACGTCGTCCTCGGCGACGAAGGCGACCAGGTCGCCGTGGACGTGCGGGAAGCGGAGGTAGCCCGGTTCGGCGGTCACCCCGACGACGTTAGCGCCGACGACCGACAATCGCGATCATGTCCGGCGGACCCGCGCCGAATCCCACCCCGCGGGGCGGAGATTCGCCCACGAAGATCACCGCGGTGCGGCGGTCGCCGGGGGTGGTGGCGACCGCGGCCGTGCCTCGCGCTGCCCGGGGGTGGTGGGCCGGAGGCGGTCGGTGGGCGCGGTGGTGCTGGTGGGGCGCGGTGGAGCGGAAACGGTGGTGCGGTGGGGTTCCTAGCGGCCGTAGGTGGCGGAGCAGGTGGACGACGGCGAACCGTCCTCGACGCACTTCGCGCCGTCCACGAGGTTCGGCGCGAGCCGGAAGTCGTCGGGGTCGCCGCCCGTCTCGCCCTTCGGGTTGTCCGCGGTCTTGCGGCCGGCGAGCACCCACATGACCTTCAGCGCCGGCGCGGACGGCTTGAGGCCGAACGTGGTCAGCGCGGCCGGGCTCTTGACGTCCTGCGGGTCGTAGCAGGTGTAGGCGCGACCGGTGGTCTGGACGGTCTTGCCGTCGCCGTAGGCGAACGTCAGCGCCTTCGACTCGGGCCACGCCACGCCGCCGGCGGGGAACTCCGCGGACACCTCGGCGACGACCGCGTTCAGCACCACGTCCATCCCGGTCTGCGAGGTCATCAGCGACCGGCAGGCCGGCAGCAGGGCGTCCAGCGGGAGCACCTGCTGGGTCTTCCACGTCACGGTGATCCGGGCTTCGGCGCCACTGCCGTCGGTGACCTCCAGCAGGTTCTTCTTCTTCACCGCGGCCGCGGCGGGAGACGTCGCGGTCGGCGGCAGGGTGAGCACCGCGGTGGTCGTGATCATGGCGGCGGAGCCGGTGCCGACCGATCCGGGCTTCGCTCCACAACCGGAGACCAGTACCGCCACACTCAGCAGGGCACAGGCGGAACGCTTCATCATGCGACCGTATCGCCGACCACTCGATCGGCGTAACAACTATCACTGCCAGTAAGTGCGCCAGTCCTCTGCGGTCATCGAAACGACCCCCGCGGCCCGTGCCGCGTCCTCCGCTTGGCGCACCCGCGTCTCGAATGCCCGCGCGACCGCGCGCAGCGCCGCCTCCGGGTCCTCGCCCGCGAGCTTCGCCCGCGCCGCCACCGCGAACAGCGCGCCGCCCGCGTCGCCCTCCGGGTCGGGCAGCAGGTCGGCCGGGAAACCCGCACGTGCGACCCGCTGCGCCAGCTTGCCCGCGAGGGCCGCCGCCGGCTGGCCGAGGGCGACACCGTCCACGCTCGACGTCCGCTGCTTCTCGGCCTGCTTCAGCTCCTCCCAGCGGTGCTCCTGGGTCGACGCGTCGCGCACCGCCGGGTCGCCGCCCGCGAACACGTGCGGGTGCCTGCCGACCAGCTTGGCCACCAGGTCGCCCGCCACCTCGTCCACGCCGAACGGCTCGAGGTCCTCGGCCGCGACCCTGGCGTGGAACAGGACCTGGAGCAGCACGTCGCCCAGTTCCTCCCGCATCGCCGCCCGGTCGCCGTCCTCGATGGCCTCCAGCAGCTCGTAGGTCTCCTCGACCAGGTACTGCCGCAACGACTTGTGGTCCTGCTCGGCGTCCCACGGGCACCCGCCGGGCGACCGCAGCCGGTCCATCACGGCCACCGCGCGCAGCAGCGACGTGCCGACGGGGTTGCGCACCACCGCCGCGCCGCCCGCGAGCAACTCCGCCGCGGCCGGCTCGGCGAGCGACGTCGTCAGCAGCACCACCGGTCCGTCGACGGTCACCGCCGAGCCGACGCCGAGGGCGCCCCAGAACTCCGGGTCGAGCCCCTCGCCCGCGAACACCGCCGCCGCGCCCCGCAGAGCGGGAAGCGCGGCGGCGGGCAGCACGGTGTCGTCCGGACCCAGCAGGACGACGGTGTTCACGACTTCGTCTGGCGCGTGGGCGCGGTGAAGCCGGCCAACTCCTTCTCGCTGGGCGAGAGGTAGAACAGGGTCGGGTCCCACACGCCGTAGCGCGGGTTCACCTCGATCTTCACGTCGTTGGTCAGCGACTGCACCACGCGCAACCCGATGAACTGGAGGATCTGCGGCGACAGCGCGGCCGACGACGACTCGCCGGTCGACCTGGCGTTGGTGTTGCGCTCCTTGAGCAGCGTCACCATCCACACCGACGACTCCTGGCGCGGCTGGAACGCGGCCACCGTGCCCTCCGCGACGCCGAACACCGGCAGCGTGGCGAACTCGGGGTCCTCGTCGGACCGGACCTTCTGGTTCTCCGCGGCGAGCTGCTGGTTGTCCGTGCCCTTCGGCGCGGCCGCGACGTACTCGGCCATCTTCTCCGGGTGCGCCGCGACGTCCTTGGCCTTGTCCCGCGCCTCGGTCTCGTCCCGGGCGTAGAAGTAGTCGAACGTGACCTCGGTGCGGTCGATGTGCCGCCGGCCGATCTCGACCATCAGCAGCTGGTCGGCCGCGCGGGTGCGGAAGTTCGACGCGCTGTAGACGGTCGCCTCGGACGCCGCCTCCGCGCCGCCGGCGTCCTCGATCGCCTGGGACACCGCGGCCTCGTCCACCTGGACGCCCTCGCGCTGCGCGGCGGTCGCGATCAGCTCGTGCCGGATGATCGTGCCCGCGACACTGCGCGCCACGTCACCGAGCTTGTGCTGCTGCAACGCCTGTTGCGCGGCGGGCTTCTCCTTGAGGACGGTCGAGGTCCAGTCCTGGACCTGCTCCAAGGGGATGACCTTGTCGCCGATGATCATGGCCGTGCCGACCCGGCTCGGACCCGTGCCGCATCCGGACGCGACCAGCAGTGCCGCCGCCGCGCCGACCAGGGTGAAGCGCCTGTGCAGTGTCCTCACGCCCCGTACCTTCTCACGAACCCGTGACGCTGCTCACGGGAGTACCCGCCAACGCTTCGAGGAAGTGCGCGCACCAGTCCAGCAGTTCGCCGTCCCGCAGCTGGGGCGCGCCCATCCGGCCGCCGGCCGCTCCCTCGGTCGGCCGAGGCGTCGTCACGGTGCGCGTCGCGGGCTTGTGCACCGCCTTGGGGAACAGCCGGCGCAACCGGACGAGCTGCGAGTCCCGCAGCTCCAGCGGCGCGAACCGGACCGCGCTGCCCTGGAGCGCCACCTCGGTGACGCCGTGCCGGCGGCAGGTCTGCCGGAACCGCGCCACCGCGAGCAGCCGCTCCACGGGCAGCGGCGGGGTGCCGTAGCGGTCCTTCAGCTCGTCCCAGACGGCCTGGAGCGCCGCCTCGTCGCCCGCCGCCGCGATCTTGCGGTAGGCCTCCAGCCGCAGCCGCTCGCCCGGCACGTAGTCGTGCGGGATGTGCGCGTCCACCGGCAGCTCCACGCGGACCTCGGCCAGCTCCTCCTCCGGCTCGCCCTCGGCGCCCGCGTGCCGGCGGAACGCCTCGACGGCCTCGCCGACCAGCCGCACGTACAGGTCGAACCCGACGCCCGCGATGTGCCCGGACTGCTCCGCGCCCAGGATGTTGCCCGCGCCGCGGATCTCCAGGTCCTTCATCGCCACCGCCATGCCCGCGCCCAGCTCGGTGTTCTGCGCGATGGTCGCGAGCCGGTCGTGCGCGGTCTCGGTGAGCGGTGCCTCCGGCGGGTACAGGAAGTAGGCGTACCCGCGTTCCCGGCCGCGGCCGACGCGACCGCGCAGCTGGTGCAGCTGGGACAGGCCGAGCATGTCGCCGCGCTCCACGATCAGCGTGTTGGCGTTGGAGATGTCCAGGCCGGTCTCCACGATCGTCGTGCACACCAGCACGTCGTACTCGTTCTCCCAGAACCCCTGGATGATCTTCTCCAGCTTGTCCTCGTTCATCTGGCCGTGCGCGGTGATCACCCGCGCCTCGGGCACCAGGTCGCGCAGCCGCCTGGCCGCCTTCTCGATCGAGGACACCCGGTTGTGCACGTAGAACACCTGGCCGTCGCGCAGCAGCTCGCGCCGGATCGCCGCGCCGACCTGCTTGTCGTCGTACGTGCCGACGTAGGTCAGGATCGGGTGGCGCTCCTCGGGCGGGGTGAGGATCGTGGACATCTCGCGGATGCCCGCGAGCGACATCTCCAGCGTGCGCGGGATCGGGGTGGCGGACATGGTCAGCACGTCGACGTGCGTGCGCAGCGCCTTGATGTGCTCCTTGTGCTCCACGCCGAAGCGCTGCTCCTCGTCCACGATCACGAGGCCGAGGTCCTTGTAGCGCAAGCCCTTCTGCAACAGCCGGTGGGTGCCGATGACGACGTCCACGTCGCCCTCGGCCAGTCCCGCGATCGTCTGCTCGGCCTCGAGCTGGTCGGTGAACCGGGACAGGCCCTTGACCTTCACCGGGAACGCGCGCATCCGCTCGGTGAACGTGTTCAGGTGCTGCTGGGCGAGCAGCGTGGTCGGCACCAGCACCACCACCTGCTTGCCGTCCTGCACCGCCTTGAACGCCGCGCGCACCGCGATCTCGGTCTTGCCGTAGCCGACGTCGCCGCAGATCACCCGGTCCATCGGGACCGAGCGCTCCATGTCCGCCTTCACCTCGTCGATCGCGGCCATCTGGTCCACGGTCTCGGTGAACGGGAACGCGTCCTCCAGCTCGCGCTGCCACGGGGTGTCCGGCGCGAACGCGTGGCCCGGCGCGGCCTGGCGGGCCGCGTAGAGCTGCACCAGCTCGGCCGCGATCTGCTTGACCGCCTTGCGCGCCTTGGCCTTGGTGTTCTTCCAGTCGCTGCCGCCGAGCTTGTTCAGCGTGGGCAGCTCGCCGCCGACGTACCGGGACACCTCGTCCAGCTGGTCGGTCGGCACGAACAGCCGGTCGCCCGGCTGGCCGCGCTTGGAGGAGGCGTACTCCAGCACCAGGTACTCGCGGGTCGCGCCGGCCACCGTGCGCTGCACCATCTCGACGTACTTGCCGATGCCGTGCTGCTCGTGCACCACGTAGTCGCCCGGTCGCAGCGCCAGCGGGTCGACCGCGTTGCGCCGCTTCGACGGCATCCGGCGCATGTCCTTGGTGGACGTGCCGTGCCGGCCGCCGGTCAGGTCGGTCTCGGTGAGCACCACCAGCGCGAGGCCCGGCAGCGCGAAGCCGTCCTCCAGCGCGCCGCGCACCACCGTCACCGAGCCCGCGGGCGGCGGAGCGGTCAGCGCGTCCACGCACTGCGCCGGCACGTCGGCGTCCCGGAGCTGCTCGGCGGCGCGCTGCGCGGTGCCCGCCCCCGGCACGACCAGCACCGCCGTGCCGCCGGACGCGGTGTGCGCGCGCAGGTCGGCGAACGCCCGGTCGACGTCGCCCTGGTAGGCCTCGACGTGCTTGAGCTCCAGCCGCACCACGTCCGCGCCCTCGGAGGTGAGCTGGGACAGCGTCCACCACGGCCGGCCGCGCTCGCGCGCCGAGTCGGCCACCTCGGCCAGGCTGCGGTAGGCCGACGCGCCGAGGTCGATCGGCGCCTTGCCGCCGCCCGCCGCGGCCATCCAGGACGCCTCGAGGAACTCCTGGCCGGTGCGCACCAGGTCGTGCGCGCGGGCCCGGATCTTCTCCGGGTCGTTGAGCAGCACGTGCGTTCCGGCCGGCACCACGTCGGTGAGCAGCTGCAACGCGTCCGCGCACAGCGCCGGGATCAGCGCCTCCATGCCCTCGGACGGGATGCCGTCGGCGAGCTTCTCGAGCATCTCGTGCAGCTGGGCGTCGGCCTCGTGCTCGGCGGCCAGTTCCGCGGCCCTGGTCTTGACCGCGTCGGTCAGCAGCAGCTCCCGGCACGGCGGCGCGGTGAACGCTTCGACGGTCTCCGGCAGCGAGCGCTGGTCGGCGACCGAGAACGGCCGGATCTCGCTGACCTCGTCACCCCAGAACTCGACCCGCAGCGGGTGCTCGGCGGTCGGCGGGAACACGTCGAGGATGCCGCCGCGCACCGCGAACTCGCCGCGCTTCTCGACCATGTCGACCCGCGCGTAGGCCAGCTCGACCAACCTCGTCAGCAGCGCCTCGAAGTCCTGTTCGACGCCGACCACCAGGTCGACCGGCGCGAGGTCGCCCAACCCCGGCGCCATCGGCTGGATCAGGCTGCGGACGGTGGTGACGACGACCCGGAGCGGGTCGTCGCCGGGGTGCGCGAGCCGGCGCAGCACCTGGAGCCGCGCGCCCACCGTGTCCGCGCGGGGCGAGAGGCGTTCGTGCGGCAGCGTCTCCCAGGACGGGAACAGCGCGACCGCGCCCGGCTCGATCAGGTCGCCGAGCACCCTGGTCAGCTCGTCGGCCTCGCGGCCGGTGGCGGTGATCGCGAGCACCGGCGCGTGGGTGGCCAGCGCGGCGGCGAGGATCGGGCGGGCGGCGGGCGGGCCCTCGAGTTCGAGCGAGGGCACGCCGAGCGAGTCGGTCAGCGCGCGCAGCGCCTTGTCGGGCAGGACGGCGGACAGCAGGCCGGACAGCGGACCGGGCTGGGGCATGGAATTACGCTCCCGAAGCAACGAGGACAGACCCCTGCCCGGGACCTGAGGTCCTCCGGTAAGGGGTGCTCGCCTTCCAGCCTACGACGACCACGCCACCCGCCGCCGCGCGATTACCGGTTGCACCGGTCGGGATGCTGGTCGGTGTGGAAGAACGCACGATCAGAGCCGACTACGACGATCGGCACATCACCGTCTACCAGGCCTACAACGCGGCCATCGCGGACGCGGCGCTGCGCGCGGGCACCCTCGTGCCGCCGTTCCGGGCCGGCCGGATGACGTGGATCAAACCCTCGTTCCTGTGGATGATGTACCGCTGCGGGTGGGGCCGGAAGCCGGACCAGGAGCGGGTGCTCGCGGTCCGGATGACCCGGGAGGGGTTCGACGCGGCGGTGCGCGCGGCGGTGCCCAGCTCCGTCGTCGGCGGCAAACCCGAAGTGCGCGTGCAGTGGGACCCGGAGCGGGACCTGCACCTGCGGCCGTTGGCCCACCGGGCGATCCAGGTCGGGTTGGCCGGGTCGATGTCCGCCCGGTACACCGGCGAGTGGATCACCGGGGTGACGGACGTGACGCCGTTGGCGCACGAGGTGCACGGGTTGGTGCGATCGGGCGACCTGGTCGGCGCGACGGCGCTGCTGCCCGTGGAGCGGCCGTACTCGGCGGGAGGGCCGTACGACTAGTTCACCCCGACCGGTGCATCCTGGGCGGTATGCGCCGACTCGCCGGGTTCGCCGTGGTGCTGGTGCTCGCGGGCTGCACGACCTCGACCGGGGGCACGGCGCCGTCGTCGGCCGTTCCGGGCGGGTTGGCGGTCACCGAGGTCGTGGGTGGTCTGACGCACCCGTGGGACGTCGGCTTCCTGCCCGACGGCCGGCTCCTGGTGCCGCAGCGGCCCGGCCGGCTGACGCTCGTGGCCGACGGCCGGGCGACGCCGGTCGACGCCGACCTGGGCGACGTGGTGGCCCGCGGCGAGGGCGGGCTGCTCGGGTTGCTGGTGCACCCCGACTTCGCCACCTCGCACCGCTTCACCACCTGCTACGACACCGCGACCGACGTGCGGCTGGTGACCTGGGAGCTGACCGGGACCTCGGCGCGCAAGGTCGTGGACCCGCTGCTCGGCGGGTTGCCGGTGAACCCGAGCGGGCGGCACTCGGGGTGTCGGCTGGCGGTCGACGCGGAGGGCGCGCTGCTGGTCGGCACCGGCGACACGGCCCGTCCGGCGGTCGCGCAGGACCGGTCGAGCTACGGCGGCAAGGTGCTGCGGCTGAACCTCGCGACGGGCGAGGCGTTCGCCGGCGGTGACCGCGTCCACACCTACGGGCACCGGAACGTGCAGGGGATCGCGGTGCGCCCGGACGGTCTGGTGTTCACCGCCGAGCACGGGCCGGACGTGGACGACGAGGTGAACGTGCTGCGGGCGGGCGCGAACTACGGCTGGGACCCGTCGCGCGGCGGTGCCTCGGAGTCCTACGACGAGAGCGTGCCGATGACCGACACCGTCCGGTTCCCGGACGCGGTGCCCGCCGTGTGGTCGTCGGGCCGTCCGACGGAGGCGGTGTGCGCGGCGGCGTTCCTGGGGTCGTCGTGGGGCGCCCTGGACGGGGTGCTCGCGGTGACGGCGTTGAAGGGCTCGAAGTTGTTGCTGCTGACCGTGACGCCGGAGGGCGGGGTGCACTCGGTGTCCGTGCCGCCGGAGTTGGACGGGAAGTACGGGCGGTTGCGCGGCGCGGCCGTGGGGCCGGACGGCGCGCTGTACCTGACGACGTCGAACGGCGACGACGACAAGGTGCTCAGGGTGCGCCCAGCCTGACCAGGCCCGCGACCAGGTCGTCGTGGCCCGCGAAGAAGGTCGCGTCGGCGTGCTCCACGTCCTCCAGGGCGCCGGCCAGGGTGGTCCGGCCCTCGGTGGTGAGGGCCAGCAGCCGGGCCCGCGCGTCGGCCGGGTCGGGCGCGCGGGTGATCAGGCCGCGGTCCTCGAGCTTGCGGACCACCTGGCTGGTCATCATCGTGTCGGTGCCGGCGCGGGCGGCGAGTTTCTGCTGGCTGGGCGGCCCCTCGTGGTCGTGCAGCCACCAGAGGGTGGCGAGCAGGACGAACTGCACGTGGGTCAGGTCGTGCGGCGCGAGCGCGTTCCGCATCGCCCGCTGCCAGGAGAGGGTGACGCGCCAGAGCAGGAACCCGGGACTCTCCCCGGGCCCACCCCACCGCGTCGCCGGTTCGTCGCTCATCGTGCCGAGGATGCCAGCCCCACGAGTCCGTCCATCGCGGCGGGCACGTCGGAGGTGACCAGGGGCCCGAGTTCCCCGGCCGCGTCCCCGTCGATCTCCACCCGGTGCGTGACCCGGAGCCGCCCGCCGACGACCGCCAACCGGTGCCCGAACCGCAGCACGGCACCGGGCACCCGGGTCTCGTCGGTGAAGGACTCCCCCTCGGTGACCTCGATCAACGAGAACACCAGCGGCGGCTGCCCCTCGACCACCATCCGCCCCACCGCCCCGACCACGAACTCCCCGTCGAGACTCACGCTCTCGACCGACGAGTCCCACTCCACCCACCGCCGCACGTCACTCCACAACCCCCACACCGCCGCCGCGCTCGCGTCGGTCTCCACGCTGTGCTCGAACTCGTAATCTGCCATGCACGCATACTATAAGCCCACTTACTTCTTTGTCCAGCAGGGGCAGCCGCCCGACGCGGGACGGGACCGGGGATCGATTCCACGAACTCGCGGGTGAGCCGGAGGGAGAAGCGGACGAGCGACCGATCACGATCGATCAGGGGCCGGTAACGGCGATCTCGGCAGCCGGGGCTGGGCGCAACCTGTGGCACACAAAGGGTTCGGCACGCTCGACCGTGCGGGCGACGACCCGAAGGCGCGTGACCGGTGGACGCGGGACTCGTTCCGCGTGTTGCCCGACCGGCCGCGACCCGCCGACACCACACGGTTTTCGGGGAGCCCGCAGGAGAGGCGGACAAGCAGCCGATCACGATCGACCGGGACCCGAGCGCGGTGATCTCGGCGGCCGGCACCGGGCGCAACCTGTGGCGCACAAAGGGTTCGGCACGCTCGAAGGTCCGGGGCGACGACCCGGAGGCGCGTGACCGGTGAGCGCGGGAGAGGCGGGCAAGCAGCCGATCGCGATCGACCGGGACCCGAGCACGGCGATCTCGGCAGCCGGGGCTGGGCGCAACCTGTGGCGCACAAAGGGTTCGGCACGCTCGACCATGCGGGCGACGACCCGGAGGCGCGTGGCCCGGTGGGCGCGGGACTCGTTCAGCTTGTTGCCCGACCGGCCGCGACCCGGTGGCACCGCACCGTTTCTGGCGAGTCGCCGAGCGCCGTCCCGCGTGTCGACCGCCTCGGTCGGGCCTGTCTGGCGCGGCTAGGCCAGCGTGGAACAAGCGAACAAGAGGACGAGGGGATTGTTGAACGATGCTACGAGGGAACCACGGCTAGCGGCGGGTGCGGAGGCGGGGTTTGTGGTCCATGTGGGAGAGGCCCTTCCAGGCCAGGTTCACCAGGTGGGCGGCGACCTCGTCCTTCTTCGGTTTGCGGACCTCCAGCCACCACTGGCCGGTCAGCGCCACCATGCCCACCAACGCCTGGCTGTACAGGGCCGCCAGCTTCCGGTCGTACCCCTGCTGGGTGAAGTGCTGCCCCAGGATCGACTCGACCTGCGACGCGATGTCGTTCAGCAACGACGAGAACGTCCCGTACGACGAGGCCACCGGCGAGTCGCGCACCAGGATCCGGAACCCGTCCGTCGAGCCCTCGATGTAGTCCAACAACGCGCACGCCGCCTGTTCCAGCAGCTCACGGGGGTGCCCCCCGGACAACGCGTTCACGATGTGGTCCATCAGGTACTGCATCTCCCGGTCCACCACGACCGCGTAGATGCCTTCCTTGCCCCCGAAGTGCTCGTACACCACGGGCTTCGACACACCGGCGCGGTGGGCGATCTCCTCGATCGAGGTGACCTCGAACCCCTTCTCCGCGAACAGCGCGCGAGCGACGTCGAGCAGCTGCTCGCGTCGCTCCTTGCCGGTCATCCGAACACGCGGCACCGGCGTCTCGTCCCGTCTCCCCGCCATCCCGGTCACCCTAAACACCGGCCCCTCGCGGACGTCGCGAGGGGCCGGCGCGCGGGAGCTACTTCTTCACGGAGATCCGCGCGAGCCGCTGCTCGTTCGGCCACCGCACGTTCGTCGCCCACCCGAACTTCTCGAACACCCAGATCAGCCGCGCCGAGGTGTCGATCTGCCCCCGCTTGACACCGTGCCGCGCGGACGTCGGGTCGGCGTGGTGCAGGTTGTGCCACGACTCGCCGAACGACAGGATCGCGAGCGCCCACACGTTCGCCGAGCGGTCCCGGGCGGCGAACGGCCGGTCGCCCACCATGTGGCAGATCGAGTTGACCGACCACGTGACGTGGTGCAGGAACGCGACCCGCACGAGCCCGGCCCAGAAGAACGCCGACAGGGCGCCCGCGAACGACCAGGTGATCAAGCCGCCGAGCAGCGCGGGCGCGAGCAGCGAGATGATCGTCCACAGCCAGAACAGGTCGTCGACGCGGCGGAGGTCCTTGTCCGCCAGCAGGTCGGGCGCGAACCGCTGCGCGTTGGTCTTGTCGCGCTCGAACAGCCAGCCCATGTGCGCGTGCCAGAAGCCCTTGGCCAGCGCGACCGGGCCGGAGCCGAACAGCCACGGCGAGTGCGGGTCGCCCTCGCGGTCGGAGAACGCGTGGTGGCGGCGGTGGTCGGCGACCCAGGTGATCACCGGGCCCTGCAACGCCATGCTGCCCGCGATGGCCAGGCCGATCTTGAGCGCGCGGTTGGCCTTGAACGACCCGTGGGTGAAGTACCGGTGGTAGCCGATCGTCACGCCCAGCCCGGCGAGGTAGTAGAACGCGACGAACAACGCCACGTCGACCCAGCCGAGCCCCCACCCCCAGGCGAACGGCACCGCCGCCAGCAGAGCCAGGAACGGCACGATGACGAACACGTAGACGCCGATCTGCTCGGCGTTCCCGCGCTGGCCTTCGAGCATCGGCTTCGGTCCCTTGTCGGGACCCGGCGGCGTGGACCTGCTCTCCAGGGTGCTGGTCATGCGTGTACCTCTATGTGGTCGGGGGCTACCTACGGGACCGTAACTTACGACACCGTAAGTTAGGCGAACCTTGTCCCGCCAGTGCCGAACGGAACTTCACGGCGTGTTCTCAGGAACTCGGGCGTGTCGATCACGGCAGGCGCATCATTCGCTGATGGGGTCGTCCAACGTTCGTCGCCGCCGGGTCGTCCGGATCGTGTCGATCGCGGTGGTCGCGCTGTTCGTGCTCGTCACCGCAGGTCTGCTGGGCGTGGGCTGGTACTACAGCGGCCAACTCCTCGACCCCGACGAGTCCCGGCCGGGCTTCCCGGACACGGTCGCCGGCTCGGCGCGGGGCGTGGTCACGCTCACCGAGTCGCGGGCCGCCGGACTGCCCGGCACGTGGGGCCTGGTGTGGTCGGACGGGCAGGCCAGGGTGGGCCGGGTGGTGTCGCGAGGCAAGGCCGGGGTGACCCGCGAGGTGCTCGACGGCACCCCGCCCGCCGACGGCACGAAGGTGCGCCTGGAGACGACCGTGTGGACTTCGGACCCCCGAACCGCGCACGGCCTGGACTACCAGGAGGTCCGGGTGCCGACCGAGCTCGGCGACGCGCCGGCGTGGCTGGTGCCCGCGACCGCCGACACCTGGGTGATCGCGGTGCACGGCCGCGCCGGCACCAGGGCCGAGGCGCTGAGGGTGCTGCCCGCGCTGCACGAGGCCGGGTTCCCCGTGCTGGACATCACCTACCGCAACGACGCGGGCGCGCCCCCGTCGCCGGACGGCCTGTACCACCTCGGTGACACGGAGTGGCGGGACGTCGAGTCGGCGGTCGAGTACGCGACCGGGCACGGCGCGCGGAAGGTGGTCCTCTACGGCTGGTCCATGGGCGGCGCGCTGGTGGGCCAGTTCCTGACGAGGTCGGCCCGGGCGGACGTGGTCGAGGGGCTGGTGCTGGACGCGCCGGTGCTGAGCTGGACGCGCACGCTGGAGCTCCAGTCGCGCAACCGCGGGGTGCCGACGCAACTGGTACCGGTGGCCGAACTGGTCTCGGACTGGCGCGCGGACCTGGACTTCGACCGGTTCGACCTGCTCGACCACCCGCCCGCGCACCGGCCGCCGACGCTGCTGTTCCACGGCGGTTCCGACGGCACCGTCCCGGTGGCCGCGTCGCGCGAGCTGGCGACCGCGTCGAAGCGCCTGGACTGGCCGATCCACTACGTCGAGTCGCCCGGCGCGGAGCACACCGGTTCGTGGAACCTCGACCCCACCGCGTACGCGGCGAACCTGACCACCTTTCTGGGTACGCTGACGAAACCGGCTTGACCTGCGGGAACACGAAGTGTCATGATCGAATTACCGAGGGATGGCCGCCACATGAGTGGTGGTGCTGACCTTTGGTCGGCACTCGTGACAACATGTGTTCGCGCGGGCGGTGGTCCACCCCCGCCGGTCCGCCATGGTGTAAAGGCAGCACCTCGGATTTTGGTTCCGATGGTCCAGGTTCGAATCCTGGTGGCGGAGCGACACGGCCGGGCCGCACGGCCCGTGCCGCCGTAACCCTGCGTTGCCCGGGGGGTGGGGGTCGCTGCACGAGGACGCGGTCGACGAGCAGGGCACCGTGGCGCCGGCGCTCCACGAGATGTCCGACGCCTGGCTGGTCGGCCGCGCGAGCGAACTCGTGGCCCTGGCCCAGAGCAGCACCTTCGAGGACCAGCTCGACGCGGCGCACGACGTCGACGAGATCCTGGCCGAGGCGCAGAGCCGGGGCGAGCCGCGGATCGTCGGCCAACTGCTGCGCGCGGCGGCCGTGGTCCGGATCGTCACCCCCGACCTGGTCGAGTTCTCCGACTCGGTGCTGGACGAGCTGCTCGCGCACTGCCGCCGGCACGGCCTGCTGGTGCTGGAGGCCGAGGCCCACGCGCTGCGCGGCCGGCGGTACCTGCTCGGCGGGTTCGAGGACAAGGCGCTCACCGAGGTGGCCAGCGGGCTCGCGATGCTGGAGGAGAACCTCGCGCCGGACCCGATGCTCGACAAGCGCACCTGGGACCGGCTGCTCGCCAACGCGCTCCAGACGACCGGGCTCGTGCTCACCCAGCTGGGCGTCTACGAGATGGCGGACGAGGTGCTCGCCCGGGCGCACAACGCGATCCGGGACGGCGGCGGCCCGCACCTGATCTACGTGCACCTGGTCAACCGGACGCGGCTGCTGATCGGGTGGGGCCTGCGTCTCGAACGGGTGAACAACCAGGAGGAGGCGCAGGGCCGGTTCACCACCGCGTCCGCGATCGCCACCGCCGTGGAGGGCCCGTTCCGCGAGTCGCTGCACCCCGGCCGGCGGGACCGCACGGCCGCCGAGCAGGTACCGATCATCGGCGCCGCGCACGCGCTGGCCAAACCGGGCGCGCAGCACATCGCGCGGCTGTGGTCGTTGCGGGAGCTGGCCATGTACGCGCGCGAGCTGATCATCGTGTCGATCGCGCTCGCCCGGTGCCTGGAGATCGAGGAGTTGCCGCAGCAGGCGCTCCAGGTGCTCAGCGACGCGCGCACCCGGCTCGACGCGGACACCTCCGAACCGACCCTGATGCTGTGCCTGGTCCGCGAGTACGCCCGGATGTCCGGCCCGCACGGCGAGCGCACGGTGTCCGCGCTGGAGGACTACGCCCGCGCGCTGGAGGTCGAGCTGTGGCTGATGCAGGAGGCCCGCACCTCGACCCTGTTGACCAGGCGCGACCACGAGCGGCTGACCAGGGCGCACGGCACCGTCTCGCAGCAGGCCATGCAGGACCCGCTGACCGGCCTGCCGAACCGGCGCGCGCTGGACGAGCGGATCGGCGCGCTGCTGTCCGCCCAGACCCACCCGATGGCCATCGCGCTGGTGGACCTGGACGGGTTCAAAGTGGTCAACGACAGGCACTCGCACGCCGAGGGTGACGATGTCCTCCGCGTGATTGCCAGCACACTCCGCCAGGCGTTGCGGGGCGACGACCTGGTGGCCAGGTACGGCGGCGACGAGTTCGTGGTGCTGCTGCCCGGAGCGCCCCTCTCGGCGGCCGAGGCGGCGCTCGGCCGGGCCGTGGAAGCGGTCGCGGACTTGCCATCCGACCTGTCCAGGGGCGTGACGCTGTCCGTCGGGGTGATCTCCGTGCGACCGCACGAGACGGCCAACCAGGCCTTGGCCCGAGCTGACTCCGCGATGTACGTGGCGAAGCGCAGAGGTGGCTGCCAGGTTGCCGCGGTCGAGGGGGAGGCCTCCGCGGAGGCTTAGTATCAGCACCTGGCGGGAGCCAGGCCCTCCCGTCGCAGTCCCGAACCGGAACTAGGGAGAGCGCTGATGTTCGAGGGTGTCCCCACCCCGGTCAGCACGATCGTCCTCGCAGCGGGTGAAGGCACCCGCATGCGCTCAGCCACCCCCAAGGTTCTGCACCGCGTGGCCGGCCGGACTCTGGTCGAACACGCCGTGCGCGCCGCCGCGGGCACCGACCCGGACCACCTGGCCGTGGTGGTCGGGCACGGCCGCGCCGCGGTCGCGGAACACCTCGACACCCTCTCGACCGCGCTGGAGCGCAAGGTCGTCATCGCGGTGCAGGACGAGCAGAAGGGCACCGGCCACGCGGTCGGCTGCGGTCTGGCCGAACTGCCCGCCGACCTGGCCGGCACGGTCGTCGTGACCTACGGCGACGTCCCGCTGCTGGACGCCGACACGCTGCGCGCGCTGCTCGCCGAGCACGGCGCGCGGGGCAACGCGGTGACCGTGCTGACCGCGGTCGTCCCGGACCCCACCGGGTACGGCCGGATCGTGCGCGACGCCGACGGCTCGGTGGCCGCGATCGTGGAGCAGAAGGACGCCACCGACGCGCAGCGCGCCATCACGGAGATCAACTCGGGCGTGTACGCGTTCGACGCGGCCGTGCTGCGGGACGGCCTGTCGCGGTTGTCGACCGACAACGCCCAGGGCGAGCTGTACCTGACCGACGTGCTCACCATCGCCCGCGCCGACGGCCGCCCGGTGGGCGCGCTCGCCACCTCCGACGCGTGGCTGGTCGAGGGCGTGAACGACCGCGTGCAGCTGGCCCGGCTCGGCGCCGAGCTCAACCGGCGGATCGTGGAGGGCTGGATGCGCTCCGGTGTGACCGTCGTGGACCCGGCCACCACCTGGCTGGACGCCGACGTGCGGCTGGAGCGGGACGTCCTGGTCGAGCCGGGTGTCCAACTGCGGGCGGGCACGGTCGTCGGCGAGGGCGCGGTCGTCGGTCCGGACACCACGCTGTCGGGCTGCGTGATCGGCGCGGGCGCGTCGGTCGTGCGCACGCACGGCACCGGCGCGGAGATCGGCGCGGGCGCGTCGGTCGGCCCGTTCGCCTACCTGCGGCCGGGCACGTCGCTCGGCGCGGACGGCAAGATCGGCACGTTCGTCGAGGTGAAGAACTCGACCATCGGCGCGCACTCGAAGGTGCCGCACCTGAGCTACATCGGCGACACCACCGTCGGTGAGCACTCGAACATCGGCGCGGCCAGCGTGACGGTGAACTACGACGGCGTGCGCAAGCACCGCACCGTCATCGGCTCGCACGCCCGGACCGGCTCGGACAACATGTTCGTCGCTCCCGTGACGGTGGGTGACGGCGCCTACACGGGCGCGGGCACCGTGGTGCGCCGCGACGTGCCGCCGGGCGCGCTCGCCGTGTCCGGCGGTGCCCAGCGCAACCTCGAGGGCTGGGTCCTCGACCGCCGTCCGGGCACCGGTTCCGCCCAGGCGGCGGAGCGTGCCCTGTCGTCCGAGAATGGCGAGCAGACAGAGGAAAGGCGCCGACCGTGAACCCCACCATGCCCGGGACACCCAAGAAGAACCTGATGCTCTTCGGGGGACGCGCCTACCCGGAGCTGACCGAGCAGGTGGCCAAGCACCTGAACGTGTCGGTGACGCCGCAGTCGGCCTACGACTTCGCCAACGGCGAGATCTTCGTGCGGTTCGAGGAGTCGGTGCGCGGCTGCGACGCGTTCGTCGTGCAGTCGCACTGCGCGCCGATCAACCAGTGGCTGATGGAACAGCTGATCATGGTCGACGCGCTGAAGCGGGCGTCCGCCAAGCGGATCACCGTGATCATGCCGTTCTACCCGTACGCCCGGCAGGACAAGAAGCACCGCGGCCGCGAGCCGATCTCGGCCCGCCTGGTCGCGGACCTGTTCAAGACCGCGGGCGCGGACCGGCTGGTGGCCGTCGACCTGCACACCGCCCAGATCCAGGGCTTCTTCGACGGCCCGGTCGACCACCTGTGGGCGATGCCGCTGCTGGCCGAGCACATCAAGTCCAAGTACGCGGGCCAGGACATGACGATCGTGTCGCCGGACGCGGGCCGCACCAAGCTGGCCGAGAAGTGGGCCGACACGATGGGCGGCGCGCCGATCGCGTTCATCCACAAGACCCGCGACCCGAACCGGCCGAACGAGGTCGTGGCCAACCGCGTGGTCGGCCAGGTGCGCGGCCGGCTGTGCGTGGTGATCGACGACATGGTCGACACCGGCGGCACGATCACCAAGGCGGTCGAGCAGCTGCTGGCCGAGGGCGCGTCGGACGTGGTCATCGCGGCCACCCACCCGGTGCTGTCCGGCCCGGCGGTGGACCGGCTGGAGGCGTGCGGCGCGCGCGAGGTCGTGTTCACCGACACCCTGCCGATCCCGATCGAGAAGCGCTTCGACGCGATGACGGTCCTGCCGATCGCGCCGCTGCTGGCGAGGGTCATCCAGGAGGTCTTCGAGGACGGCTCGGTGACGAGCCTGTTCGACGGCAACGCCTGACCGCCCCGGGTCACCCGAAGCCGGCACGCTCCCGAGCGCGCCGGCTTCGTCCCGTTCCGCGACCGGTCCGGTGACATGAGCCTGCGCGCGACCGCGCGGCGGACCCGACCGAGCCGGGAGCGTCGACCGAGCCGTACCGGTGGTCGCACGCGGAGGCGCCCCGGAGCACCTCCCGGGGTGGGGCGACATCGCTCAGGACGATCGCGCTCACCGGGCCCGCCGCGGTCCTCGCGGCGGTCGACGAACTCGATCGGATGACACGTTCGAGTGAGAACGCCGGGGTTACCGGGAACCCCGATTAGGACGTCGGACGACGGCGGGCCTACACTGGTCGGGTTGCCTCGGCGAGGGCGAGCATCACGCTCGGCGTGATCGACGCGGCGGTTGATGATGCCGCGCGTGTTCACCATCTTCCGCGCCGCCCGCCGCCGCAGGCCGACCCACCCCGCTCGAACGCCCCGCCCGACGTACAAGGCCAGACCGTTAGGAGAGCCCCACCGTGTCCGAGGTCCGTCTCGCCGCAGAGCAGCGCACCGAGTTCGGCAAGGGCGCCGCCCGCCGCACCCGCCGCGCCGGCAAGATCCCCGCGGTTCTTTACGGCCACGGTTCCGACCCGAAGCACCTGGCTCTGCCGGCGCTGGAGTTCGCCCGTGTCGTCCGCGAGCACGGTCACAACGCCGTCCTCACCCTGGACATCGACTCGTCCAGCGAGTTGGCGTTGACCAAGACCGTCACCACGCACCCGATCAAGAACTACATCGAGCACGTCGACCTGCTGCTGGTCAAGCGGGGCGAGAAGGTCACCGTCGAGGTGCCCGTCGTCATCACCGGCGAGCCCGGCCCCGGCATCCTGGTCACCCAGGACCTGACCACCGTCCAGGTGGAGGCCGACGCGCTGAACCTGCCCGAGCAGATCGAGATCTCTGTCGCGGGCGTCGCCGCCGGCACCCAGATCCACGCCTCGGACCTCGCGCTGCCCGAGGGCGCGAACCTGATCACCGACGCCGACGCGCTGGTCCTCGCGGTGAACGCCGCGCCGACGGCCGCCGACCTCGAGGGTGGCGACGGCGACGCCGCCGAGCCCGAGGCCTCCGAAGAAGGCTGAGCCCATCACGTCGGGCTGGTCGAACGGCACGCCCCCTCCGCCTCACGGCTGGGGTGGCGTGCCGTCCGCGTATCTGAGCCCGGCGCAGGTGCGCGCCACCCGGTTCCCGCGAAGACGCGGGGGCAAGGGCTACGACCCGGCGCAGGTGGACGCCGTGGTGTTGAAAGTGGCGGATGCGCTCTCGGGGCGGATCGTCCTGCACCCCGACCGGATCCGCGAGGTCGTGTTCCACGAAGTGCCCGGCGGGTACGACCAGAAGCCGGTGGACGAGTTCCTCGGTCGCGTCGAGTGGCAACTCCGCGCCGGGCTCGTGCCGCCGACGAACCTCGGCACCGCCGACGAACTGCTGGCGGTGAAGCTGCCCAAGGCGTCGGGCGGCTACGATCGCGGCGAAGTCGACGCCTTCCTCAAGCGGGCCGCCGCCGCTCTCGCCGGCACCGGGCGGATGACCTCGACCGAGGTGCGCCACACCAGGTTCAGCCTCACGTCGGGCATGCGGCGCGGGTACCGGGTGCAGGCCGTCGACGCCCTGTTGGACGAGCTTGAGCAGGAGTTGCGGTTCCGTGGTCGATGACGTGACCCTGGTCGTCGGGTTGGGCAACTCGGGCCCGAAGTACGAGGGCAACCGGCACAACGCCGGGTTCCTGGTGCTGGACGTGCTGGCCGACCGGATCGGCGGCCGGTTCAAGGCGCACAAGGGTGGCGCCGAGGTGGTCGAGGGCAGGCTGTCGGGGCACCGGGTGGTGCTGGCCAAGCCGCGCGGCTACATGAACAACTCGGGCGGGCCGGTCGCGGGCACCGTCAACTTCTTCAAGCCGGCGTCGGTGATCGTCGTGCACGACGAGCTGGACCTGCCGTTCGCGGTCGTCCGGCTCAAGCTCGGCGGCGGCGACAACGGGCACAACGGCCTGCGGTCCATCACGAAGTCGTTGGGCGGCAAGGACTACCACCGGGTGCGCTTCGGCGTGGACCGGCCGCCGGGTCGGATGGACCCGGCCGACTACGTGCTGCGGGACTTCTCACCGGCGGAGCGCAAGGAGCTGGCCTTCGAGCTGGACCGGGCGGCGGACGCGGTCGAGGCCCTCGTGGCCGAGGGCCTCGAAGCCGCCCAGAACAGGTTCCACTAGGGCACAAATTCCACTAGGGCACAGGTTCCGCCAAGGCACAGCTTCCGCTAGCCCGGCACGAGCACCGACGCCGCCGAGCGGCGCAGCTTGCCCGACGGGGTCTTCGGCAGGCTGCCGGGCTTCAGCACGACCACGGTGTACGGCCGCAGGCCGACCGCGTCGACCACCCGCGCGCTGATCTGCTTGGACAGCTGCTTCACCGCCTCGTCCTCCCCCGCCAGCCGCGACTCGACCACGACGGCGAACCGCTCGCGCCGGGTGCCCGCGTCCAGCCGCACGGCCACCGCGTTGCCCGCGCGCACGCCCTCGACGGACGTGGCGGCGCGCTCGATGTCGGTGGGGTAGATGTTGCGGCCGCCCATGATGATCACGTCCTTGCGCCGCCCGCACACCACGACCTGGCCGTCGACCACGTAGCCCTCGTCGCCGGTGTCGAGCCACCCGTCCGCGTCCTGGGTGTCGCGCGGCCCGTCCACGGTCAGGTACCCGGGCGTCACGGCCTCGCCGCGCACCCGCAGCTGCCCGACCTCGCGCTCACCGCGCACCGCGCCCGCGTCGTCCACGACCTGCACCTCCAGGCCCGGCAGCGGCGGCCCGAGCAGCGGGAACGACCGCGCGCCCGGCGCGTCCGCCGGCACCGGCACGGCCCGCCTGCCCGCCTCCAGCTCCTCCGGGTCGACGTGGTCCACCGCGATGCCGGTGAACGCGGGCGCGAACGCGACGCCCAGCGTGGTCTCGGCCATGCCGTAGGCGCACAGCACGCACTCGGCGCGCAGCCCGAACCGCTCCCCCGCGTCGGTGAACGACTTCACCGCGACGGGGTCGATGGGCTCGGCGCCGTTGAGCGCGATGCGCAGCGTGGACAGGTCGAACGCGCCGTCGGCGACACCGGCCATCCGCCGGGCGGCGATGGCGTAGGCGAAGTTCGGCGCGGCGGTGATCGTGCCGCGGTACCGGCTGATCAGGTCCGGCCACAGGGTGGGCCGGGCGAGGAAGTCGACCGGGGTCACCTTCACCAGGTCGATGCCGAACAGCATGGGCACGGTCAGGAAGCCGACCATGCCCATGTCGTGGAACAGCGGCAGCCACGACACCATGCGGTCGGTCTCCGGGTCCAGCACGGCCGCGGTCTCCATCGCCTTGGCGTTGGACCACAGGTTGCCGTGGGTGATCCGGACGGCCTTCGGGTCGGCGGTGGAGCCGCTGGTCAGCTGGAGCAGCGCGGTGGCGGACTCGGCGACCTCGACCGGTTCGGCGAGCGGGTCGCCGTCGAGCGAGTCGAGGGTCCGGTAGGCCACGCCGTGCTCGTCCAGCACGGCGGCCAGCGCGTCGAACGGGCTGCCGAGCAGCACCAGCCGCGCGTCGATCATGGCCAGCACCCGGAGGGTGTCGTGCGCCCACTCGGCGAGGTCGGTGCGCGCGGTGGGCTGGTGCAGCATCGTCGTGCTGCCGCCCGCGAGCCACACGGCCTGCACGGCGGGCGCGATGGCCGCCGGGTCGCCCGCGAGGATCGCGAGCGACGCGCCGGGTGCGACGCCGGCCGCGACGAGCGCGCCCGCGGTGCGCGCCGCCCGCTCGTTGACCTCGGCCCACGTCCGGCGCACGGGTGTGCCCGGTTCACCCGTGGTGATACCCCTCGACCGGCCTCCCGCGCCCCTCGCCGTTGCCACCATCGTGTCCACGAACCGGCTCATGCGCATCAGGGTAGAACGGACACCGGGAGCATTGAGCCGATAGGGCGAAACAACTAGGCCGTCATCAGGCGATACTCCCCGGTACCAACACGAAGGAGGTTCGGGTGGAACGGGCGGGTTTTCCGGTGGGACAGGACGTGCCGGCGCATCCGGCGCCGTTGCTGAGCGCGCAGGACCTGCGCCAGGTGTCGTTCCACCGCCCTCCACCCGGGATGCCGGGGTACGACGAGCACGAGGTGGACGAGTTCCTCGACCGCATCGAGGAGACGCTGCGCGGTCGCGACGACGTCTCCGAGGACGAGGTGAGACGCAAGCGGTTCCGCGGCGCCAGACCGGGCTACCACGCGGCCGAGGTCGACGTGTTCATGGACCTGG
Source organism: Actinosynnema sp. NPDC020468 (assembly GCF_040642015.1). NCBI lineage: Bacteria > Bacillati > Actinomycetota > Actinomycetes > Pseudonocardiales > Pseudonocardiaceae > Actinosynnema > Actinosynnema sp. NPDC020468. The sequence continues at coordinate 168,146 of NZ_JBFAEO010000006.1, forward strand.
TGGCCGAAACGCTCAAGAGCACACCGCAGCTGCGCCAGGCCGCCGCGCCGGCGCAGGGCGCGCACGCCACGCACACCGGGTTGCGCCCGGCGCCGCAGCTGACGCCCGCGGACGTGCGCGGGGTGCGGTTCCACAAGCCGCGGCCGGGCAACCGGGGCTACCACGAGGGTCAGATCGACCAGTTCCTGATCCGGATCGAGAAGACCCTGAGCGGCCGGGACGACCTGACCGCCCAGGAGGTCCAGGAGATCGAGTTCGGCTACGCGCCGCCGGGTCAGGCGGGCTACGACGACGAGGACGTGGACACGTTCCTCGACCTGGTCGTGGTCACCCTGGAGCGCAACCCGCAGCCCGCGCCGCTGACGATGCCGATCCCGCCTGCCCGACCGCGCTCGCAGCCGGGCACCCGGCCGCTGACCGCGCGGGACGTGCGCACGGCCGCGTTCGGCAAGCCGCCGCGCGGTCGCCGCGGCTACCAGGAGTCCCAGGTGGACAAGTTCCTCGACCGCATCGAGAACACCCTGCTGGGCCAGGACGACCTGACCGCGCAGGAGATCCGCGAGATCCGCTTCTCCCGACCGATGTTCGGCCGCCGCGGCTACGACGAGAACGAGGTGGACGCGTTCCTCGCCCGGGTGGAGAAGCAGCTGGGCGACGGACCGCTGCGCCCGGCCGACCTGCCCCCGATCACGTCGTGGAAGCAGCTGCGGATGATCAAGATCCCGACCGCGCAGGTGTCCCAGCGCGGGTACCGCGCCACGCAGGTGGACCGGGTGCTCGAGGAGATCGGGGTCGCGCTGGACGGCATGATCGGGGCGGACTCGGCGGAGGTCGGCAAAACCCGGTTCGCGCTGTCGCTGATGAACGGGCAGGGCTACGACTGCTCGTTCGTGGACGAGCTGATGCCGTTGCTGGTGGCCGAACTGCGCAAACGGGGCCGGTGACGGAACGGGGTCGGCGGCCCGTGTAGCGTCCGGAGGCATGCGAAAAGGGGGGCTTTTCGTCGTGCTCTGCGTGCTTGCCGGTTGTACGGCCGCACCGGAGGCGACTTCGCCCAGCAACCAGGTGTCCACTCCCACCACGGGTTCCTCGACCAGCGCCACGGCCGCCTCGCCGGTGCCGGACCCGACGGTCCGGGTGGCGAACACGAAGCTCAGCGACGACGAGATGGCCGCGACCGGCGCGGGGTACCGGCCGGCGGAGGAGAAGCCCTACGGCTTCTACCCGCTGCTCCCGTGCCCGGGACCGTACAACACCGACACCCACCAGTCCACGTTGCGCGAGATGCACACCTGGATCGGCAAGGGCTCGGTGGTCAGCCAGTACGTCGTGCCCTACCGGAAGGCGACCGCGCCGAAGGAGACCGTCGAGCAGGCGAAGGCGGCGCTGGACTGCGCGCCGCGCCAGACCTCCGACGGCAAGCCGCTGACGGTGATCGGCGAACTGGCCGTGCCGCCGGTCGGCGCGGACGTCCAGTTCGCCGTGTCGTTCCAGCGCGGTGACGCGGTCGACAGCGTGCTGCTGATCGCGAAGGACGACATGCTCGTGTCGTTGGAGTACATGGGTCCGACCCAGGACGAGGGCCTGCCCGTCCTGGAGCAGCTCGGCAAGTCGGTGGCGAAGAAGCTCAGCTCCTGACCGGTGCGCGGAGGCGGCCGGTCACTCGGCCACCTCCGCGGCCTCCAGCCACTGCGACTCGACGTCCTCGGCCTCGGCGAGCACCGCCTTCAGCTCCTGGTCCAGCGCGATCAGCCGCTCCGGGTCGGTGGCCGCCTCGGCCAGCGCCGAGTGCAGCTGCGTCTCCTTCTTCTTCAACGTCTCGAGCCGGCGCTCCAGCCGGGACAGCTCCTTGCGCGCGGCGCGCTGGTCGGCCGCCGACGAGGGCTGCTTCCCGGACCCGGTTGACGTCGGCGCCGGCACGTCCCGGGCCGCGTCCCGGCGGCGGAGGTACTCCTCGATGCCGCCGGGCAGGTCGGTCAGGCCGCCGTCGCCGAGCAGCGCCACGACGTGGTCGCACACCCGCTCGACCAGGTACCGGTCGTGCGAGATCACCACGAGCGTGCCGGGCCACGAGTCGAGCAGGTCCTCCAGCTGCTGCAACGTGTCGATGTCCAGGTCGTTGGTCGGCTCGTCGAGCAGCAGCACGTTCGGCTCGGCCATCAGCAGCCGGCACAGCTGCAACCGCCGCCGCTCGCCGCCGGACAGGTCGCCCACCGGCGTCCACTGCTTCTGCGAGGAGAACCCGAACCGCTCGGCCAGCTGCGAGGCGGACAGCTCCTGCTTGCCCAGCACGACCCGGCGTGCGATCTCCTCGACCGCCTCCAGCACCCGCATCGACCCGTCGAGGTCGTGCAGCTCCTGGCTCAGGTGCGCCAGTTTCACCGTCTGGCCCTGGATCCGCTTCCCGGCGGCCAGTTCGCGCTCGCCGGCCAGCGCGCGCAGCAGCGTCGTCTTGCCCGACCCGTTCACGCCGACGATGCCGACCCGGTCGCCCGGGCCGATCCGCCACGTCAGGTCGCGCACCAGGGTGCGGTCGCCGACGGTCAGCGTGGCGTCCTCGACCTCCAGCACGGTGCGACCGAGCCGGCGCTTGGCGAACGCCAGCAGCTCCACCGAGTCGCGCGGCGGCGGCACGTCGGAGATCAGCGTCTCGGCGGCCTCGATCCGGTAGCGGGGCTTGGAGGTGCGAGCCGGCGCGCCGCGGCGCAACCACGCGAGTTCCTTGCGGGCCAGGTTGCGGCGCTTCTCCTCGAGGGTGTCGGCGAGCCGGCCGCGCTCGGCGCGGGCGAAGATCCAGTCCGCGTAACCGCCCTCGTACTGCTCGACCTTGCCGCCGACGACCTCCCACGTGCGCGAGCACACGGTGTCCAGGAACCACCGGTCGTGGGTGACGACGACGAGGGCCGTGCGGCGGGCCAGCAGGTGCTCGGCCAGCCAGCGGACGCCCTCGATGTCCAGGTGGTTGGTGGGCTCGTCCAGCACCACCAGGTCCAGTTCCTGCACCAGGGCGGCGGCCAGCGCGACGCGCCGGCGTTCGCCACCGGACATGGTGCCGACCGGGGAGTCCAGGCCCAGCGCGGTGATGCCGAGACCGTCCAGGATGGACCGGACGCGCGCGTCCGAGGCCCACTCGTGCTCGGCGTCGAACCCGAGCGGGTCGATGACCGCGTGGCGCACGGTCGACCCCTCGGCCAGCTCGGTCCGCTGGGTCACCACGGCCATCCGCAGGCCCCGGGTTTGGCTGACCCGGCCCTCGTCCGGCTCGGCGAGCCCGGCGAGCACCTCCAGCAGCGTGGTCTTGCCGCCTCCGTTGAGCCCCACCACGCCGATGCGGTCGCCCTCGCCGACACCGAGCGACACGCCCTCCAGCAGGGGGCGCACGCCGAACGACTTGGAGACCGCTTCCAGGTTGACCAGGTTGGCCATCGACCGTCTTTCCTCGTAGAAAAGGGTTGCTACGCGTGCACTTCGGGCGGTGTCGGACGCGAGGTGTCCTCGGTGCCGACCACCCGGGCGCCGTGCACCGGCCCCTGCGCCACCCGGACCGTGCGGCACACGCCCGCGCCGGCCAGTTCCGCCGCCACCCGCACGGCCGCGTCGCCGTCGGTGCACAGGAACGCGCACGTCGGCCCGGAGCCGGACACCATGCCGGCCAGCGCGCCCGCGTTCACGCCCGCGCGCAGCGTCCGGCGCAGGTTGGGCCGCAGCGACACGGCCGCCGCCTGGAGGTCGTTGCCCAGCAGCAGCGCGAGTTGCCGGGGGTCGCCGGAGGCCAGCCCCTCCAGCACCGCCTCGGCCGCGCCGACCCGGGGCGGGTCGCCCTCGGCGCGCAGCCGGTCGAGTTCGGTGAAGACCTCGGGTGTGGACAGTCCCTGCCGGTCGAACGCCAGCACCCAGTGGAACGGGTGGCGGGCCAGCACGGGCACGATCTGGTCGCCGCGGTCGGTGCCGAGCGCGGTGCCGCCGTAGAGCGCGAACGGCACGTCCGCGCCGAGCTTCGCGGCGACCCGGGACAGCTCGTCCCGGGTGATCTCGAGCCGCCACAGCGACGCGAGCCCGACGAGCGTGGCCGCCGCGTTCGCGCTGCCACCCGCCATGCCGCCCGCCACCGGGATGCTCTTCTTGATCGACACCCGGACCTTCGGGTCCTCGGGGTCGCGGCCGACGTGCGCGGCGAGCGCCCGCACGGCCTTCCACGCGAGGTTGCCGGGCCCGGCGGGCACGTCGTCCGCGCCCTCGCCGTGCACCTCGACCCCGGGTTCGTCGGTCGCCGCCACGGTGACCTCGTCGGTCAGCGACAGCGCCTGGAAGATCGTCACCAGGTCGTGGTAGCCGTCGGCGCGTGGGTCACCGACGGCGAGGTGCAGGTTCACCTTGGCCGGGACGCGGACGGTTACCGGGGGTGGGACTACGGCGAGCACGCCATGAAGCCTACGGGCGTTCGAGGGGTGCTCGCTCCCACCCGCCTCCGACCGGCGCTTTTCCCCCTCGCGGAGGCCGGCGGGGGCGGTCGGGGAAGCGCGAAACCCCCTCCGGCGGGCCGGAGGGGGTTTCGGGCGCGATCGGGTCAGACGGCCAGCACCGAGCCGTTGAACTCCTTGGCGATGTAGTCCTTGACCTGCTGGGACTGGAGCAGCGCGAGCAGGTCCTTGATCCGCTTGTCGTCCTTGAGCTCGGCCCGGGTCACGAGGCCGTTCGCGTTCGGGTTGCCCTCGGCCTTCTCCAGCACCAGCGCGTCGGTCGCGGGCTTGAGGCCCGCGTCGATGGCGTAGTTGCCGTTGACCACCGACGCGTCGGTGTCCTCCAGCGAGCGGGGCAGCTGGGCCGCCTCCAGCGTGACGAACTCCAGCTTCTTCGGGTTGTCCGCCACGTCCGCGACGGTGGCCGTCTTCTCCGTGCCGTCCTTGAGCTTGATCAGGCCGTTGGCCTGGAGCAGCCGCAGGCCGCGCGCCTCGTTGGCCGGGTCGTTGGCCAGGCCGACCTTCGCGCCGGACGCCAGGTCCGCGAGCTTCTTGATCTTCTTGGAGTACACGCCCAGCGGCTCCAGGTGGACCGGGCCGATCCACTCCAGCTTCGCGTTGCTCGACGCCTTGAACGTCTCCAGGTACGGCACGGTCTGGAAGTAGTTGGCGTCGAGCGAGCCGTCCACCAGCGCTGTGTTCGGCTGGACGTAGTCGGTGAACTCCACGACGTCGATCTTGAGGCCCTTGTCCTTGGCGAGGTTGTCGGCCACGTAGCGCAGGATCTGCGCGTGCGGGACCGGGCTCACGCCGACCTTGAGCGCCGCGTCGGGGTTGCTCGCGGCGCCTCCGGTCTGGCCGCTCCCGCAGCCGACCGCGGTCAGCAGCACGGCGAGGAGGGCAGCACGAATACGCATGACTTTCCTTTGTGTCGAAATACAGCGGCGGTCTAGAGCGAGGCGGTGCGGCGGCGGTCGACCGCGCGCGAAAGCCTGGTGAAGCCGAATTGGATCAAGGTGGCGATGACGGCGAGCGCCGCCACGGTCGACCACATGTACCGGTCGTCGAAACCCTGGTAACCCCGGCGCACGGCCAGGTCGCCGAGCCCGCCGCCGCCCAGCACGCCGGCCATCGCCGAGTAGCCGAGCAGGGCGATCGCGGTCACGCCGATCGCGTTGATCAACGCGGGCAGCGACTCGCGCAGCAGCACGGCGCGCACGATGCGCAACGTCGTCGCGCCGGTCGTGACGGCGGCTTCCACGACGGCCACGTGCACCTCGGACAGCACGTTCTGCACGAGTCTGCCGACGAACGGGATCGCGCCGAGGGACAGCGGCACGATCGCCGCCTCCGGCCCGATCGAGGACCCGATCAGCGCTCTGGTGAGCGAGGTCAGCAGGACGAGCAGGACGAGGAACGGCATCGAGCGGCCGAGGTCCACGACGAACCCGAGGAGCTTGTGCACCCACCGGTTCGGTCGCAGCCCACCGGGAGCGGTGAGCTGCAACCAGATTCCGACCGGGATGCCGAGGACCGTGGCGATCACGGTCGCGGCGGCCACCATGTACAGCGTCTGCCCCGTCGAGGGGATCAGCTCGCCGAACACCTTGGGCCAGGGTGTTGCTGGTCTCACTACGCGGCTACTCCCTGAGGACCCTTCGGCGTCCGGCGCACCGCGCCACCCGCGTCCGAGATCCACTCCAAGGCCGAGTCCGCCCGTTCGCCGGTGAGCCCGACGCGGAACCGCGCGACCGGCGTCTCACCGAGTCGGGTCAGCCCGCCGCCCAGCAGGCTCAGCTCGACGCCGAACCTGCTCGTGGCCTCCGGGAGCAGCGCGCCGACGGCCGCGAAGCCGACCAGCACGACATCCGCCACCCGGTCGAACTTCGTTTCCACGCCCGGGTTCTGGTCCACCGCGGGCAGGAGCGAGGAGGCCGTGCGGCTGTCCGCGTCGGACACCAGGTCGAGCACCTTGCCGTGCTCGACGACTCGGCCGTTGTCCAACACCGCGACGTCGTCGCAGATCTTGCGCACCACGCCCATGTCGTGCGTGACGACGAGGACGGTCACCCCGAGTTCGGCGCGGGCGCGGTCGAGGACCGCGAGCACCGAACCGGTGGTTTCCGGGTCCAGGGCGGAGGTGGGCTCGTCGGCCAGCAGCACCGAGGGGCTGGCGGCCAGGGCGCGGGCGACCGCGATCCGCTGGCGCTGGCCACCGGAGAGCTGGTCCGGGTAGGACCCCGCCTTGTCGGTCAGGCCGACGAGGTCGAGGAGTTCGGCGACGCGGGTGCGGCGCTGGGGGCCGGGCACGCCGGCGGATTCCAGCGGCAGCGCGACGTTGCCCGCCGCGGTGCGCTGACGGAGCAGCGAATCCCCTTGCGGCACAACGCCGATCTGCCGGCGGGCGGCGCGCAGCGCGGGGCCGCCGAGCGAGACGAGGTCGGTGCCGTCGACGCGGATCGCACCGCTGTCGGGGCGCTCCAGCAGCGCGACGCAACGGGCCAGTGTGGACTTGCCGGAACCGCTCGGGCCGACGACGCCGAGCACGGTGCCCGCGGCGACGTCGAGGTTCACGCCGTCAAGCGCGCGAACCTGGCCGGTACTGCCCGGAAAGGACTTGGTGAGGTTTTCGACAGTGATCACGTTTTCGCTCCACGACTGCACGCGGCGGCACACGCTCATGGCGTGCGCGACCGACAACTCCAGCTCAGATGGTTGTCCTGCGGATTAGGACGCGAAGATCGGAAAAAGAGGTGCGCCTACGCGGAGAAGCTGCGACAGCCGGACACAGTGCGGCGACCGTGGTCGACGACTCGCCGTCTGGTGAGCATTCGCATCCTGGGCACGTGATCCTCCATCGGTCCTGGCTGAAGCACCTGCCCCCGTGGGGAGGGTGGTTGCTGCGGCGTCGTAGAGCCAGGTCTCTCGGCCGCTCGGGATGGCAGCACGAGTACACCTGACGGACACCGAGAAACGCAAGCCCGGTTGCGGATCGTCCGTCAAATCACACTTTCGGCCGAAGGATCGGCGGCCGGTTCGATGAGGCAGCCTCGGCTATCCGGACGAAATCACCGACCGCCAACTGCTCTCCACGCTCGCCCGGATCCACACCCGCGGCGGTGAGCAGCCTCTCGGCCTCGGGCGCCCCGCCGGCCCAACCGGACAGCGCCGCCCGCAGGGTTTTCCGCCGCTGGGCGAATGCCGCGTCCACCAACGAGAACAGCACCTTCTTGTCCACAGTGGACAGAAGGTCGTGCCGGTCGAACGCGACGAGCGCGGAGTCCACGTTGGGCACCGGCCAGAACACCGAGCGTGACACCGGACCGGCCCGACGCGCGTCGGCGTACCAGGCGAGCTTGACGCTGGGCACGCCGTAGACCTTGCTGCCGGGTCCGGCGGCCATCCGGTCCGCGACCTCGGCCTGGACCATCACGAGGCCGGTGCGCAGGCTCGGCAGCTCGGCCAGCAGGTGCAGCACCACGGGCACCGCGACGTTGTAGGGCAGGTTCGCCACCAGGGCGGTCGGTTCGAGCGGCAGCCGGTCGCGGGTCACCCGCATCGCGTCCGCGTGCACCACGTGGAGGTTGGGGGCGAGAGAGGGCGCACGCTCGGCGGCGGTGGCCGGCAGCCGGGTGGCGAGCACCTCGTCGATCTCCACGGCCACCAGGGCGCGACAGGCGGGCAGCAGGGCCAACGTCAGCGAGCCGAGGCCGGGACCGACTTCGAGCACCACGTCGTCGGGGGTCAGCGAAGCCGCCGAGACGATCTTGCGAACCGTGTTGGGGTCGTGCACGAAGTTCTGACCGAGCTTCTTCGTGGGTCGGATGTCCAGCTCGGCCGCAAGCCGACGGACGTCAGCCGGCCCGAGGAGCTGACTCCCCGGGCCGGTCGAAGAAGCATCACTCATAGCTGGGCATTCTCCACCACGGCGTCCGAGCCGCTCCCGCGAGGCCGCGTCGGCGTCTGGACTGAGCCAATCCGCCCCGCGCGCAGCGCCGGGCGGATTCGCGAGGGAAGACGCCGACTTCAGGCGGCCTCGCCCGCCGCGACGGAGTCGCGGCCAGTGTTACGGCAAGCCCAACTTCGCTTGGCAGGCGGGCCACGCCGAGTAGCCGCCGCGGGCGTCGCGGACCTTCGTCGCGATCGCGATCTGCTGCTCGCGGGACGCCTGATGCGGGTACGCGGCGTACGCGCTGCCGCCGTAGGCGTCCCAGGTCTGCTTGTCGAACTGGAGGCCGCCGTAGTAGCCGTTGCCGGTGTTGATGGCCCAGTTGCCGGTCGCCTCGCACTGCACGAGCCGGTCCCAGTCGCCGCCGTCGGACACCGGCGGGGTCGCGGTGACCTTGGTGCCGATCTTGACCTTCTTCGGCTTGGCTTCCTTGGTGACCTTGGAGCCCAGCTCCTCGCGGCCGGTCTCCTTGCCGTTCGTGGTGGACACGCGGTAGGTCTTGATGACCTCGCCCGCCTCACCCGGCTCGACCACGACCTTCTCGCCCTTGGCGAGGGTGTCGTCCTTGGTCTCCTCGACCGGCGGCGCGACGGACTCCGTCACGTTCACCACCGAGACGCCGGTCCGGCTGATGTGGACCTCGACCCCGTTGGTGATCTTGAGGTCGAGCGCCGCCTCCAGCTTGTCCTCGGCGCCGATGGTGAGCTTCTGCTCCTTGAGCAGCTCGTCCACGGTCAACGCGGTGGTCTTGATCTGCTTCGGCTCGTTCGCGCCGTCGAACAGCGTGATCGTCTTCTGGCTCTTGACCTGGAGCGACAACCCGGACAGCGGGACCGCCATGTCCCGGTTCTCCGAGACCCACGCGCCGTTGTCGTCGATCTTGAGCTGGTCGAGCGCCTCGTCCACGGTGACCGAGTGGACCCAGCCCTCGCGGGACTCGCCGTCGACGGTGGCCTTGACGAGCCGGCCGCGGTCGAGCGAGATCTTGCCGCCGTCGCCCACCTTCGCCGACGGGGCGGGGCTCAGCGCGTCGTGCTCGCCGACCGCGATGCCCTCGTCCTGGAGGATCTCGCCCACGGTGGACTCGTAGGTGTGGACCGTCTTCGTCTCGCCGTCGATGTCGACCGTGACGGCCTTGTCCATCGCGAACGCGGTCGCCGCGCCACCGCCGATGGTGACCAGCACGGCCGCGACGGCGGCCTTGAGGAAGCGCTTCTTCCACTTCCGGGAGGCCTCGACCATGGCCGCGGGCGGGGCGTCCGGCCGCTCGGTGAGCAGCGTGCCCGCGACCCGGTCCTGGGAGACCTCGTCCGGGATGATGATCGGCGGCAGGAACGTCGTCTCCGCGTTGATCAGCCTGATCAACTCGTCCACGTCGACGTTCGCGCTCGCCAACAGGTCGTCCGCGTCAGGCCCGAGGACCTCGAGGACGTCGTTGGGGGTGATGCTGAAGACCGTCGTGTCCCACTCGGACGGCTCGGGTCTTTCCAGCAGACCGGTGGCCGTCGCGGGCGACGTCTGCACCGGTGTGAACCAGTCGGTGTCCTCGTTGAACGAGTTCACGGGTTTCCTTACCTCCTGAAGGCGCAAAGCCTCGCTTCACGCTCGTTCGCCATCGGTGGTCAGCTCGTGATCCAGCCGGCAGCTCCCGCGCTTTCGCTCGTCTTCTCGCTTCGGTCAGTACCCGCCCCGACAACGGGTGAGCCCACCGGATACAGGGGGCACGGTCACGGGACCGTAACGGAGGTCGCGAGGTTGCGCAAACACCCCCGGGGGATCTGTGAGTTGGCTCACCCCATCGGGGGACTAGCTCGCTCTGCCGTTTGGAGTAACCCGGGCTACTGCTGCGCTCAGTTACGCAGGTTGAAGACCCGTTCCGCATTTTGGGTGACAGTTGACGCGAGGAGGTCGACTTCGGTGTCACGGAGAGTTGCAAGGTCGCGGAGCGTGTAGTTCACGCAGTACGGCTCGTTGGGCTGCCCGCGGAAGGGGTGCGGGGTCAGGAACGGCGCGTCGGTCTCCACCAGCAGGTGCTCGTCGGGCGTCCACCGGGCGGCTTCGCGCAGGTCGTGGGAGTTCTTGAAGGTGACCGGACCCGCGAACGACAGCACGAACCCCCGGTCCACGCACCGGCGCGCGAAGTCGAGATCACCCGAGAAGCAGTGGAACACCACAGTGGACGGAGCGCCCTCCCGGTCGAGGATCTCCAGCACGTCGTCGTGCGCCTCCCGGTCGTGGATCATCAACGGCTTGTCGACGTCCTTGGAAAGCCGGATGTGCCAACGGAAAGCCTCGTGCTGGTCCTCTTTGGACGAGTAGTCCCAGTAGTAGTCCAACCCGGTCTCCCCGACCGCGACCACCCGGGGCTGACGAGCCAGTTCGGCCAACTCGGCCTTGTCCGCGTCCCCGAACCCGGTGGTCCGCGTCGGGTGCACGGCGACGGCCGCGAACACCCGCGGATCCCACGTCGCCGCCTCCGCAGCCCACCGCGCCGAGGCGAGGTCGTCCCCGACCGTGATCACCCGGTCGACCCCGGCGAGGTTCGCCCGGTCGAGATAACCCTTCACGTCACCGGCCGTCTTCGCGCCGCACGCGTCGAGGTGCGTGTGCGCGTCCACGACGGGCGTCGGCAACGCCTCGGGCAGGGGAGGCAACTCCCCACGTTTCCTGCTCACCGCACCATGATCCCGGCAGGCGTGGTTCCAGTCCACGCCGGCCCGACCTCTCGCGCGCGCCCGCGTAGTAGTGGGGAGCGGCGGGGTCGGACGCCGGCGCGGACCGACGGACCGACGGACGGTCAGAGACCGCGCACCAACGCCCGCCAGGAAGCGGCGGGGAACTCCAGGTGAGGTGCGCTCGGATTCTTCGAGTCGCGGGTGAGCACCTTGGTCGTGCTGAACGCGACTTCGACACAGTTGCCGTTGTTTGCGCTGTAGCTGCTCTTGATCCACTGGACGCCGGACACGGGAGCCTCCCTAGTGTGACTTGGTCTTGAGCAACGCAAGGCTGCGCTGGGTGGACATCGCCACCGACTGCAAGTTGCGCGAAGCCATCTTATAAGTCCGGACGTCGTCCTGGTCTTGGACGTAAACCGCGCCATCGAGCCGTTCGGAGTAGGCGATCGAGCGCGCGTGGTCGAAGTCGAGGATCACCATCGGGCCGGTGGTCGCGGTGTGCGGGCCGTCTTCGGGGCGGAGGACTTGAATTCCGATGTTCGGCCGTTGCGCCATCTCGTGCAGGTGCTTCAGCTGCTCCTGCCGGATCTCCGGTGTGCCGACGTTGAGCCGCAGCGCCGCCTCGCCGATCACCGCCTGGAGTCGGAGCGGCTCCTCCTCGGTGAGGCGGTTGGCCCGGGTCAACCGGAAGGACGCGAACCTGTCGGCGTGGTCGCGCCGGACGAAACCCGTCGCCTCGGTGATCGCCTGGGCGTACGCCTCGGTTTGCAGCAGACCCGGGATCACCATCGGTTCGAACAGGAACTCACTGCCCGCCAAGCCTTCCAGGCCCACGAAGGTCTTGAACCAGTCCGGCACGAGGTGGGTCCACGGCGCCCACCACGTCTTGCCTTCGCCATTGCCGGTTAGGGAGATCAACCGATCGATGTCGTGTCGGGACACACCGTAGAACTCCAGCAGCACCAGGATGTCCTCGGGCATCTGCTGATAGCGGCCGTTCTCCATGCTGCTCAACTTCGCCCGGGCGATCCCGGTCGACTCCTGGACCTGTTGGGGCGTGATCGCCACCTGCTTGCGGTGGTTGGCGAGTTCCACACCGATCAGCCAGCGCAGCGCGGACGGGTCATTGCGAGCGGTCATGAAACACATCTTGCCGCACAAGTCGCCATTCGAGGTTCACTCTATCGTGCGATCCTTGCACCCAAACATTTGGCGCTACCGTCGTCACATGGGATTGCAGCCGGAATTGGAATCAGCAATGCAAAACTCCGCGCCGAAGGTCTTCGCGCTGGTGGGCACGCCGAAGTCGCCGGACGAACCGGCGTATGTCGGCTACGGGTTGGAATTCCGGGAACCCGCGCAGGCCGTTTTGTGCATTGAAGGGGACACGTGGACGGGGGACAGCGCGGAGGCGTTGCGGGACTTGCACCAGGTGATCGCGGATGCCCGGATCGTGTGGCTGCCGCTGGAGTCGACGGGGTGACGGGGTTGGCCCGGCACCCGGGCTAGGAGCTGATCGCGGCGTCGTACAGGGCCTTCTTGCTGACGCCCGCCGCCTCCGCGACCTCGGCCGCCGCCGACTTCATGCGTTCGCCGTCGGCCACCCGCTGCTTCACCTCCGCCACCAGCACGTCCATCGACGGCGCCTCGGTCGGCGCGGCACCGGACAGGACCACGGTGATCTCGCCCCGGACACCCTCCTCCGCCCACGCGGCCAACTCCGCCAACCCGCCGCGCCTGACCTCCTCGTAGGTCTTGGTCAACTCGCGGCACACCGCGGCCCGACGGTCGGCGCCCAGCACGTCCGCGGCGTCGGCCAGGGTCGCGGCCAGGCGGTGCGGCGACTCGAAGAAGACGCACGTGCGGGGCTCGGTCGCCAACCCGAGGAACCACCGCCGGCGCTCGCCCTGCTTGCGGGGCGGGAAGCCCTCGAAGCAGAAGCGGTCCGAGGGCAGGCCGGAGACGGCCAACGCCGTGGTCACCGCCGACGGGCCCGGCACGCACGTCACCGTGATGCCCTCGTCCGCGCACGCCGCCGCCAGCCGGTACCCCGGGTCCGACACGCTGGGCATGCCGGCGTCGGTCACCAGCACGACCGTCGCGCCGCCGTGCAGCGCCTCCAGCAACCCCGGCAACCGGCTCGTCTCCACCTGGTCGTAGAAGCTCACCACCCGACCGGTGGGCGTCACGTCCAAGGCGGACACGAGCGAGCGCAACCGCCGGGTGTCCTCGGCCGCGATCACGTCCGCCGTGCCCAAGGCGTCGACCAGGCGCGGCGAAGCGTCCCGGATGTCGCCGAGCGGAGTAGCGGCGAGCACCAAACGGCCTGATCCAGATACAGGTCTCACGACTCTCACCCTACGATCGCCACCGTGAGCCTGATCGCACCGCAGTCCGCAGACGACGTGGTCGACGCCGGCGAGACCCCGCCGGCCGCCCCACCACCGGGCAACGACCGCGAGTCCCGCGCGGACCTGCTTCAGCCCGGACCGATGAGCAGTCCCCTGCGGGGCTGGCTCGTCACCGTGATCGTCACGTTGATCGGCGCCGGCGTCCGGTTCTGGAACCTCGGGTACCCGACGGACAAGGGCACGCCCAACTTCGACGAGAAGCACTACGTCCCCCAGGCCGCGCAGGCGCTGCGCAACGGCGGCTACGAGGACAACCCGGGCTACGAGGTGGTGGTGCACCCGCCGCTGGGCAAGCAGCTGATCGCGATCGGCGAGTGGCTGTTCGGCTACGACGCGGTGGGCTGGCGGTTCGCCTCCGCGCTGGCGGGCACGATCATGATCCTGCTGGTGGTCCGGGTGGCGCGCAGGCTCACCCGGTCCGACCTGCTGGGCGCGATCGCGGGCATCCTGCTGATCGCCGACGGCATGAGTCACGTGCAGTCCCGGATGGGCATGCTCGACGCGTTCCTGTCGCTGTTCGTGCTGGTGGCGTTCGTGTGCCTGGTCGCGGACCGGGACCAGACGCGCGCCCGGCTGGCGCTGGCGGTGCGCGAGGGCTGGGTGGACCGGTCGCCGTTCGGGCCGTCGCTCGGGTTCCGCTGGTGGCGCTTCGGCACGGGTGTCGCGCTGGGCCTCGCGTGCGGCGTGAAGTGGTCGGGCGTCTGGTACATCGCGTTCTTCGGCGTGCTGGTGGTCGTGTGGTCCGCGACGGCCAGGCGCGCGGCGGGCGTGGAACGGCCGTGGGTCGGCGCGCTGGTGAAGGACGCGCTGCCGTCCGTGCTGTCGCTGGTGGTGCTGCCGGTGCTGGTGTACCTGGCCACCTGGTGGGCGTGGTTCGGCAGCGAGACGGGCATCGACCGGCACGTGGCGGGCGTGAAGATCCCCGAGGAGTCGTGGATCCCGGACGCGCTGCGCGCCCTTTGGTACAACAACGGCAACGTGCTGGAGTTCCACACCAAGCTGGTCACGTCGGAGACCAACCACCACCCGTGGGAGTCGAAGCCGTGGACGTGGCCGATGGGGCTGCGGCCGATGCTCTACTACTTCCCCGGCACGGTCGAGGGTTGCGGCGCGGCCGGGTGCGTCGCCGCGGTGATGCTGGTCGGCACGCCCGCGATGTGGTGGCTCGCGTTCCCGGTGCTGGCGTGGGCGCTGTGGCGGGCGATCGGCCGGCTGGACTGGCGCTACGCGGCCGTGCTCGTCGGCTACGGCGCGGGCTACCTGCCGTGGTTCGTCAACCTCGACCGGCAGATGTACTACTTCTACGCGATGCCGATGGCGCCGTTCCTGGTGCTGGGCATCACGCTGGCGCTGGGCGAACTGCTGGGCAAGGCCCGCGACGGCGCCGAACGCCGCGGCACGGGGCTGCTCGTGGTGGCGCTGTACGTGGGTCTGGTCGTGGCGAACTTCGTGTGGCTGTGGCCGATCCTCAACGGCGACCCGATCACCCAGGAGATGTGGGACGCGCAGCGCTGGCTGCCGAGCTGGCGGTAGGCGGGCCCGGAAGGCCCGCCCCGCGTCAGCGCACCGGGCGGGTCGGCGGTTCGGGGCGGAACACCCGGGTGACCGGGCCCTCCTTGCTGACGCCCGCCTGGCTCAGGAACGTGCCGAGCTCGCCGCGGACCTGGGCCAGCGTCGGCCGGCGCTGGGGGTCCGGGTCGAGCGCGCTCGTCAGCAGCCGCAGGTGGGTGCTGGTGGTCGGCAGCTTGACGCACGGCTCGCCTTGCGCGGCGGCCATCAGCGACGAGATCGGGTTCTCCCGGGTGCCGCGGGGCGGCTGGCCGGTCAGCGCGTAGCTGACGGTCGCGGCGAGCTGCCAGGCGTCGGAGGCCGGGCTGGCCGCCTCGCCGCGCGCGGTCTCCGGCGCGAGGAAGTCGGGCGTGCCGACCATCATGCCGGTGGCGGTGAGCGTGCTGTCGCCCTTGGACCGGGCGATGCCGAAGTCGATCAGGTGGGCGGTGCCCTCGCCGTCGACGATCACGTTGGACGGCTTCACGTCCCGGTGCAGCACGCCCCGGTCGTGCGCGGCGGCCAGCGCGTCGGCCATGTTGACCCACAGCCGCGCGGCGAGGTTGTCCTGGAGCAGACCGTTGGACACCACGACCTCGGACAGCGGCTTGCCGTCGATGTACTCCATGACGATGGCCAGGCCGTCCGGGTCCTGCACGATGTCGAACACCCGCACGCAGTTCGGGTGGCGCACGGCGGCCAGAGCGCGCGCTTCGCGCAGCATGCGCTGCTCGGTGTCGTTGTCCGGCGCGTGCGCGAGCTTCACCGCGACCGTGCGGTCCAGCTGGGTGTCGACCGCGAGCCACACCGTGCCGAAGCCGCCGCTGCCGAGCTGGCGCACCCGGCGGAACCGGCCGCTCGCCGGGTTCCACACCTTGCCGGGCTCGGGGGTCGTCGGCTGGGACGCGGTGGACGCGCCGGGGCCGAAGGGCAGCGGGCCGGGCGTGTCGGCGAGCTTGGACGGCTGGGCCGACTGCTGCTGCTGCTGCGCGGGCTGGTTCACCGAGTGGTCGACGCGCGTGGGCGGCGGCTGCGCGGCGGGCTGCTGGGTCGGCGGCTTCTGGACCGGTGGCACCGGCGGCTGGGTCACCGGGCGCACCGGCTCGACCGGCGCCTCGGACACCCTGGTCGGCGGGTAGTGCCGGTTGGGCGGCGTCGGCCGGTACGGCGGAACGGGCTGGTAGGGCGGGATCTGCGCGGGCTGGTAGGGCGGCGGCTTCTGCCCGCCCTGCTGGTGCCCGTGCTGGGGGTTCTGCTGCGGGTTGTGCTGGGGGTTCTGCTGCGGGTTGTAGGGCGGCGGGTTGTGCGAGACCGCGGGCTGCGGTGCGCCGCGATCGCGGCCGGGGCGGTTCAGCATGGCCGTAGTCAACCCGAAAACCCGCACCACGAGGGAGCCGATCAGCGCAATCGGGAAGAACCCGAGCAGCAGGTGGCCCACCAGCGTCACCGGCAGTGCCGACACGGCTACCAGCAGGAACAGGAACGGCGGCCAGAACACCCGGCGCGGCCAGCTCGGCCCGAGCCGGAACGCCGAGCCCGCCTGGAGCATCACGAAGATCAGGCACAGCAGCGCGAGGAACGCGGTCAGGCACGCGGCCACCAGGAAGACCACGCCGTTCGTGTTGGTGATCGCGCCGTAGATCGGCGGCGAGTCGACCAGGTAGTCGCCCTGGGTGAACACGCCGCACGGCGAGTCGCCCAGGGTGTCCATACCGGGCAGCGACCCGGCCCGCAGCACCTTGTAGGTGTTGGAGAACAGCACGTAGGGCAGCACGAGGGTGCTCAGCACGCCGATGATCGCGAACAGCGCGCCGACCACCGGACCGTAGGAGTTGCCGACGACCCGGCGCACGGTGATCGCGAGCAGCGCGCCCACCGTGGGCAGCACGCCGACCAGCGCGCCCATCGCGGTCACGGTCCAGGCCCAGTCGCCGGCGCAGAGCGGCACGCCGGCCCAGCCGTGCAACCACGCCAGCAACGACTCGGCCAGGTCCACGCCCCACCACTCCTTCGCGTCGCCCCTCAGGGTACGGGGACCGGCCGCTCCGACAGGTCCACCTCGTGGTGTCGGTCCGCTCACCCGGGGGAACGGACGAGTACCGCCGGGTGACCCCTCCCGCGCCGGGCGCCCTCCTCGGTAGCGTCGGTGTGGTGGCTGGCCTGATCACCGTGGCGGTGCCCGTCGGTCGAATGGACCACGAGGTGCGCGGAAGATCCGGGCTGGTGGCGTCGTTGCGCGGGCCGGGCGGGCGGATCGTGGTGCTGCACGGGCCGGACGGCGTCGGCAAGTCCACCGTCGCCGCCGAGCACGCGCGCGGCGCGGCCGTGACGACGTGGTGGCTCGACGCCGCGCACCCGCTCGCGCGCCGGGAGTTGGCGCTGCGCGTCGGCGCGCCGGTCGAGGCCTCCCCCGCCGAGCTGTGGGCCGCGCTGGACGCGGTGGTCGCGCCGTGGCTGCTGGTGCTGGACGACGCCGAACCCGCGGTCGTGGCGCGGTGGCTGCGCCGGCCCAAGGCCAACGGCACGGTGCTGATCACCTCGACGTCGGACGCGTGGCCGGGCGCGACCGCGCTCCGGGTGCCGCCGCTGCCCGCGAAGTACGGCGCCGCGGTGCTGCTGGACCTGGCCCGGCACGCGGGCGACCGACCCCGGGCCGAGGCGCTGGCCGCGGCACTGGGCGGGTCGCCGCTCGAGCTGCGGCTGGCCGGCCGGTTCCTGGCCGCCGCGGTCGACGTGCCGGTGCTGCCCGGTGAGCTCCTGCCCCGGACGTTCGCCTCCTACCCGGTCGACGTGCCGGCGGTGGACCTGGCCGCGCGGAGGCACCCGGCGGCCCGGCCGCTGCTGGAGGTGCTGTCCGGGCTCGCGCCGACGCCGATCCCGCCCGCCCTGCTGGACGCGGAGGCGCTGCGGGCGGTGCCGGGGCTCGAGGGGATCACCGCGGACGAGCTGGGTGTGCTGCTGGCCGACCTGGTCCGGCTGGGTCTGGTCGACCGGCGGACGTCGACGCTGGCCGTGCACCCGCTGGTGCGCCGGGCGTGCCGGGGCGGTCGGCTCACCGGCCTGCTGGACGTGATCACCGCGCGCGACGAGTCGGTGTGGGCGGCGGTGCTGCCGCTGTGCACCGACCTCGGCGACTCGGCGGCCGCGGCGGACGTGCGGCTGCGGGTCGGCCGGTCCTGCCGCCGGCACGGCCTGGTGGAGGACGCGGAACGGCTCTACCGCTCGGCGCTCGCGACCCGGTCCCGGCTGTTCGGCGAGCACCACCCGGCCGCGCTGGAGGTCCGGGCGAGCCTCGTCGCGCTGCGGCACGACCGCGGCGAGTACGCGCGGGCCGCCGACGAGTACCGGTCCCTGGTGGCGCTGCTGGCCGACGTGCTGGGCCCGGACCACGAGCTGAGCCTCGTCGCGCGGGCCAACCTGGGCGTCGTGCTGTGGCGGCGCGGCGAACTGGCCGAGGCCGAGGCCGTGCAGCGGGACCTGGCGGGCGCGCTGGGCCGGGTGTTCGGCCCCGAGCACGGGCACACGCTCGCCGCCCGACAGCGGCTCGGGCACGTGCTGCGCCGACGTGGCGAACTGGAGCGGGCCGAGGTCGAGTACCGGTTCGTCGCGGTGAGCAGGCGGCGGCAGCTGGGCGACCACCCGGACACGGCGAAGGTCGAGGCGCGGCTGGAGGCCGTCATCCTCGACCGGCTGGAGGACTCACTCGGCGAGTCGTGACGGTGCCCGTCGCGGAAAGTGAAGGGGCACAAGGAAAAGGGGGGTCCGGCCGAAGCCGGACCCCTCCTCCGCGCGCGGACTTGCCGCTAGCCCACGCGCTGCCACAAAGCAGGCACCGAAGGCGGTTCCCAGCCGGCTTGGGCCGTGTGCCCCTGCAAGCACCTGTACCCGACACCGTTGTACGTGACCTGCGTTCCGGCCGCGTACGCGGTGCCCTGCTGCCAGGTCGTCTGGCCGGGGTTGCCGGTCGTCGTGGTGGGACCGGTCGGCCTCGTCGTGCTCGTGGGAGGCGTTCCGCCCTCGATGACCAGCTGGAGGCCATACGCCTGGAGGATCTCGTTGACCGGCTGGAAGTACATGATCCCGCCGGACGAGCAGTCCCCGGTACCGCCCGAGGTGACGCCCTGCGCCTGGTCGCCCGCCAGCCACGAACCACCGGAGTCGCCGGGCTCGGCGCACGCGTTGGTCTTGGTCAGGCCGGACACGGTTCCCTCTTGGTAGGTCACCGACGCGTTCTTCTGCTGGATCGTGCCGCAGTGCCACCCGGTGGTGGAGCCGGACCGGCAGACGGAGGCGTTCAGGGGCGCCTCGGTCGAACCGGCCACCGCGACGGTGCCGGAGTACCGGTTGACCAGGCCGCGCGGGGTGTTGCCCGCCGCGACGCGCACCCAGGCGTAGTCGTTGCCCGGGAAGCTGGAGCCCTGGAACGAGCCGCTCGGCTGCGTGGTCGACGCGCCCTGCGTGCCGCAGTGGCCCGCGGTGACGAAGCCGCCGTTGACCGAGAAGCCGACGGAGCAGCGCGTGCCGGCGCCGATGTAGTACGCGTTGCCGCCGATCACGTCGATCAGCGGGCGCGGGTTCTCGGTGGACTGCTCGACGCGCACGTCGGCCAGGTCGAGGCCGCTCGCCTTGGCGAACGCCTTGCCGGCCTCGACGTCGCGGGCCGACACGACCACGGTGTTGTTCTGCGTGTCGACGTACCAGCCCGGCACCGTCTTCGGCGCGTTGCGGGAGTTCTGGTCCAGCTTGACCTTCAGGGCGTCGAGCTGGGCCAAGCTCTTGTCCACCAGCTTGGGCGTGGCGCCCGCGTCCCGGACGAGCTGGATCTGACTCTGGATCTGGCTCTGGATCTGGCTGTCGGGCCTGGTGCCGACGATCAGCTGCGTGCCGTCCGCGTTCATCCACGCGCCGGCGAACGCCGGGCCGAGCTTGGCCTTCAGGGCGGCCTCCGTGCGACCGGCCTCGGCCTCCTTCGCGATGCGGGTGCGGGCCTGGTCGGGGCTGATCTTGAAGTCCCTGGCCATCGCCGCGATCACGGCGGCGTCCTGGGACTCCTGTTGTTGCGGCGGACCGGCGTTCGCCGTGCTGGTCAGAGCAACTGCCACTCCGGTGGCGCTCAGGACCGCGACGGCGACGGCGGCGGCGATGCGTCGAGTCATCCGCTGTCTCCTTGCAGGGGTGGTGACACGGGATGCGGGGCCGTTCGCCACGACGCTAGCCATCTGCAAGATCAGGCGGATATTCCAGTCAAGTCATACCGTTGACTTATGGTCCATACCACTGGGGATCGTCTACCGGTGTTGACCTGCGACGTCACAGCAGGCTGAGCTGCGTCCCCTTCTTCCGGCGCCGCGGCTGGGAATCGCCGATCTGCTCGAAACCCCGCAGTTCGGCCAGGAACGGCGACCGCGGCCGACCCGCGGTGTGGCTGAGGAACAGGTGCCGCTGCGCGCGGGTCATGCCGACGAACAGCAGCCGGCGCTCCTCGTCGGTGTCCTCCTCGTCCGGCGCGCCCGGCCAGCGCAGCGGCAGCAGGCCGTCCTCGCAGCCGACGACGAAGACCACGGGGAACTCCAACCCCTTCGAGGCGTGCAGGGTGAGCAGCGAGATCCGGTCCGCGCGCGGGTCCCACGTGTCGACCTCGACGCCGAGCGCCAACTCGGTGTGGAACCGCTCGAAGTCGTCGCCGCACTCGGCGGCCAGCGGCTTGAGCAGCTCGTAGGCCGTGTGGTCCTCCCCCGCGACCGCGCGCACCCGGTCCAGCACCGTCGCGCCCGCCGCGAACGGCACGTCCTTCACGATCCGCGCCACACCCGGCCGGTCCGCGAGCCGGTCGTGCGACCGCTTCTGGAACGGCAGCCCGGACGCGGTGAGCGCCTCCACGACCGCGCGCGACTGCCGGTCGGTCCGGTAGAGCACGGCGAAGTCGGAGAACCCGAGGTTCTGCGTGCCGTCGGTGGACACCAACCCGCTGTCCAGGGCGTGGAACGACGCGCCGCCGATGACCTGCTCGATGGTCCGCGCCACGAAACCCGCCTGCGCGGCCTCGGACGACGCGTGGTGCACGCCGATCCGCGCGTCGCCGTGCTCGCCCATCGGGGTCAGCTCGCGGCCGGGCACCAGGGTGGTCGGCGTGATCACCCGCAGCGCGCCCTCGACCACCCGGGCGCTGGACCGGTAGTTGCGGGTCAGGTGCACGGTCCGCGCGGTCGGGAAGTCCTCCGCGAACCGCAGGAAGAAGCCGACGTCCGCGCCGCGGAACCGGTAGATCGCCTGGTCCGGGTCGCCGATGGCGGTGATGTTGCCGTCCCGCGGCGCGAGCAGCCGCAGCAGCCGGTACTGGGTCTCGTCCACGTCCTGGTACTCGTCCACGCAGATCCAGCGGTACCGCGCGCGGTAGTGCTCGACCAGCTCCCGGTCGTTCTCCAGCAGCTTGACGGGCAGCTCGACCAGGTCGTCGAAGTCGACCAGGTTCCGCTCGCGCAGCGCGCCCTTGTAGTCGGGCGAGTCCTTGAGCTGCTCCTGCTGGTCCGGGTCCGCGATGCCGAAGTCCGGCGCCAGGCCCGCGCGCTCGTGCTGGTCGCGCAGGATCCGCACGCCCAGGGAGTGGAAGGTCGCGATGGTCATCCGGGCGTCCGGCACGAGGTGCGCCAGCCGTTCGGCCATCTCCTCGGCGGCCCGGCGGGTGAACGTGATCGCGAGGCAGTGCGCCGGGTCCACGCCGTGCGCGGTGACCAGGTGGGCGAGCCGGTGGGTGAGGGTGCGCGTCTTGCCCGTGCCGGGGCCGGCGATGATCAGCAGCGGTCCGCCGGTGACCGACGCGGCCGCCCGTTGCTCGGGGTCGAGCCCGTCCAGCAGCCCGGAACCCGGCTCGGCCTTCGGCTTCGGTTGCGGCTGCTCGACCTTCGGCCCGGGCCGGTAGGTCTTCCTGTCCACAGTGGACTGCACCGGCTCGGGCCCGTCGAACAGGCCGGGCGCGGCCGTGCGGCGGTGCAGCTCGCCCGGTTCGAACAACCGGATGACGCCGTACTCGCCGTCGTACCCGGCGTCCCGGACCACCTCGCCGCGCCGCAGCCGGCCGACGGCCTCGCCGAGCAGCGTGGAGTGGGCGGAGATGTCGTCCACCGGAACGTCCTGGAGGATCCCCAACTCCGGCCCGAGCGCGGCCGTGAGCTTGTCGATCTCGCCCTGCACCCTCTTGCTCTTCGGCCCGGTGCCGGCGATCTCGCCCACGATCTCGGGCAGCGGCACGAGGTTGCGGAACGGCGCCGTGCCGGCGGGCCGGAACCCCTCCTCCCGGTCGGCCAACTCCTCGACCCGGCTGAGCACGCCGACCGTGAGCGGCTTGCCGCACTCGGGGCAGATCCCGTGGTGCGCAAGGGTTTCCCCGGGTTCGAACCGCACACCGCACTTGCGGTGCCCGTCGACGTGGTACTTGCCCTCCTCGGGGAAGAACTCCAGCGACCCGGCGTGCCCGATCCCCGTTTCCAGCGCCCTCTTCACCGCGTAGTAGTCGAGGTCGGTGTCGAACAGCGTGGCCTCGCGCCCGAGCGCGGGCGGCGAGTGCGCGTCGGAGTTGGAGACGAGCCGGTACCGGTCCAACCCGGACACCCGCCAGTTCATCTCGGGATCGCTCGACAACCCGGTCTCGACGGCGAAGATGTGGTCGGCCAGGTCGACGTAGCAGTCGGCCACCGCGTCGAACCCGGACTTCGACCCGAGCACCGCGAACCAGGGCGTCCACACGTGCGCCGGCACGAGATAACCGCCGCACTCCAACGTGATCTCCAACAGGTCCCGCGAGTCGAGCCCGAGGATCGGCCGCCCGTCCGACCCGAGGTTCCCGATCCGCCCGAGCCGCGCGTTGAACTCCGCGGCGCTCTTCAGGTCGGGCATGTAGACGAGGTGGTGCACCTTCCGCGTCTTGTCGCCGCGCTTGTAGATCGTGGAGATCTCCACCGACAACATGAACCGCACCGGCGCGCCCGCCAACCGGGGCGCCAACGTCCGATCGATCTCCCGCTCCAGCTCGTCCCGCAACCGGAACACCCCGGGCTCGGCCTCCACGAGCGTCTCGCGAAGGTGGTCGTACCAGGCGGGATGGGTGAAGTCCCCGGTACCGACGAGGGAAATCCCCTTGCGCCGAGCCCACCAGGTCAGGTGCTCCAGATCGCAATCCCGGCTGCACGCCCGGGAGTACTTGGAGTGGATGTGGAGATCAGCGACGAAGCGCACCACAAGATCCTACCGACCCGGGCGACGCCCATCGCGGTCACACCACCGCGGTCCGCGCCGAACGGCAGGCGCCCCGGACGACCGGCAGGCTGCGATCGCCAAGCGGTCGACGTGCCCCGGTTCCGCCGGTGGCCGTGATCCGCCGTCGTGCCACTCCGGCGGAAGCCGCCGGAACCCCGCCCGGGAAGGGGCGCACCTACGCCATCGAGTGGCACTGGACCTGACCGGGCTCACCGCCGCAGCCGCGGGTCGTGCGACGGGTCGGGGTACAGGGGTGGGCAGCCTTCGGGGCGGAGTTCGAAGTGCCACGGTTCGTTGCGGTAGACGAGGCACAGGCCGTGTTCGGCGCCGTGGGCGGCCAGCCAGGCGCGGGCGGCCGGAGGGCCCAGGTCCACGGCGTGGCCCGCGACGTGGGCGGAGGTGTCGGGGGTCGCGACCCAGCGGGCGGCTTCCTCCGCGGAGCCGTGTTCGGCGATCGCCTCGCGCAGCAGTGCCGCCTGGTACTCCGGGGAACGCCAGCCGCCGTTGACGACGAAGCCGACGCCGTCGGCCGCGGCGGCGGCCGCGGCACGGCGCAGGGCGTCCAGGAGCGCGGGGGCGAGGTTGGTCACGGCCGGTGTCGTGGTGTCGAAGACCGTCACGGGCTCGGAGACGGCGCCGTGCGCCTCGCCGAGGGCGCGGCGGGTGGCCGATTCGCTGGTGGGCACGGTGACCAGGCAAGTGGGCACGGCGTTGTCGGCGCGTACCCGGTTTTCGATAAGCCCGCGATACGCACCCACCCCTAGCATCGGGGGCATGCGCGTGCTGGTCGTGGAGGACGAGCCCTACCTGGCGGAGGCCATCCGCGACGGACTGCGGCTGGAGGCGATCGCCGCCGACCTCGCGGGCGACGGTGACACCGCGCTGGAGTTGTTGAGCGTCAACGCCTACGACATCGCGGTCCTCGACCGGGACATCCCCGGTCCCTCCGGCGACGAGGTCGCGGAGAGCATCGTCGCCTCCGGCAGCGGCCTGCCGATCCTGATGCTCACCGCCGCCGACCGGTTGGACGACAAGGTCTCCGGGTTCGGCCTCGGCGCCGACGACTACCTCACCAAACCGTTCGAGCTGCGGGAACTCGTGCTGCGGCTGCGGGCGCTCGACCGGCGGCGGGCGCACAACCGGCCGCCCGTGCGGGAGATCGCGGGACTGCGGGTGGACCCGTTCCGCCGCGAGGTCTACCGCGACGGCCGCTACGTCGCGTTGACCAGGAAGCAGTTCGCCGTGCTGGAGGTGCTGGTCGCCGCCGAGGGCGGCGTGATCAGCGCCGAGGAGCTGCTGGAACGGGCGTGGGACGAGAACGCCGACCCGTTCACCAACGCGGTGCGGATCACGGTCTCGGCCCTGCGCAAGCGGCTCGGCGAGCCGTGGATCATCGCCACCGTCGCGGGCGTCGGCTACCGCATCGACCGGAACGCGGCCGGACGTGGATAGGGAGCCGGGGCTCAGCGTCCGCCTCAAGCTCACCCTCAGCTACGCCGGTTTCGTGCTGATCGCGGGCACCCTGCTGCTCGCGGCCGCGCTGGTGTTCCTGCTGAACTACCGGGACTGGGGCAGCGACCCGGTGTCGGGCATGGCGATCGGACCGTCGCCCGGCGGCCTGGTGCGCGGTTTCGCGCCGAGCGCCGCCCTGGTGCTGGTCTTCCTGCTGGTGTTCGGCCTGGCGGGAGGGTGGTTCCTGGCCGGGCGCATGCTCGCGCCGCTGTCCCGGATCACCGCCGCCACCCGCAAGGCCGCGAGCGGGTCGCTGTCCCACCGGATCCGGCTGCCGGGCCGCGAGGACGAGTTCCGCGAGCTGGCCGACGCCTTCGACACGATGCTCTCCCGGCTCGACGCGCAACTCGCCGAGCAGCAGCGGTTCGCCGCCAACGCCTCCCACGAGCTGCGCACCCCGCTCGCGATCACCCGAACGCTGCTCGACGTCGCCCGCACCGACCCGGACCGGGAGGCGGGCGACCTGGTCGACCGGCTGCACCTGGTCAACAGCCGGGCGATCGACCTCACCGAGGCGCTGCTCCTGCTCAGCCGGGCCGACCGGCGGTCGTTCGCCCGGGAGCGCGTCGACCTGTCGCTGGCGGCGGAGGAGGCCACCGAAACCCTTCTGCCCCAAGCGGAACAACGCGGCATCACCATCGAGACCGGCGGCGAGGTCGCCCACACCAGGGGATCGCCCGCGCTCCTGCTCCAGCTGGCGACGAACCTGGTGCACAACGCGATCGTGCACAACCTGCCCGAGCACGGCGCGGTGCGGGTCACGACCGGCCACCGGCACCGGGCCGTGGTGCTCGTCGTGGAGAACACCGGCGAGCCGCTGTCCGCGCAACTGGTCGCCACGCTGGTCGAGCCGTTCCGGCGCGGCGCCGAACGCGTTCGCACCCACCACGCGGGCGTGGGCCTCGGCCTGGCGATCGTCAAGAGCATCACCGAGGCCCACGACGGCACCCTCACCCTCACCCCGCGCCCCGGCGGCGGACTCCGCGTCACGGTGCGCCTGCCCGCCGCGCCACCGCGCTGACCGCGTGCTCAGCGGGCGGACAGCCGCCGCTCGGCGATCCCGGTGAGCACGTGCCGGGCCAGGACGGCGCCCGCGTCGGGCGTGCCGGTCGCCGCCGCGCGGGCCGACATCGACGCGATCCACCCCGGGTCGGTGAGCACGGGGAGCAACGCGGTCGCGATCCACGCCGGGGTCAGCTCGGCGTCGGCGACGAGCAGCGCACCGCCCGCCGCGACCACCCCGTCGGCGTTGCGCCCCTGTTCACCGCCGCGCAGCGGCAGCGGGACGTACGCGGCGGGCAACCCGACGGCGGCCAGTTCGGCGCACGTCATCGCCCCCGAGCGGCAGATCGCGAAATCGGCGGCGGCGTAGGCGTACCGCATCTCCTCGACGTAGGGCACGACGACGTAGGGCGGGTCGCCGTCCGGCACCTCGACGACGTGCCGCGGCCCGGTGACGTGCAGCACCTGCACCCCCGCCGCGCGCAGGGCCGACGCCGCGCCGGACACCGCGACGTTGATCGTCCGGGCGCCCTGCGAACCACCGGTGACCAGCAGCACCGGCAGGTCGGGGCGCAGGCCGAACCGCCGCCGGGCCTCCTCGCGCAGCGCGGACCGGTCGAGCCCGGCGATCTCCGGTCGCAGCGGGATCCCGATGGGGACGCCGCCGGGTAACCGGACGCCCGGCGCGGCGGTGAACACGTGCCCGGTCATCCGGGCCGCCAGCCGGTTGGCCACGCCGGGCAGCGCGTTGGCCTCGTGGACGAAGATCGGCAGGCCGAGCCGGCGCGCGGCGAGGTACGCGGGCAGCGCCACGTACCCGCCGAACCCGACCACGGCCTCCGCCCGCACCCGGCGCAGCACCGCCTGGGTCGCCCGCACCGAGTCGCGCAGCCGACCCGGTGTGCGCAGCAGGTCCCGGTTGAGCCGACGCGGCAGCGGTGCGGGCGGGATGAGCTCGAGCGGGTAGCCGCGTGCCGGGATCAGCGTGGTGTCCAGGCCGCGGACCGTGCCGAGCGCGGTGATCTCGGCCGTGGGCTCCAGTCGCCGCACCGCGTCGGCGAGGTTCATCGCGGGCTCGATGTGCCCGGCCGAGTGGCCGCCGGCGACGACGACGCGCGGCGCCGTCACCCCGGCCGTCCCGGGCGTGCGACGGGGAAGTCGAAGTAGGTGTCCGGGAAGGGCTCGTCCCGCAGCGCGTAGTGCCACCACTCCTGGTCGTACCGGGTGAAACCGCAGGCCTCCATGATCGCGAGGAGGTGCTCGCGGTTCCCCGCCTCGACCCGGGTCACGCCGGTCGCGCCGTGGTGCGAGATCGGGTCCATCAGGTCGTGGCCACCGCCCATGGGCACGAGTTCGCCGGTGGTCAGGCGGTAGAGCGTCAGGTCGACCGTGCTGCCGCGGCTGTGCCCCGACCTCGTGGCCACGTACCCCTGCTCGACCATCTCCGCCCGCTCGAGGTTCGGGTAGTGCCGCGATTTCGTCCGACCGTCCTCCGGCCGCGCCGACCAGCGCAGGAAGCACTCCACCGCGCGCTGCGGGCGGTAGCCGTCCCACAGCAGCAGGCCGAAGCCGAGCGAAGCCGCCTTCTCCCGCGCGTTCGCCAGGGCGCCGCACAACTCCACCGTGCCGACGATCCGGTTCACCGCGTACCCGTCCACGGGTTTGCCGGTGAAGTTGTCCCACGTCGCGTACTTGGCGTCCCACCGGATCCCGGGCACCAGGTCGTCCACGAAGGCGAACCCGTCCTTCATCGGGTCGTCCCCTCCAGCGCCGCCGACACGACCCGGTCGACCACGTCGCGCAACGAGAGGCCGGCGGCGGCCATCATCCCGGGGTAGCGGCTGTAGGAGGTCAGCCCGGGCAACGTGTTGACCTCGTTGAGCACCACCGTGCCGTCGTCCTTCAGGAACAGGTCCACCCGGGACAACCCCCGGCACCCCAGGGCCCGGTACACCGCCTTCGCGGTCTCCTGCACGAGCACCCGCGCCTCCACCGGGACGTCGGCCGGCACGATCGTCACCGAGTTCTCGGAACCGCTCTCCGGCGCGCTCTCCTGGTGGATCTTGAAGAAGCCGTGCGACAGCGCGATCCGGTCCACCTCGCCGACGACCAGGTCCGGGTCGTTCCCCAGCACGGCGCAGCCGACCTCGCGGCCGACCACCGCCTCCTCGACCAGCACCTTGGAGTCGAACCGCCGCGCGTCCTCCAGCGCGCCCGGCAACTCCTCCTTGCGGGCCACCTTCCCGACGCCGAAGGACGACCCCGACCGCGCCGGCTTCACGAAAACCGGGTAGGTGAACTCCTCGGGGTCCGGGTTCTCGTCGGGGCCGACGGTCCGGACGGCCGGCGTGGCGATCCCCGCGCCGCCGACGACGAGGTAGGTCAGGGACTTGTCCATGCACAGCGCGGAGGCCTGGACGTCGCAGCCGACGTAGGGGATGCCGGACAGCTCCAGCAACCCCTGCACCGCGCCGTCCTCGCCGTGCCTGCCGTGCAGCACCGGGAACACCACGTCGAGCCGGATCGCCTCGTACCGGCCGCCGTCGAGCACGAGCAACCCGTGCACCCCGCGGTCCGGCGACAGCACGACCGGCCTGCCCGCGTCCGCCCAGTCGCCGTCCGGCCCGTCGCAGAGCCTCCAGGAACCGCTTTCGGTGATCCCGATCCAGAACGGTTCGTACTTCCCGACGTCGAGGCTCCCGGCGACCTCCCGGGCGGACTTGACGGAGACGGGGTGTTCCTCCGAAACACCGCCGAACAGGATCCCGACCTTCACCCTAGCCATGCTGCTGCCCGCTTTCGAAGTTCACGCAATTGATGAGACTGTTCGCCACGGTGTCGCTCAACGCGTGGTCCGTGTAATAGGCGGTGTGCGGACTGATGAGCACGTTCGGCATTCGCTGCAACCGCGCCAGGAGCGCGTTCCCGACGGGTTCGTCCCGGAAGTCGGAGTAGAAGATGCCCTCCTCGCCCTCCAGCACGTCCAGCGCCGCGCCGCCCAGCCGCCCCGACTCCAATTCCTCGACCAGCGCCCCGGTGTCCACCAGACCGCCGCGCGCGGTGTTGACCACGATCGCGCCGTCCTTCAACCGCGCGAGCCGTTCCCGACCGAGGAGGTGACGCGTGCCCGCGTCGAGGGGTACGTGCAGCGAGACGATGTCGCTCAACTGCGCCAACTCGTCGAGCGGCACGTAATCGGCCGAGTTCCGCGGCCGGTTGTCGTAGGCCAGCACCCGGCAACCGAAACCCCACAACCGGTCCACGACGGCCGAGCCGATGCGCCCGGTGCCGACGATCCCGACGGTCAGGTCCCGCAGCTCCCGCCCGCGCACGTCGTTCAGCCGGTAGTCGTGCACGTCGGCGCGCCGAATGGTGGTCTTCGCGTTCCGCACCGCCATCAGCATCAGCATCACCGTGTAATCGGCGACGCTCTGCGGCGAATAGGCGACGTTGCCCACCGCGATACCGACGCTCTCCGCGTACGCCACGTCGAGGTGGTTGAAACCGATGCTCCTGGTGGAGAGGTACTCCACCCCGACCCGAGCGAGCGCGCGGAGAGTGGAATCGGTGACCCGGGCCTTGTGCCCGACGCTGACACACCGATTGCCCGCCGCCAACCCGACGTTGACCTCGGACACCGGAGCCGCGGTGATCCGCGGCACGACACCGCACCGCGGCGCCATCTCCCGGAACAGCACCGCCTCGTCCGGCTCGCAGCCGTACACCGTGATCCCCGTCGGCGGACCGACCGAGGAGAACGCCGACAACCCGGTGCGCCGAACCGGTTCGCGCTGGGACATGAACCCAGTCAAACCGGCACGACGTTGCCGACACGTATCCGCTTTTCGATACACCGGCGATATGCGGACCGCGCGAAAGGCACCCGAACAGCGAAAAACCCCTTCCGCCACCATGGGTGGAAGGGGTTTCCCCGTTCTCCGTGGAGCCGACCACACGGAGAGCCGATCAGCTCGGCTTCCGCATCTCCTCGTAGGCTTCACGCAGGTCCGCCGCCTCCGGCAGCCCCTTCGCCTCCACCACTTCCTCGTTCACCCTGTCGCCCACCAGCAGCGCGAGCGACAGGTGCGATAGTGGTGTTCGGGATCCTCCGGCCTGGCCAGCGGTGCCGCCGAGCGGTGGACCTCGGCGCTCGCCTGGCGCGGGTTCCCCCGCTCGTCGTGCACGAGTGTTCGACCGACTGTCACGCGCGATCCCGGACACAGGCACCGGGAGGTCTCGTCATGCCGTTCAGCATTCGCGCGACTGGCCGGCGTGCCCGTCTTCCGCGTGCCCCAGCCCACCGCGGTCATGCAACCAGAAGGGGCAGACACCGAGTTATCGGTATCCGCCCCTGAAGGTGTTCGTGCAATGAGTACTTTGGTGGAGCTGAGGGGAATCGAACCCCTGACCTACTCGATGCGAACGAGTCGCGCTACCAACTGCGCTACAGCCCCGTGTTCAGTTGTCCACAGCCCGGCCTTCTGACTGCCCTGCTGTCGTCGTGCGGGAGAAGCATATCAGTACCCAGGGGGGTGGTTTCACCACCCCCCTCACTCACCCGAGGCACGCCGGTACGGCAGGGCGTCCGGACCGTCCAACTCGTCGAACGCCGGATCCTCGTCGTCCATGTCCACGACCACCGTGCCCGGCCGGACCTGGTGGCGGAAGCGCGGCTGCGGCTCCAGGGCCGACTCCGACTCCTCCTCCACCGGGCGGGCCGCCGGACGGCGGCGCGGCTGGGTCAGGCGGGCCTGGCGGCGGGCGCGGATCTCCTCCTCCATGCGGACCTGGCGGCGCAGGTACGCGAGGTAGCCCACGAGGGCCAGGTCCACGCCGGCGTGGCCCCACCACGCGAGCGGGTACAGCAGGCCCGCGAGCAGACCGGTCGCGAGCGCGGCCACGAGCAGGAACGCGACCACGCGGCGGCGGAAGGCGTACTTCGCCTGCGCCGCGACGGCCGCGGTCTCCGGGTCGTAGCCACCCCGTCCGGGGCGGTACGGCCGGATCTCCTCGTACTCGTCGTCGAACTCGTCGTCCTCGAACTCGGCGTCAGGCATGGCGTCGTACTCCTCCTCCATGCTGCTGCGCGCGTCCGCGCGCTTGCGCGCCACGATGGGGACGAGGACGACCAGCCAGGCCACCACCAGCCCGACCACGATGAGCGAACTCGGCATCCCCGTCACCTCCCCCTACCCCGCGGCGCACTCGGTGCGTACGCCACGCTAGTCACAACAGTCACACCTGTGTCGGAGGCTCGCCGACCGGAGCACGTACCAAAGTGTGGTCTATCACCCACTTCCGGGTGATCCGAATAATCCGAACAGCCCCCTGATCAGGCGGTTCGGGCGAATCCCCGGGCAACCAATCGGCGCACCAGCCCCTCCGGCGCCGCCTCCTCCGCGGTCATCGCGAAGCACAGGTGGTCCCGCCAGCCGCCGGCCACGTCCAGGTACCGCAGGAACAGCCCCTCCTCGCGGAAACCGGCCTTGGCCAGCACGCGCAGGCTCGCCGCGTTCTCCGGCCGCACGGTCGCCTCCAGCCGGTGCAACCCGGCCGCGCCGAAGCAGTGGTCCACGACCAGCGCGACCGCCGCCGTCGCGACACCGCCGCGCGCCAGGTCGGCCGCCACCCAGTAGCCGACCCACGCCGACCGCAGCGACCCGCGCACGATGTTGCCCACCGTGATCTGGCCCGCGAGCCGACCGTCCACCGTGATCACGAACGGCAGCGCCTGGCCGCGCCGGGCCAACGCCTTCAGCGACGACCACTGGCCGGGCCACGCCAGCGCGGCGTTGCGCTCGTCCCAGCCGTCGACCGCGGTCGGCTCCCACTCCTCCAGGTAGGCCTGGTCGCGCAACCGCAGCCGCGACCACACCGAGGCGTCGAACAGCTTCGGGGGACGCAGGGCGACGACGCCCGCGGCCACCCGGAGCGGTCCGAGCCGCGCGGGCCACCCGGGGTGCCTGCCCCCGTCCCACGCGAGACCCGCGCTCATCTATCCCCTCTGGGCCAGGAAGCTGACCAGCACCTCGTCGCCCGACGACACGTCGGTGACGTCCTCGTCCACCATGATCAGGCAGTTCGCCTCGGCCAACGACGCCAGCAGGTGCGAACCCGACGTGCCGAGCGGCTGCACCAGGTACTCGCCGTTGTCGGCGTCGCGCAGCAACTGGCCGCGCAGGAACCCGCGCCTGCCCTTGGTCGAGGTCAGCGGCGACAGCAGCCGGGCGCTCACCGCGCGCCGGTACGGGTTGCGCTTGCCCAGCGCGGCCCGGATCAGCGGCCGCACCAGCACCTCGAACACGACCAGCGCGCTCATCGGGTTCGCGGGCAGCAGGAACGTGGGCACGGCGTCCGGGCCGAGCCGGCCGAAACCCTGCACCGACCCGGGGTGCATGGCGACCCGGGTGGTGTCCACGTCGCCCAGCTCGGCGAGCGCGGCCTTCACCTCGTCGCCCACCGCGCCGCCGACACCGCCCGCGATCACCACGATCTCGGACAGCAGCAGCCGACCCTCCACGACCTCGAGCAGCCGGCGCGGGTCGGCCGACTGGATGCCGACCCGGCTGACCTCGGCGCCCGCGTCCCGCGCGGCGGCGGCCAGCGCGTAGGAGTTGACGTCGTAGACCTGGCCCTGACCGGGCGTGCGGTCGACGTCCACCAGCTCCTCGCCGACCGACACGACCGACACCCGCGGCCTCGGGTGCACCAGCACCTTGTTGCGCCCCACGGCGGCCAGCAGACCCACCTGGGCCGCCCCGATCGCCGCGCCGCGGCGCACCGCCACGTCACCCGTCTGCACGTCCTCGCCGGTGCGCCGGACGAACGCGGCCGACGGCACGGGCGTCTTCACCGTCACGTTCGCCGCGTGCCCGTCGGTGTACCCGAGGGGCACCACGGCGTCGGCCAGCGTCGGCAGCGGCGCGCCGGTCGCGACCCGGACGGCCTGACCGGGCTGCAACCGCCGCGGCTGGCGCGACCCCGCGGGGATCTCGCCGACCACGGGCAGCTGCACCGGCTCCTCGGCCGCCGCCTGCACGTCGACGCTGCGCACCGCGTAGCCGTCGACCGCGGCCTGGTCGAAACCGGGCAACGCGCGTTCCGCGACGACCTCCTCGGCGCAGAGCAGACCCTGCGACTCGGAGATCGCCACGCGCACCGGTGCGGGCCGCACGGCGGCGGCGACGACGCGGTGCAGCTGCTCGTCCACTGACCTCATAAGACGACCTCAGTTCAGCCGAGACGTGCCCGGAGCCACTGCTCCAGTTCCGCGCCGTAGTCCGGGTGCTCAAGCGCGAAGTCAACCGCAGCTTTCAGGAAACCACCGGGATTGCCCAGGTCGTGTCGTCCGCCGCGGTGCACCACGACGTGCACGGGGTGCCCCTCGTTGATCAACAGCGCGATGGCGTCGGTGAGCTGCAATTCGCCGCCGGCGCCCGGCGTGATGCGCTTGAGCGCGTCGAAGATCGCCCGGTCCAGCAGGTACCGGCCGGCCGCCGCGAACGTCGAGGGCGCGTCCTCCGCCTTGGGCTTCTCGACCATGCCGACGACCTGCTTCACGTCGTCGTCGCCGGTCTCGCGCACGTCGAACACGCCGTAGGCGGAGATCTGCTCGCGCGGGATGTCGAACGCGCACAGCACGCTCCCGCCGAACTTCTCCCTGGTCGCGGCCATGGTCTTGAGCACGCCCGTCGGCAGCACGAGGTCGTCGGGCAGCAGCACCGCCACCGCCTCGTCCTCGCCGGTCAGGTTGCCCTCGGCGCAGCCGACCGCGTGCCCGAGGCCCAACGCGCGGTCCTGGATCGCGGTCTCCACGCTCAGCAGGCCCGGCGCCCGGCGCACCTTGGCGACCAGGTCGTGCTTGCCGCGCGACTCGAGCGTGGCCTCCAGTTCGGGCTGCGGTCGGAAGTAGTTCGCGACCGAGTCCTTGCCCGGCGAGGTCACGATGACCAACCTGGTGGCACCGGCCTCGGCGGCCTCGGCGGCGACGAGTTCGATGCCAGGGGTGTCGACGACCGGCAGCAGCTCCTTGGGCACCGCTTTGGTGGTCGGGAGGAAGCGCGTGCCCAGTCCCGCCGCGGGCACGATTGCTGTCTGGAAGACGCTCATGAACAGCGAGCGTAACGGCGTGCATAGGGGTGGTCGTGACGACGTCCGGAGAATGTGATCGGAAGGCGGCGGAACGCGCGCGGCTGCGTGCCACAAGGCGTACCGGCGCTTGCGCCCCTTTGTCCTCCGAAGTGCTCCAGGCGACTGCGGCGTTCGGCGTTCCCGCAGGTGGGACGGTGTGCGCGTATTTGCCGGTCGGTAACGAGCCCGGCTCGGCGGCGATGTTGGACACGCTTGCCGAGTCCGGTTTCCGGGTACTCCTCCCGGTTGTCGTCGGACCGGCGCCGCTGGACTGGGCGGTTTACGCGCCCGACGAACTCGCGCCGGGCCCTTTCGGACTTCGGGAACCGTCCGGTCCGCGCCTGGGCCCGACCGCGATCGGCGCCGCGTCCCTGGTGCTGGTGCCGGCCCTGGCCGTCGACCACCGCGGCGTCCGGCTCGGCAAGGGCGGCGGCCACTACGACCGCTCGCTGCCGTTGACGAACGCGCCACTGGTGGCGTTGGTGCGGGACGCGGAATTCGTGCCGTACGACCTGCCGGCCGAGGCGCACGACGTCCGGGTGGACGCCGTGCTGACGCCCGGACGGGGCCTGCTGCGCCTGCCGCTGTGACGTTGACCAGTGTTGTTTGCGTGACGTATGCCGGCCGGCGCATCATCGTGTCTGGCACTCGTGACGTAGGAGTGCCAACGGGACTCGTGGAGGGCAAACCGTGCCGACCTACCAGTACGCCTGCACCGAGTGCGACCACCGCTTCGA
This sequence comes from Actinosynnema sp. NPDC020468, assembly GCF_040642015.1. Lineage (NCBI taxonomy): Bacteria > Bacillati > Actinomycetota > Actinomycetes > Pseudonocardiales > Pseudonocardiaceae > Actinosynnema > Actinosynnema sp. NPDC020468. The sequence goes on from NZ_JBFAEO010000006.1 coordinate 202,823, forward strand.
AGAGGTCCAGTCCTTCTCCGACGCGGCGCTGACGGAATGCCCCCAGTGCGGCGGCAGGCTCCGCAAGCTGTACGGCGCGGTGGGCGTGGTCTTCAAGGGCAGCGGCTTCTACCGCACCGACAACAGGACCTCGACCCCGTCCTCCACCACGGCGACGAAGTCCGAGTCGACCCCGGCGAGCACCCCGTCGACTCCTTCGACCACGACGAGCACCTCAGCCGCGGCGTCGTAGGAATCCCCAAGTTGTCCACAGGCCCCCGAGTTGTCCACAGCTCGGGGGCCAACCATTTCCCCACCCCGAAACCGCCCGTACCGTCGTCCCCATGCCCCGCACCAGAAAACTCCTCGCCGCCCTGTTCGCCCTGCTAGGCGCCCTGATCACGTGGTGGCCGACGCCTCCGGGCACCGAGGTCGCGGTCACCACGAGAGCCCTGCCCCCGGGCATCCCGCTGACCGAGGCAGACGTGGAAACCCGTCACGTACCCCCAGGGTTATCCCCAGCCGACGCGGCCACCAAGTCGACCGCCATCGGCCGCACCCTGACCTCCCGAGCAGGCCCAGGCGAATACCTGACCACCACCCGCCTGACCCCACCCAACCCCACCAGGACGTCGGTGGCCGTCCGCCTCCAGGACAAGGCCATCACCACCCTGCTGAAACCGGGCGACAAGGTGAACGTGGTAACCCCCGAGGCCACAATCCTGGCCGAGGACGCCACAGTCGTGGCGATCAAGGACGACGACACCCTGGCAATCCTGTCCACCACAAAACAAACAGCCACCACCCTGGCCGCCCAATCCCTGACCACCCCACTGGCCCTGACCCTCAACTAGCCCCGCCACACAACACCGCCACACCCACGCCACCCACACCAGCCGCCAAGGCAACGCCCGGCCACGCCGACCAAGCCAGGCCAGGCCACGCCGACCAAGCCAGCGGCCTCGTGTTCTCCCCGTATGGCCTGGGCGCAGCCCAACCACATTTGGCACGGGGGCGCCGAGAACTCAGGACCGCACCCACACTCCAAAGCCGGCGCCCCCGTGCCAAATGTGGTTGCCAGCGGTGACCCGTTGATCAGCGC
>NZ_JBFAEO010000007.1:0-198966 GCF_040642015.1 Actinosynnema sp. NPDC020468
CTGCCCGCCCCGTCGGGCACCGTCGTCTCCACGCACGGCTTCGTTCCGCCCAACACCCACCCGTTGTACCGGCCGGCGGGCGGGGGTGTCCGGTCGCCGCCGCCCCAACACCTTGGCGCACGGCGGTTTCGCCGCTCACCGCCGGCGAAGACCCGCCCAGCCGGGGAAATCCGCCCAACGGCGTGCGGAAAGCCCTTCGCTAAGCCAGGAAACCGCGCAGCAGCGAAGCCGTGCCGTCGAGGTGTTCGGCCATCGCGCGGCGCGCGGACTCGGCGTCGCCGTCCAGGATGTGGGCCACGATCCGGGCGTGCTGCTCGTTGGAGTGCGCCAGGTTGGGCGGCAGCAACGGGATGCGGTCGAGCAGTGCGTTGACCCGGGTCCGCGCGTCGGCGATCGCGGCCGTCAGCGAGGTCGAGCCGGCCGCCTCCGCGATCGCCAGGTGCAGGCGGGAGTCCTTGCGGCGGTACTCCGCGAGCGGCGCCGAGGCGCAGTCGTCCAGGCGGGCGCGGAGATCACGGCGTTCGGCGGCGCCCAGCGGGCGGGACGCGGCGCACTCGGCGGCGCCGGTCTCCAGCACCGCGCGCAGCGTCAGCGCGTCCGGCAGGTCCGCCGCCACCGGCGGTCGACCGGGCGCGGCGGCGGGTGGCACGGCGGTGACGAACGTGCCGCCGTAGCGACCGCGGCGGGACTCGACGTACCCCGCGTCCTGCAACGACCTGATGGCCTCGCGCAGCGTCACCCGGCTCACCCCGAGCCGACCCGCCAGGTCGCGCTCGGCGGGCAGCCGCTCCCCCGGCGGCACGACGCCGAGCCGGATGGACTGGAGGAGGCGCTCCACGGTCTCCTCGAACGCGTTGCCCGCCCGGACCGGGCGGAACAACGCGTCGCGGAGGGGTATCACAGCGGGGTCACGTAGGCGCCGGCGATACCGCCGTCCACCAGGAAGTTGGACGCGGTCACGAACGACGAGTCGTCACTGGCCAGGAACGCCACCGCGGCGGCGATCTCCTCGGGTTCGGCGAACCGGCCCAGCGGCACGTGCACCAGCCGGCGCGCGGCGCGCTCCGGGTCCTTGGCGAACAGCTCGCGCAGCAGCGGGGTGTTGACCGGTCCGGGCGAGAGGGCGTTGACCCGCACGCCCTGCCGCGCGAACTGCACGCCCAGCTCCCGGCTCATCGCCAGCACGCCGCCCTTCGAGGCGGTGTAGGAGATCTGCGACGTGGCGGCGCCCATGGTCGCCACGAACGACGCGGTGTTGATCACCGAGCCGCGGCCGCGCTCCAGCATGTGCGGGATGGCGTACTTGCAGCACAGGTAGACCGAGGTCAGGTTGACCTTCTGCACCCGTTCCCACGCCTCGATGCCGGTGGTGAGGATCGAGTCGTCCTCGGGCGGCGAGATCCCGGCGTTGTTGAACGCCACGTCCACCGAGCCGTAGGTGTCCGCGGTGGTCTGGAACAGCGCGCGCACCTGCTCCTCGTCGGTCACGTCGACCTGGACGAACAGACCGTCCACTTCGGACGCCGCCGCCGCGCCGGACGTCGCGTCGACGTCCGCGACGACCACCCGCGCGCCCTCGCTCGCCAACCGGCGGACCGAGGCCAGCCCGATGCCGCTGCCACCACCGGTCACGACGGCGACGCGGCCCTCAAGTCGCTGAACCATTGCTCTCCCAATCAGTGCGCGATGAAGACGTTCTTGGTCTCGGTGAACGAGTCGGGCGCGTCCGGACCGAGTTCCCGGCCGAGCCCGGACTGCTTGTAGCCGCCGAACGGCGTCCAGAACCGCACCGACGAGTGCGAGTTGACCGACAGGTTCCCGGCGTCGACCGCGCGCGCCACGCGCAGCGCCCGGCCGACGTCGCGGGTCCAGATCGAGCCCGACAGCCCGTAGTCGCTGTCGTTGGCCAGCCGCACCGCGTCCTCCTCGTCGGTGAACGGCAGCACGGCCACCACCGGCCCGAAGATCTCCTCGCGGGCCGCCCGGTCGGTCGGCGCCACCGGCGCGAGCACGGTCGGCGGGAACCAGAAGCCGGGTCCGTCCGGCGCGCTGCCGCGGAACGCCACCGGCGCGTCGGCCGGCACGAAGGAGGCCACCTTCTCCCGGTGGGCGGCGGAGATCAGCGGGCCCATCTCGGTCGCCTCGTCGCCCGGGTCGCCGACCACGACGCCCTTGACCGCCGGTTCCAGCAGCTCCATGAACCGGTCGTAGACCGAGGCCTGCACCAGGATCCGGGACCGCGCGCAGCAGTCCTGGCCCGCGTTGTCGAACACCCCGTACGGCGCGGTCGCGGCGGCCTGCTCCAGGTCCGCGTCGGCGAACACCACGTTGGCGCTCTTGCCGCCCAGCTCCAACGTCACCCGCTTCACCTGGTCCGCGCAGCCCGCCATGATCCTCTTGCCCACCGCCGTGGACCCGGTGAAGACCACCTTGCGCACCAACGGGTTCGTGACGAACCGCCACCCCACCACGTCGCCGCGGCCGGGCAGCACCTGGAAGACGTCCTCGGGGATGCCCGCCTCGCGGGCCAACCCGGCCAGCCGCAGCGCGGTGAGCGGGGTGGCCTCGGCGGGTTTGACCACCACGGTGTTGCCCGCCGCGAGCGCGGGCGCGAAACCCCAGCCGGCGACGGGCATCGGGAAGTTCCACGGCACGATCACGCCGACCACGCCCAGCGGCTCGTGGAAGGTCACGTCGAGGCCGCCCGGCACCGGGATCTGCCTGCCGAACAGGCGTTCCGGCGTGGCCGAGTAGTAGTTCAGCACGTCGCGGACGTTGCCCGCCTCCCAGCGGGCGTTGCCGATCGTGTGGCCGGAGTTGAGCACCTCCAACGCGGCCAACTCCGCCACCGCGCCGTCCACCGCCTCGGCGAAGCGGCGCAGCAGCCGCGCCCGGTCGCCCGGCGCCACCGCGCGCCACGCGGGCAGCGCGGCGTGCGCCCGCGCGATCGCCGCGTCGGTCTCCTCGAGCGAGGTGAACTCCACCTGCCGCACCACCTGCCCGGTGGCCGGGTCGATCACGTCGTGCGCGCTCACCGCGACACCCCTCGTCCCACGCCGGCACTCCCCTGGTTCCTCGTCGCCGCGACCAGCGCGGCGAACAGTCGGTCGTCCTCGGTGTCCGCCTCGGGGTGCGACTGCACGCCCAGCACGAACCGCGCGCCGGGCAGCTCGACGGCCTCCACCACGCCGTCCGGCGCCCAACCGACCACCCGCAGGCCGTCGCCCAGCAGGTCGAGGGCCTGGTGGTGGTGGCAGTGCACGGTCGTCGCCGGGCCCACGACCGACGACAGCGCGGTGCCCGGGGCGATCACCATCCCGGTGTGCTGGAACACCGCGGGAGCCGGGTTGTGGCCGTCGACGTGCTGGCGCAGCGTGCCGCCGAGCGCGATGTTGAGCATCTGCATGCCCCGGCACACGGCCAGCACCGGCAGGTCGAGCTCGAGCGCGGCCCGGGTCAGGGCCAGCTCGGCGGCGTCCCGCGCGGCGTGCGGCGGACCGGTGCGCTCGTCGCGCTCCTGGCCGTACAGCGCGGGGTCGACGTCCGCGCCGCCCGCGAGCACCAGGGCATCCAGGAACGCGATGCTGTCCACGTCCCAGGCGCCGACCGGTGGCAGCAGCACCGGGTTGCCGCCCGCCCGGACCACCGAGTCCAGGTAGTCGCGGTGCAGCACGGCCGCCTCGACGTCCCACACCCCGAACCTGGTGCGCTCCAGGTAGGTGGTGACGCCGACGAGCGGTCTAGAGCCGTTCGAAACCACGCGTGCGCTCCCAGTCCGTCACGGTCGAGTCGTACGCGGCCACTTCCACCCGGGCCGCGTTGAGGTAGTGGTCCACCACGTCCTGGCCGAACGCCTCCCGGGCGATCGCGCTGCCCTCGAACAGCGCGGCGGCGTCGCGGAGGGTGGCGGGCACCCGCGGCCGGTCCGAGTCGTAGGCGTTGCCGGTGAACTCGTCCTCCAGCGCCAGTTCGTTCTCCACGCCGTGCAGGCCGGCCGCGATCAGCGCGGCGACCGCCAGGTACGGGTTCACGTCGCCGCCGGGCACCCGGTTCTCGAAGCGCAGCGACTCGCCGTGGCCGACGACGCGCAGCGCGCAGGTGCGGTTGTCCCGGCCCCAGGCCACGGCCGTGGGCGCGAAGCTGCCGGCCGCGAAGCGCTTGTAGGAGTTGATGTTCGGCGCGAGGAGGTAGGTCAGCTCGCGCAGACCCGCCAGTTGGCCCGCGAGGAACTGGCGCATCAGCTCGGACATGCCGTGGTCCCGCGCGAACACCGGCTCGCCGTCGGTCGAGCGCAGCGACAGGTGGACGTGGCACGAGTTGCCCTCGCGCTCGTTGTACTTCGCCATGAAGGTCAACGACTTGCCGTGCAGCGCCGCGATCTCCTTGGCGCCGGTCTTGTAGACGCTGTGGTTGTCGCACGTGGCGAGCGCCTCGGTGTAGCGGAACGCGATCTCGTGCTGACCGGGGTTGCACTCGCCCTTGGCCGACTCGACCTCGAGGCCCGCGCCCGCCAGGTGGTTGCGGATGTCGCGCAGCACCGGCTCGACCCGGCCGGTGCCCAGCAGCGAGTAGTCGACGTTGTACCGGTTGGCCGGGGTGAGGCCGCGGTAGCCGCGGTCCCAGGCCTGCTCGTAGGTGTCGTCGAAGAGGATGAACTCGAGCTCGGTGCCGACGTACGCAGCCAGCCCGCGCTCGGCGAGCCGGTCGAGCTGGCGGCGCAGGATCTGCCGGGGCGAGGCGACGACCGGGGTGCCGTCCTCCCACTCCAGGTCGCACAGCACGAGCGCGGTGCCGGGTTGCCAGGGGATCCGGCGCAGCGTGGCCAGGTCCGGGCGCAGCACGAAGTCGCCGTAGCCGGTGTCCCAGGAGGACATCGCGTAGCCGGGGACGGTGTTCATGTCGACGTCGACCGCGAGCAGGTAGGCGCAGCCCTCCGCGCCGTGCGCGAGCACCTCGTCCACGAAGTGCCTGCCCGCGCAGCGCTTGCCCTGGAGCCTGCCCTGCATGTCGGTGAGCGCCACCAGGACGGTATCCACCTCACCGGTGTCGACCAGCTCGCGCAGTTCCTCGACGGTGAGCATCGACATGCCTCCAAAGGTATGACAGCGAGCCATTGGGCACACCATCTTGACACCACCGTGTGAACCACGCCACTCTCGTTCGGCCGGCAAAGGAGCGCGATCAACCCATTGGGGAGCGCACATGCCCGACCACGTCGAGTACGAGCACGTGAGTGGCGACTACCTGGAGCGGCGGCGGCTCAAGCGCGGGGCGGCGGGGTGGGTCCTGCTGGCCGGGCTCGGCGTGTCCTACGTGATCTCCGGCGACTTCGCGGGGTGGAACTTCGGGCTCGCGCAAGGGGGTTGGGGCGGCCTGCTGATCGCGACGGCGCTCATGGCGACGATGTACACCTGCATGGTGTTCGGACTGGCCGAACTCGCCGCCGCGCTGCCCGTCGCGGGCGCCGGGTACGGGTTCGCCCGCCGCGCGCTCGGTCCGCTCGGCGGGTTCGCCACCGGTGTCGCGATCCTGATCGAGTACGCCATCGCGCCGGCCGCCATCGCGGTGTTCATCGGCGGGTACGTGGAGACGCTCGGCCTGTTCGGGCTGACCAACTCGTGGCCGGTGTACCTGGCCTGCTTCGCGATCTTCGTCGGGGTGCACCTCTACGGCGTCGGCGAGGCGCTGCGGCTGATGGCGGTGATCACCGGTGTCGCGGTGGCCGCCCTGCTCGCGTTCGTGGTCGGGATGATCCCCCGGTTCTCCCCCGGCCGGCTGTTCGACCTCGCCGAGGGCGGCGGCTTCCTGCCGTTCGGCTTCGCGGGCGTGCTCGGGGCGCTGGTGTACGGGATCTGGTTCTTCCTGGCGGTGGAGGGGGTTCCGCTGGCCGCCGAGGAGGCGCGCGACCCGCGCCGGGACATGCCGCGCGGCATCCTGGCCGCGATGCTGGTGCTGCTGCTGTTCGCGGCGGCGATCCTGGTGCTGGCGCCGGGCGGCGCGGGCGCGGAGGCGCTGAGGGCGTCGGACAACCCGCTGCCGGCGGCCCTGCGCGCGGCCTACGGCGGTGACACGGTGCTCGCCCGGGTGGTGAACTACGTGGGCCTGGCCGGGTTGGTCGCCAGCTTCTTCTCGATCATCTTCGCCTACTCGCGCCAGCTGTTCGCGCTGTCCCGCGCCGGGTACCTGCCTCGCCTGCTCTCCCGCACCGGGCGGCGCAGGACGCCGTACCTCGCGCTGATCGTGCCCGGCGCGATCGGGTTCGTGCTGGCCGCGGCGACCCGGGACGGCGCGCTGCTGATCGACATCGCGGTGTTCGGGGCGGCGCTGTCGTACGTGCTGATGATGGTGTCGCACGTCGTGCTGCGGATCCGCGAGCCCGACCTGGAGCGCCCGTACCGGACGCCCGGCGGCGCGGTCACCACGTCGGTCGCGCTCGTGCTCGCGGTGGCGGCGGTCGTGGCGACGTTCGTCGTCGACCGGCTCGCGGCCGGCATCACCGCCGGGATCGTGGTGGTCGCCCTGGCCTACTTCTGGTTCCACAGCCGGCACCACCTGGTGGGCGCCGCGCCCGAGGAGGAGTTCGCGGCGATCGCCCGCGCCGAGGAGGACCTGTCCTGACCGGCTACGTCGGGTAGTCGAGAACTTCAGCCGATCGTGACAGGACGAATCGGTCCCGAGTGGGAACCCTCGGAGCACGGGCGCCAGCGGAACCGGAGGCAAGCCATGACACCAAGGATGTTCGCGGCCGGTGTGGCCGTCGCGGCACTGCTCACCGCGACGGGTACCGCCCACGCGGCACCGACCCAGCAGGAGGACGTCCTCACCCTGACGAACAAGGAGCGCGTGGCCAACAAGTGCCCCGAGCTCAAGTACAACAAGCTCCTGGAGAACTCGGCGCAGGGGCACACCACGTGGATGGCCCAGAACGGCAACATGAACCACACCGGCCTGAACGACTCGACGCCGTCGCAGCGCATCGACGCGGCGGGCTACAAGTGGAAGATGGCCGGCGAGAACATCGCCTTCGGCCAGAAGGACGCGGCGGCCGTGGTGACGGCGTGGATGAACAGCCCCGTGCACCGGGCGAACATCCTCAACTGCGGCTTCCGGGAACTGGGCGTCGGCTACGCGCTGGACGCCAAGAAGAAGGTCTACTGGACCCAGAACTTCGGCACCATGTGACCCTTCGCGAAGACCGGCGCGGCGACCCCACCGGCGAGCCGCCGCGCCCTCCGCGCCCCCGGGGGACCGTCCCTCCACTGTGGATCGGCGGTGGGCGCGACCGGGCCCGGCGCGACGGGTGCCCGAGCGATCACCGAACGTGCCCGCCGGCGGGGTCGTGCCCGGTGGGCGCCGCCCTGGCAGGATCGGGGCGTGAGTGACATTCAACGTGTTGGAGTGGTGGGGTCCGGGCTGATGGGCTCCGGGATCGCCGAGGTCTGCGCCCGTGCCGGGCTGGACGTGGTGATCGCGGAGGTCAGCCCGGACGCCGCCGAGGCCGCGCGCGGGCGGATCGCCTCGTCGCTCGGCCGGGGCGTGCGCAGCGGCAAGCTGAGCGCCGAGGACCGGGACGCCGCACTCGGGCGCCTCCGGTTCACCACCGACCTCGCCGACCTCGCCGACCGGAACCTGGTCGTGGAGGCGGTCGCGGAGATCGAGCAGGTCAAGACCGAGGTGTTCGCGGCGCTGGACAAGATCGTCGAGGATCCCCGGGCGATCTTCGCGTCGAACACCTCGTCCATCCCGATCATGAAGCTGGGCATGGCGACCAGCCGGCCCGAGCAGGTGGTCGGGGTGCACTTCTTCAACCCCGTGCCGGTGCTGAGGCTGGTCGAGATCGTGCCCTCGCTGCTGACCGGCGAGCAGACCCGCGTGCGCGCCGAGGAGTTCGTGACCGGCCCGCTCGGCAAGGAGGTCATCCGGTCGCAGGACCGGGCCGGGTTCGTGGTGAACGCCCTGCTGATCCCCTACCTGCTGTCGTCCATCCGGATGCTGGAGTCCGGGTTCGCCAGTGCCGACGACATCGACAACGGCATGGTGCTCGGCTGCGCGCACCCGATGGGACCGCTGCGGCTGGCCGACCTCATCGGACTGGACACCACCAAGGCGATCGCGGAGTCGCTGTACGACGAGTTCAAGGAGCCGCTGTACTCCCCTCCGCCGCTGCTGCTGCGCATGGTGGACGCGGGCCTGCTGGGCAAGAAGAGCGGTCGCGGGTTCCACGACTACGCCAAGTGATCCGACCCGGGCGCGCCGCCACCGAGCGTGGCGCGCCCGGCGCCACCGGCCCCGTCCGCGCGTCGCGGCGGGGCCGGCTCGTTTAGCACACGATGTGGCGGATCGCTACACAATGGGACGCACAACATTTCACACAGCCGTCTTGAATGACCCCTCAAAAAGCTCCGAGAATACCCGACCGGAGCCGCAGGCCCAATAAATACGTTCCGTTGCCGAAGGCACCTCGGACATTGCTGCGAAAGACTGACGAAACGCCGCGTCAAGCGGCCGTTCGGAGCAGCTTCGGTTACCGGTGTCAACCTCGTGTGGGCTGATCGACAGAAGCCGTGACCAGCCTTTAGAGTGCCCTACATCACGTAGCGGTCCCCCGGTGGACAGAAAAGCTTCGCGTCGCGTAACTTTCGGTTCGCACCCCACGAGGAGAACCCCGCCTTGGACGCTCAGGACGTTTCCATATGTGATTTCACAGGCCGCCAGCTCACCGCGCTGCTGCATTCCATGGGCATCCCTGGTACTCCCGGCGAAACTACCGGCTTACTGGCCGACGCGCTCGGGGCCGGCGGCCGCAGGTCCATTTCCGGTCGGCCGGCGTGGCCGTCCGACGTGGCCGACGACCACACGCCCGTGGAGTTCTCCACCGCCTTCGCCGCAGGTGAGGCGCCCGTGGTACGGACCATTGTGGAGCCGGTCGCCGCCGGACCGTCCCGACGGGCCAACACCGCGGAGGCACTGGCGGCCCTCGACCGGCTCGGCGCGCGCGTACCGCTGGACCGCTCGCGGTTCGACTCGGTGCGCGACCTGTTCCTACCGGAACACCCGGAACACGATTTCACCTTCTGGTATTCACTGGTGTTCCGGCCGGACGGTGCACCCGCCGTGAAGGTGTACTTCAACCCGGAAGTGCAGGGTCGGAAGAGCGCCGGCTGGTTGGTCCGGGAAGGGCTCCAGCGGACGGGTTTCGGGGCCGGATTCCGCATTTTGCGGGAACGCGCGGTGACCCGGCCGGGGTTGGACCGGTATTCCTTCTTCGCGTTGGACCTGGTGGAGCGCGGACGGGCGCGCGTCAAGGTCTACGTGTCCCACCACTCGGCGGATGTTGCCGATGTCACACGCGCGGCGAGCGCCGCGGTGGGGGTGGACGTGGACCGGGTGCCCGATTTCTGCCTGCTCACCGGCGGCAGCACCGGGACCTTCGACGGCCGGCCGTTGATTTCCAGCTACACGTTCCTGGACGGCGACGTGGACGCGCCGAGCGGCTATTCGCTCTACGTGCCGATCCGGGACTACGTGTCCGACGACGCGGAGGCGCGCGAGCGGGTGCTGGAGGTCATGGCCAAGTACCGGCTCGACAGCGAGCCGTTCGACGACGCGCTGCGGGTGCTCACCCGACGGCCGCTGCACGAGGGTTCCGGCCTGATCGCGCACGTGTCGCTGCGCATGGGCCGCCCGCGTCCCGGCATCACCGTCTACCTCTCGTCCGAGGCCTACGACGTCGCCCCGACCCGCCCGATCAGCCTGGCCGGCTAAAGGAGTCTCATGCCCCTGATGGAGCCGTACCGCATCAAGGTCGTGGAGCCGATCCCGATCACCACCCGCGAGCACCGGGTGCGCGCCCTGGAGGCCGCCGGGTACAACCCGTTCAACCTCGACGCCGCCGACGTCACGATCGACCTGCTGAGCGACTCGGGCACCGGCGCGCTGTCCGCCGAGCAGCAGTCCGCCGGGTTGCGCGGCGACGAGTCCTACGCCGGCGCCCGCTCGTTCCACCGGTTCCGCGACGTGGTGGACGGGCTCACCGGCTACCCGCACGTCTACCCCGTGCACCAGGGTCGGGCCGCCGAGCGGATCCTGTTCACCGCGCTGCTCAAGCCCGGGCAGACGGTGGTGAGCAACACCCACTTCGACACCACGCGGGCCAACGTGGAGTTGTTGGGCTGCAAGGCGTTGGACCTGCCGTGCCGGGAGGCCAAGGACCTCGACGACGACGCGCCGTTCAAAGGGGACATCGACCTCGACGCGCTGGAGTCGGTCCTGACCGGACCGCAGGACGTCGGTTTGGTGCTGATGACCATCACGAACAACGGCGGCGGCGGCCAGCCGGTGTCCATGGCGAACCTGGCGGCGGCGGGCGCGCTGGCCCGGCGGCACGGCGTGCCGTTCTTCCTGGACGCGGCCCGGTTCGCGGAGAACGCGTGGCTGGTGACGCAGCGGGAGCCCGGCTACGCCGACCACACGCCCCGCCAGGTGGCCGAGCTGGCGTTCGCCCTCGCGGACGGCTGCGTGGCCAGCCTGAAGAAGGACGCGATCGTCCACATCGGCGGGCTGCTCGGGATCCGGGACCCGGAACTCGCGCAGCGGTGCGAGCTGATCCTCATCGCCACCGAGGGCTTCCGCACCTACGGCGGCCTGTCCGGCGGCAACCTGGAGATGCTCGCGCAGGGCCTGCTCGAGGTCACCGAGCCGGAGTACCTGCGCGCCCGGGCCGACGCGACCCGCCACGTGGCGGACCTCGCGGAGGCGGCCGGGGTGTCCAGCGTGCGGCCGACCGGGGTGCACGCGGTGTACCTGAACGCCGGGCGCCTGCTGCCCCACCTGCCGCCGTCCCGGTTCCCCGGCTTCGCGCTGGCGACCGAGCTGTACCTCGCGGGCGGCATCCGGTGCGCGGAGCTGGGCTCGCTCTACCTCGGCGAGGTGGACGAGGCGGGCGAGCTGCTCAAGCCCGCGCCCTACGAGCTGGTGCGCCTGGCCATCCCGCGCCGGGTGTACACGCAGAGCCACCTGGAGTACGTGGGCGAGGTCATCGCGGAGATCGCGCGCGACCCGGAGCGGGTGCCGGGGTACCGGCTGGTCGAGGCGCCCGCGCTGTTGCGGCACTTCAACTGCCGGTTGGCCCCGGTCGGCTAGGCCATCGCGTCCAGGCGGTCCATGGTGTGCTGGATCAGGCTCACCAGGACCGTCTTGGCCGACTCGCGGTCCCGCGCGTCGCACAGCACGAGCGGGATCGCCGCGTCCACGTCGAGCGCGCGCCGCACCTCGTCCGCCTGGTAGAGGTGCGCGCCCTCGAAGCAGTTCACCGCGATGATGAACGGGATGCCGCGCCGCTCGAAGAAGTCGATCGACGGGAAGCTCGAGTCGAGCCTCCGGGTGTCGACCAGGATCACCGCGCCGATCGCGCCGTAGGCCAGCTCGTCCCACATGAACCAGAAGCGGTTCTGGCCGGGCGTGCCGAACAGGTACAGCACGACCTCGGGGTTGATCGTGATCCGCCCGAAGTCCAGGGCGACGGTGGTCGTCTCCTTGTTGTCCAGCCCGACGACGTCGTCGACGCCGACGCCCGCCTCGGTCAGCAGCTCCTCGGTGTGCAGCGGTGGTATCTCGCTGACGGAGTTGACCATCGTCGTCTTGCCGGTGCCGAAGCCACCGGCGATGACGATCTTGACTGGGGTGGGGACGAGCAGTTCCCCGCCCGGCCGCTCAGATTCCACGGACACCATCCAGCACGGCTTGCAGCAGGTTCCGGTCCGGCACCTGCGGGACTCGGGAAGGGTCTCGGATCACGACGTCACCGCGCTGGATGAGGTCGCTCAGCAGCACCTTGACGACCACGAGCGGCACGTCGAGGTAGGCCGCGACCTCCGCGACGGACAGCGGACGCCGGCACAGCTCCATGATCTCCAGGTGCTCCACCGACAGCGCGTCCGGGTCGGACGGCGACGGCATGGCGCGGACCTGGGTGACCAGGTGCAGCTCGGGGCGCAGCGGACGGGTCCGGCCGCGCACCATCGCGTACGGGCGGACGAGGGGCCCGGCCGCCTCGTCGTACCACCAGTCCTCGCGGCCGGCCATCAGGACGACCTGCGCGCCGCGGGCAGACTGGCCGTCCCGGTGCCGCGCGGTGCGGAGGACAGGTAGGTGCCGACCCGCTTCACGAGCATGTTCATCTCGTAGGCGATCATGCCCATGTCGGAGTCCTCTTCGCCCAGCACCGCGAGGCACGCGCCGTGCCCGGCCGCGGTGACGAAGAGGTAGGCGTGCTCCATCTCCACGATGGTCTGCCGCACCTGGCCGCCGCCGAAGTGCCGCCCCGTGCCGCGGGCGAGGCTCTGGAACGCCGAGGCCATCGCCGACAGGTGGTCCGAGTCGTCCTTGGACAGTCCGGGCGAGCGCCCGAGCAGCAGGCCGTCCGCGGAGAGCACCACCGCGTGCCGGGCACCGACCACGCGGCCGACCAGGTCCTCCAACAACCAGTTCAGTTCGTTGTGCTGGCTGGTCATGTCGTTCATCGCCGTTTGCCTTTCCGGTTTCCTGCGCGTCGGCCAGAGTGCTGGTCAGGGTTCGAGGTCGTCACTTGTCCTGCGAGCGTCACGTGTGCCCCGCTGGAACGCCGACAAACCCTTGCGGGCCTTCTCGGCGGACTGCTCGGGGTCGACCTCGGCCGGCGACTCGGGCGAAGGCTGGAAATCGTTGCGCACCAACTGCGGGGCCAGGTTCTGCTGGCGCCGCCGTCGGGGCAGCTCCGGGCGGTCGGCGGAGGTGCCCGCCTTGGTGGCCTTGGCGGCTTTCGCCGGTTTGGCCACCGGTTCCGGTGGAGGGGTCCGCTTGCGCTGGGGCAGCGCGAGGTCACCGCTGTGCTGGGGCAGGTCCGGGTCGCCGAGCGGCACGTCGAGGCCGCCGCCGCGCACCGGCGGCAGGTCGAGCCCACCGCTCAGTCGCTCTTCCGGGGCAGCGGGATGATGACCGTTGACCCCCTGGTTGGCGGCCGCCTCCGCCTGTGCCCAGAACCCTTCGAGCTCTCGGGAGGTGTCGGGAAACCTGGCCTCGTGCACTGAGTCGTCGCCCTGCTCCGGGATCGCGTGGTCTTCGGGGAAGGTGCGGCGGGGCAGTTGCCGGGTTTCGGCGGGTTCGACCGGGGTGGCCGCACCGGCGACGATCGCCGACGGGATGAGGACCAGCGCGAGGGTGCCGCCGTAGGGCGACTCGCGCAGCTCCACGTGGATGCCGCGGCGGGCGGCCAGCCGGGCCACCACGAACAGGCCGAGGCGCGACTCGCCGCGCAGCCTCATGGCGTCGAACTCGGGCGGGTCGGCGAGCATCGCGTTGTGCTGCTCGCGGTCCTCCGGGTTGATGCCGAGGCCGTGGTCCTCGATCTCCACCACGACGCCCTGCGGCACCTCGCTCGCGTGCACCTGCACCTGGGAGCGCGGCGAGGAGAACGCGGTCGCGTTGTCGACCAGCTCGGCGACGAGGTGGATGGTGTCCGCGACGGCCGCGCCGACCAGCGCGGTGTCGGGCACCGGGTTCACCTTGACCCGCACGTACTGCTCGGTCTCGGCGACCGCGGCGCGCAGCACGTCCAGCAGCCGCACGGGTTTGCGCCACTGCCGGCCCGGCTGCTCGCCGGCCAGGATGATCAGGTTCTCCGCGTTGCGGCGGGCCCGGGTGGCCAGGTGGTCGAGCTGGAACAGCGCGTCGAGCTGCTCGGGGTTCTCCTCCTCGCGCTCCAGCTTGTCCAGGATCTTGAGCTGGCGGTGCACCAGGCCCTGGTTGCGGTGCGCGATGTCGAGGAAGACCCGGTTCACGCCCTCGCGCGCCTGGCTCTCCTTCACCGCGGCGGCGACGGCGGTGTACTGGGCGGCGTTGAACGCGTCGGCCACCTGCCCGATCTCGTCGCTGCCGTAGTCCAGCGGCGGCACCTCGACCTCGACGTCGACGTGCTTGCCCTCGCGGAGCCGGTCCACGATGTCGGGCAGCCGCTCGTGCGCCAGGGTCAGCGAGTCCTTCTTCAACGCGGCCAGGCGGGTGATCAGCGCCCGGTTCACCAGCCGGTTGGACGTGCGGACCGCGATCAGGATGCCGATGATCACCGCGAGCAGCGCGATCAGGCTGCCGACGAGCACGCTGCGGAACTTGCTCTCGCCGCGCGCCATGGTGATCTTGACGGCGCCCGAGGCCTGCTCGTCCACCAGCGCGGTCAGCTCGGTGGAGATCGGGCCGCTGATGGCCTGCCACTCGGCGAGCGTGCCGGCGTTGGCCGGGCGGTCGCCGTTGCCGATCAGCCTGCCCTCGAACGCGACCAGCTTGCGCCAGTTGTCGCCCTCGGTCATGAACTTGTAGTGGTCGCGCACCTCGGGCCGGGCGTAGGGCGCGATCGAGTCGTAGGACGCGTGGTAGGCGCCGACGAGCCCGGCGAACTCCACGTGCTCCTTGTCCGTGAACGAGCCGGCGGCCAGCGCGCTGGACGCGAGCGAGGTCGCGCGGGACATCCAGTCGGCGGCCTTGAAGTACTCGGTGGAGGTGATCGCGCCCTGCATGGACTCCGCGTCGGGCACCACGCGGGCCTGAACGTTGAACAACGCGTCACCGGCGTCGAGAACGCTGTTGTAATACGTGTAGACGTCGGCTTTGGAAGACCTGTCCGATTCCAACTGCGACCGCTTCTGCGGCAGTTGGTCCAGCAGCGCGTTCAACGCGTTGATCTTGTCGACGATCTCCTGCGGCGCCTGCGAGGCCACGTCGCCGAATGCCGTGCGCATCGACTGCACGGCGCGGTCGGTGGCCAACTGCTGCGCGCGCAGGTCGGACGTGGCGGTGCCGGGCTGGCTCAGCGTGGTCATGCTCAGCTCGCGTTCCTTCTGGAGCGCGGCGAACGTCTGCACGGCGGGGATCGAGGCGTCCTTCACGCCCTGTGCCACGGCACGCAGGTAGAACCCGTCGAAAACGGTGTACGAGGAGAACAAGGCCCACATGATGAGCAGGACGATGCTGGGGACGACGACGACACCCGTCAGCCGGGAACGGATCGTCTTGTAGTTCGTCTCCGTGGTGCTCTTCTGCTTCACAGCGCTCCGCAGCCTCGATCACTCCAGTGGCCAGGTCAGGCGCGCAGCACAGGGACAGCTGTCTCTTCTTCACCCGATCGGCGACGGAACGGTAACACCCGAAGATCATCATTACGAAGAGACAGCGATCACTCGCGCGACGCGACGATGAGGTTACCCAGTCGAGTGACGCCGGAGCCAGAGGGCCGATCAAACCGACCTTCCACCCACCAAGAACTTTCACCAAGTGGGACCCGCGACTTCACCGTGATCTTTCCCACCTCGCAACACTTTCCGGTTTAACCGATAAACCCGAGCACCACTCCACTTTCCGCCCTCCGCCACTCGGACCCGCGGCGGTGCTCCGGTCGGACAGCGCGCGGACTCCGTTCGGACACACCCGTTCCCCGGTCCGGCGCGGCGGATCGGGGAACGGGTGTCCGGGAACGCCGCGAACCGGCGTCCCCGGTGCTCACTCGCGGCAGGTCCGACCGGAGTTCACGCACTCCACCAGTCGGCCCATGATCTTCGCCGACATCACGTTCGCGAAGTCGTCGTGGTCCGACAGCGGGTTGTGCTTCTCCTGGGGGAACGCGTCCACCGCGTACTGGCCGTTCACCTGCACGTCGCGCGGGATGTCGTAGGTCAGCGTGATGCGCAGCTGCGGCACCGCGGTGAACCCCTGCGGGCACTTGCCGTTCGCGTCGGCGGGCTGCATGTGGTCGCGGTGGTTGGCGCTGTCGGTGTTGCGACCGTCCCAGCACCCGTTGAAGTCGTGGATCCGCTTGACCTTGCTGCCCTGCGGGCAGATCGGGTACTTGTCCAGCAGCACCTTGTCCTCGAAACCACCGCAGGTCCACGACTTGCGGGCGTTCTTCGGCCCGTTGGTGGACGCCTTCGCGTCTCCATAGAGGACCCGGAGAAACTGCGGCATCGCGGTGACCTTGCCGACCGCGCTGCCGCGGAAGGTGATCTCCACCTTCTCCGGCCGCTGGATGTCACCCTCGTTGCCGGGCAGCTCGTTCTCGTCGCTCGCGGACTTCGCCTCGCCCTTCTCCGGCGCGTCCGGCTCGGCCTCCTTCTGCTCGGCGGACACCTTCGCGTCGTCCTTGTCGCCGTCCTTGACCGTGCACGGCGAGAGCCGCAGCAACCCGCGCGGGCGCGGACCGAACCGGTCGATCACCTGCGCCATCTTCTGCAACGACGCGAACCGCTGGTTGCGCAACGGGTTCAGCACCTGCTTGAGCACCACGTCGGCGTTGTCCACGTCGACCTTGCGCAGCTTGGCGTTGGCGTCGTCGATCTGCTTCTGCATCTCCTTGACGATCCGGTCCACTTCGGACCGGGCCCGCTGCGGAACGGTGCGCAGCGCCCGCTTCACGTCCGGGCACTCGACCTCGGCCTTCGCCGGCTCGCCCGGCTCCTCCTCCTCGTCGTCGCGGTCGATCCGGATCACCGGCCAGAAGTAGGCCGACTGGTCCCCGTTGCGGCACGTGGTGTCGGCGGCCAGCAGGCTCTCGTTCGTGGAGTCCGCGTCGGTGGACTCGTTGCCCACGTAGTCGTGCAGGTGCTCGGCGCCGTTGCGCACGCCGGGTTGCGCGATGAAGTTGTCCGGGTTGAAGTGCCCGTTCTCGTTGCGCCCGCAGTCCACCGTGAACGTGCCGGTGGACGCGCCGCGCTGGTTCTTCGGCGGGTTCACGTTGCGCTTCTGCTTCGTGATGTCCACGAACAGGGATTTGTCCGCCCCGTCCGCCTGCGCCGTGCCCTGGTCGCCCGTGGTGGAGATCGCGACGGCCAGGCCGATCGTGAGCGCCAGCCCGGCAACGCCGGCCGTCAGCTTCGTGCGCCGGGAGAAGCGGTGCCGCCCCTGGTTTCGCGTCATGGAAGTGTCACCTCGTCGTGGGTACGCGCCTGGCGTGCCGGGTGCCTTCGCACCGGCGTCCGCCGGTGTGCGGTGGACACTGGGGCATACGGATCGCTTCCGGTCCGCGACCTCACCGTTACCTCTTCGTTATCTCGACCGCCCCCTATCTTTCTGGGAGGCTTCCTTCGGCGGAGGGGTGTCGCGTGCGTCCAGACGGGAACTCGATGTCCGGCACGACCCACGGACCGGTGGTCCAGGCGGGCAGCGTCGGAGCGGTCCATTTCCACCAGACGGCGAAAACCGCCGTCCCCTACCAACTCCCGCCGGCGCCCCGGCTGTTCTCCGGCAGGCGTCGGGAGCTCGCCGCGCTGGACGGCTGGCTCGCGGACGACGAGCCGCTGGTCGCGGTGGTCAGCGGCGCGGGCGGGGTGGGCAAGACGTCGTTGGCGGCGCGCTGGCTGCACAACACCCGGACGCGGTTCCCGGACGGGCAGCTGTACGTGGACCTCGCCTCGCCCGACGGTCCCGCGACGCCCGAGGAGGTGCTGGAGTGGTTCCTGCTGGCGTTCGGCACGCCGGCGGCGGACATCCCGCACGGCCTGGCCCGGAGGCAGGCGGAGTTCCGCACCGTCACCGCGGACCGCGGCATCGCGCTGCTGCTGGACGGCGCGGTGAGCGCGGCGCAGGTGCGGCCGCTGCTGCCGACCTCGCCGCGCAGCGCGGTCGTCGTGACGAGCCGGTGGCGGCTGAGCGGGCTCGCGGCGGACGGCGCGCGGTTCGTGGAGGTCGAGTCGTTCGACCAGGACTCGTCGTTGGAACTGCTGGAACGCGCGGTCGGGTCGCGGGTGATCTCCGAGCCGGAGGCGGCCCGGGAGTTGGCCGCGCTGTGCGGCGGACTGCCGATCGCGCTGTCCGTGGTGGGCGCGCGGTTGGCCACCCGGCCGCGCCGGACGCTGTCGAAGGAGGTCGGCACGCTGCGGTCGGAGGGGTTGGCGACGCTGACCCTGGACGACGGCGTGTCGGTGGAGGCGGTGCTCGACATGTCCTACGTCGGGCTGTCCGAGCGCCAGGCGCGGGTGTACCGGTTGTGCGCGCTGCACCCGGGTTCCTCGTTCGGCCCGGACGCGGCGGCCGCGACCACCGGTGAGGACGAGGTCGAGCCGGTGCTGGCCGACCTGGTCGACAACAACCTGCTCACCGAGGTGTCCGACGACCGGTTCCGCTACCACGACCTGCTGCGGCTGCACGCGCGCCGGCAGGCCGACTGGCACTCGACGGCCGAGCGGGACGACGCGGTGCGCCGCGCGGTGGACTGGTACCTCGACCGCGCGGTCGCGGCGGACGTCGTGCTGCGGCCGACCAGGCACCGGGTCGGGCCCCGGTTCCGGCACCCGACGGCGCCCTTCGCCGACCGGCACGAGGCGTTGGCCTGGTTGGAGGACGAGCGGGCGAACCTGCGCGAGTGCTGCCGGGTGGCCGACGAGCGGCGCTGGGACGACCTGGTGTGGCAGTTCTGCGAGGCGCTGTGGGGTTTCTTCCTCAACGCGCGGCACTACGACGACTGGCTGGCCGTGCACCGGTGGGGCGTGCCGGCGGCGGTGCGCGCGGGCAACCGGCCGGCGGAGGCCAAGCTGCGCACCCAGTTGACCTACACCTACGCGGTGCTCGGCCGGTTCGCCGAGGCCGAGCGGGAGGGGTCGCGGGCGCTGGAGATCGCCGAGCAGGACGGCGACCGGCAGGGCGAGGCGGTGGCGCTGACCGAACTCGGCGGCGTGGCACAGGGTTCGGGCGACCCGGGCACGGCGCTGACCCGGTTGCGCCGGGCGCGGGAGATCCGCGCGGACATCGGCACGCCGCGCGCGGAGGCGTTGTGCGTCAGGCGGATCGGCGAGGTGTTGGGCGATCTGGGTCGGATCGGCGAGGCGGTCGCCGAGCTGACCGCGGCCGGCACCGCGATGGCGGGCCTCGGCGACCGGATCGGTCAGGCACGCTGCCTGTTCTCGATCGGCCGGATCCGGTTGGGCCGCGGTGAGTGGGACGACGCCCGGAGCGCGCTCGGCACGGCGCTGGGCCTGGTGCGCCAGGCCGGTTCGCCGCACTACGAGGCCGAAACGCTGGCGGAGCTGGGCGAGGTCGCCGAGCGGTCCGGCGACCCCGCCACCGCGCGCGGGCACTACGAGGAGGCGGCCCGGCTCTTCGCGAACGCCGGGAACCCCAGGGCCGCCACGATGACCGCGAAGCGGGACGCCCTGGGCTGACCGCCCTCGACCACCACGTCCGCCAACTGCGCCCGCCGACCGCACCACCCGGCCTCCGCGACCACCAGGTGCTCCGGCCGACCGACACCGTCGCCCAGGACCAGCCGGTGCACCCCCGGCCCGAACCCGTCCACCACCAGCACGACGATCACCCCGCGCCCCGACCCGGCCGCCGCCCTCACGCGGCCACCGCCCGCACCCGCACCGACCCGGGCACCGGGCCTCGACCGAAGTCGTTGGCGCACCAAGACTTCCACTCGCGCACCGGCGTCACACCGGCACCGCCCGCACCGGCACGGGGCAGGGCACCGGGGTGGCGACCGCCGGGCGGGCCGGTTCGACCAGACCCATCAGGCGGTACATGGTCGAGCGCAGGACCTCGGCCGACTCGCCGCGCCGCGAGGACACCAGGTCCGCGAACGAGCCCGTGTCGTCGGCCACCGCGCGGGACAGCTGCGGCAGCAGGGGTCCGTCCTCCTCCAGCACCGGGCAGCGCGCCCGGACCTCGGCGGCGAGACTGCCCGCGCGGACGTCGCGGTCCGGGAACGCGGCCAGCAGCACCGGGCGGCCGATCGCGGCGGCGTACTGGGTGGTCGAGCCGTGGTCGCCCAGCACCACGTCGCTCGCCACCAGCAGGGCCCGCCACCCCTCCTCCGGCGGCACCACGATCAGCCCGTCCTCCAGGCAGTCGTGCAACCACGCCAGCACCTGCCACCTGCTGTGCACGGTCCACACGTTGGGGTGCAGCACGAGCGCCACCCGGTAGCGGTCCGCGGGCAGTTCGTCGAGCAGCGCCCGGCACAACCCGAGCCGGCTGCCGAACGCCGAGTCCCGCGTCCAGGTGGAGCTGACCGTCACCAGGCACCGCTCCTCCCCCACCGCCAGCGCGTCCCGGTAGCGCCGCCGCGAGGGCAGGCTCGCGGTCATCCGGTCCAGGCACACGTCGCCGGTCACGACGGCGGTGTGCAGCGCCTCCGGGCACGACGAGCGCAGCGCCTCCAACTCGTCGTCGTGGGTCAACCCGATGGCCGCCGGCAGCAGCCGTCCGCGGCGCACCAACGACTCCCGACTCAACCCCCGGTGCGGCAGCCCGTTCGGGCCCGCGTGCCTGGCCACCCGGCGCGAGGCGAGGTTGCCCGCGCCGTGCGGCAGCAGCAGCACCGGTCCGCGGACCTGGTCCAGGTCGTTGTGCCCGGCCGCGAGCACCAGGTCGAAGTCGTGGTGCACGGCCTGCTGCCACGGCACCACCACACCGCCCTGCGCCCGGACGAAGTCCTCGGTGCCGTGCCACCGGCCGCCGGTGTCGGTCACCGAGAACACCACCTGCACGCGGGGGTCGTTGCGCAGCAACGGGACCACGTCGGACACCAGCCGGGTGCCCGCCGCCAGGTGCGGCACCATCACCAGCACCTCGCGGCAGTCCGGGACGGTGACCCGGCGGTCGGCGTCCGGCCCGATCGGACCCCGGATCCACTGCCCGGTCACGCGGCCGCCTCCGCGCGCCCGCCGACAGCCTTCGGCTCGCCGCCCGCGCAGTCGAGCACCGGCACGACGTACCCGCCGGCCAGCACGTCGCGGTAGGCGTCGTGCCGGGTCAGCACCAGCACCACGTCGTGCTCGGCCACCTCCCGGGTGCCCGTCGCCACCAGCACGGTGCCGTCCGAGAGCACCAGTTCCGGCACGTACGGGTCGTGGTAGGACACGTCGGTGTCCCGGCGCAACTCCTCCAGCACGGCCACCGCGGCCGAGTTGCCGACACCGGGCGTGTCCGGCTTGTACGTCACGCCGAGCACGACGACCTTGTTTTCCCGCAACGCTTTCCCGGTCAACCGGCGGACCGCGGCGCGCACCAGGTGCGCGGTCCGGGCGGGCATCGCGTCGTTGACCGCGAGCGCGGCGTCCACCACCGGGCTGTGCAGTCCGCGCCGTCGCGCGGCGGTGGAGAACAGCCGCGCGGCCACCGGCACGCAGTCGCCGCCCGCGCCCGCGCTCGGGTGGTGGCCGAGGAAGCCGAACGGCTTGGTGCCCGCCGCGCGCAGCGCCTCCACCACGTCGACGCCGTACCCGCGGCACAGCACCGCGAACTCGTTCACCAGCGAGATGTTGACCAGCCGGAACGTGTTCTCGAAGACCTTGGCCAACTCGGCCGCGCAGGACGTGGTCACCCCGACGACCTCCTGCGCCATCGCGGACACGAACCGGGACGCCACGAGCCCGCAGCGGGCCGTGTACCCGCCGACCACCCTCGGGATGGTCGCGTAGGTGTGCCGCTCGTTGCCGGGGTCGATGCGCATCGGCGCGCACGCGACGTGGAAGTCCGGTCCCGCGCGCAGCCCGGACCGGCGTTCCAGCAGCGGCACGACCGAGCCCGCGACCGTGCCGGGCGGACAGGTGCTCTGCACCAGCACGAGGTCGCCGGGCCGCAGCACCCGGCCGACCGCGTCCACCACACCGGACAGCGGGCCGAGGTCCACCCCGCCCCGGCGGTCGGCGGGCGTCGGCAGGCACAGCACGTGCACCGGCGCGGCGGGCACCCGGCCGCGGAAGGCGCGCACCTCCAGCCGGCCACCGCGCAGGGCGGTGCGCACCGCGTGCTCGGAGACGGTGCCCAGCCCGCTGCCGGCGCGCGTCCCGGTGACGGCCCGCACCCGGCGGACCGACTTGTCCAACCCCAGCACCCGCGATCCCGCCGCGGCGGCGGCGACCGCCGTGGGCAGCCCGGTGAACCCCAGGCCGACCACGACGACATCGGGAGCGTCCATGGAAACCTCCTCCGGCCGCCCCGGGCGGGTACCTCCCGCCGGTGCGGCCGGACTCCAGCCTGCGGCGCGCTCCTGTCCATCGGCGGTCAGTGCCGCCGGCCGCGGTGAACGCGCTGCTCCGGACGGGTCCGGCAGGCCTCCGGTCGAGTGCCGCGCGGGCGGCCGCGCGAACGCGTGGTGCCCGGCATTTCACTCGCCTTTCGACATTCTTTCGGCGCACCGGGCGGTCGGCTAGCCCAACCGGACCACTGTTTGTCACAGCGGTATATCGGAAAGTGACAAAGCATTGGCAGGGTCGCGCCGATCCCGGGCACACTCGGGGTAAATCATCACTTCCGGCGGGGGGTGGCGCTGGTGACCGTCCATTTCAAGATCCTCGGGCACACCGCCGTCAGGCGGGCCGGTGTATTCACCGGTGAATGGGGAAAGCCGAAAGAGCGAGCGGTGCTCGCGGTACTCCTGCTGAACCTCGGCAAAACCGTTTCGATCCGCAATCTGGCGGAGTGGGTGTGGGTCGACGACAAAACACCGCAGGACCCGGCGGCCACCCTGCACACCTATACCAACCGAATACGCATGGCCCTGAAACCCCTCGGGTTGCCGGGCCTGTTGACGACCGAACCCGGCGGCTACCGGTTCGTGGCGGAACCGGACACCGTCGACTACCACGTGTTCCAGCGCGTGCTGCACGACGCGCGCCGGCTGGTCGCCGCGGGCGACCACGGCGGCGCGGCGGCGTTGCTGGAGCCGGTGCTGGCGGACTGGCAGCGGCCGTTCGCCGACCTGGAGACGCCGCACGCGCGGAACTGGCGGCAGGTCATCGAGCGGGACGAGTGGTTCGACGCCTTCGTGCTGCTGCTGGACTGCCGGCTGCGGCTGGGCGAGCCGGCCGAGGTGCTGCGGCTGACCAGGGCCGTGCAGGCGGAGCACGCCGACGACGTGGGACTGGCGCGCCGCCGGATCACCGCGCTGTTCACGCTGGACCGCGAGGAGGAGGCGACCCGGTACTACCTCGACCTGCACCTCCGGGTGGGCGCCGCGGGCGACCCGGCCCGCGCCGAGGAGCTGCGCCGGGTGTACGGCGAGCTGCTGCGCGGCGTGGACGAGCGGGCCGCGGCGGGTGTCGTCGCGCTGCCGCGCACGCTGCCCGCCGACGTGGACGGGTTCGCCGGGCACACCGACCTGCTGGCCGAACTCGACGCGCTGCTCGTCGGACGGCCCCGGGTCGTGACGCTGGACGGGTTGCCGGGGGTGGGCAAAACCGGGTTGGCCGTGCACTGGGCGCACCGGGTGCGGTCCCGGTTCCCGCACGGCGTCTGGTACGCCGACCTGAACGGCTTCGGCGATGGTCCGGCGACACCGCCCGACCAGGTCGTCACCGACCTGCTGGAGGCGTTGGGCGAGCCGGTGGACCGCCTGCGGACCCCGCAGGCCAGACGGAGCAGGCTGCGCGACCTGCTGTCCGCGCGGCAGGTGCTGCTGGTGCTGGACAACGCCGCCGACGCCGCCCACGTCGAGCCGCTGCTGTCGCTGGTGGGCGGCGCGGTCGTGGTGGTGACCAGCCGGGAGCGGCTGAGCGAGCTGACCCTGCGGCACCGCGCCCGCTGCTTCACCGTGCCGCCGCTCGGGCCGGACCTGGCCGCCCGGTGGCTGCGCGACCGGCTGGGCGACCGGGCCGCGGCCGAGCCCGAGGCGCTGGACGGGTTGACCGCGCTGGCCGCCGGGCTGCCGCTGGCGTTGGCGATCATCGGCGAGTACGTCGGCGCGCAGCCCGGCAAGCCCCTGCGGGACTTCGTGACCCGGTTGCGGGAGAGCCGGGCCGTGCTCGGGTTGAGCGTCGACGGGTCGACCACGCACCTGACGCTGCGGGCGGTGTTCGACTGCTCGTACCGGGTGCTCGCGGCGGACGTGCGGCGGGTGTTCCGGTTGCTGGGCCTGTACCCGGGGCTGGTGGTGCGGCGCGGGGTGGCGGCGGCGCTCACCGGGTGGCCGGAGGAGCAGGTCGGCGTGCTGCTGGACCGGCTGGTGTGGGCGCGGCTGCTGGAGTCCCGGGAGGGCGACCGGTACGCGTTCCACGACCGGGTGCGCGAGTACGCCGCCTGGCGTGCCGAGGTGGACGAGCCGGAGGAGGGTCGCGGCCGGGCGCTGCGCCGGATGTTCGACTGGTACCTGCACACGGTGCACAACGCGGACCGCCGCGTCTACCCGCACCGGGAGGCCGTTCCGCTGCTGGACCTCGTCCCCGGCGTCGCGCCGCGCGACTTCGACACCCCGGAGTCGGCGATGGACTGGTGCGTCGGCGAGCGCGCCGAGATCGGCGCGGTGATCCGGCTGGCCGAGGAGACCGGTTTCGACGACCACCTGTGGCGCCTGGTCAACTCGCTGGAGGTGCTGAACCGCCTCCGCTTCCGCACCGAGGTCGTGTCCGGCCTGCGCATCGCGGTCGCCGCCGCCCGTCGCGCCGGCGACCGGTTCGGCGAGGCGGGTTCGTTGTCCAACCTGGGTTTCGTGCTGTCGGGCTTCGGCGAGCACGACGAGGCGGACGCGTGCGACCGGCGGGCGCACGACATCGCGGTCGAGATCGGGGACCGGGTCGGCGTGGCCATCGCGCTGCGGAACATGGCCGGGCGGCGGGCCGCGAACGGGCGGACGGCGCACGCGCTGGAGATGTTCGCCGAGGCGCTCACCATCGCCCGCGAGGAGCAGGACCTGGACACCGAGGCGGGCATCGTGCACCGGACCGGGGTCGCGCTGCGGCTCGCGGGTCGGCTGGACGACGCGATCTCGCAGTTCCACCTGGCCTGCTCGTTGCGCGAGCGCAGCAACGACATGGCGGGAGCGGGCCAGAGCTTCGCCGCGCTCGCCGAGGTGTACCGGGAGCGCGGCGACCACTTCGGCGCGCTGAGCTTCGCCCACCGGGCGCTGCTCGAACTGCGGCGGGCCAGGGACTCCGGCGGTGAGGCGCGGGCGAGCATCGTGCTCGCGGTGATCAACCGGGACCTGGACGACCTCGAGCGGGCCGCCTATTACGCGGCGAACGCCGTCGACCTCGCCGAACAGGCCGACGTCCCGGTGTCCCAGGCCGAGGCGCACGACCTGTTGGCGCACGTCGAGTGGGCAGGCGGCGACCACGAGGCGGCGCGGGCGAACTGGCGCTCGGCCCTGCGCATCTACACCGAGCTCGGCGATTCGCGTGCGTCGGGAATACTTGCCCAGTTGGCCGAATGGCAAACCCCGGAGGTCCCGCCAGGGCGTCACCCGAAAGAGACCAACAACTCATCAACCATTCGGGGCAACTAGCCTGCGCCAGGTGGATGTAGGCGGAAATTCCCCCCGAACGGGGAACACGACTGTGCAGTAGTCACCTATTCGCCGCCTGTTGGGCGACTGAGGGTGGGCTGCCCGCCGGCCGTCGAGGGCCGGATGGTAGATACTCGGCCGTGGAACAGATCAACTCACCCGGAAGGTCACCATTCCGCGAAATTGCGGCCCGGATCGCCGTCATCGGCGTCTTCGGGGTGGTGACGATGGCCGCACCCGCGGGTGCGGCCATCGCGTCGGCCACGCCGACAGGCGCTCACGGGGCTTCGGCCGAAGCCTCGATGAGCACCTCATCCATGCGGTGGGGGTGACGTTGCCTCGAAGCACCGGGGTTGACCCGGTGGTGACGTAATCTCCCCGTCCACACAGTGCCCGGCTCGGCGGCAACCGAGCCGGGCACATTATTATCCGGTACAGCGTAACGGAAATCCGCATTGCGTACCCCGACCGCGTGATGTTCGACACCCGGACGGCGGCTCGAATACGGTTAAAGCCGAAACCTCTCGGACCTGGAATGCGAATGTGAGCCGATCGCAATTCGCCGAATGGCTCACGCCGACCGGCCGGTCGAGCGAATGCGCGGGTCAGTCGATGTGCAGCGCGAGGTAGAGGTCGACCCGGTCGGTGAAGCGGGACAGGTCCGCGCCGAGCAGGGTTTCCACCCGGCCCACCCGGTAGCGCAGGGTGTTCACGTGGACGTGCAGCACCTCGGCCGCCGCCGTCCACGAGCCCGAGTGGTCGAGGAACACCCTCAGCGTGCCGATCAGGTCCGTGCCGTGCGCGGCGTCGTAGTCCAGGACCGGGCCCAGCAGGCGGCGGCGCAGCGAGCGGCGCAGCGCGTCCGGGACGCCGGCCAGCAGCAGCCGGTGCGGCGCGATCTCCTCGCCGCGCACCACGCACACCCGGTCGTCGCGCTGCTCGCCCAACCGCCGGGCGTGCGAGGCCTCCTCGGCCGCACCGCGCGCGCCGCCGGGCGTGGTCGGCGACGAGACGCCCACCGCCACCCGGCGCGTGCCGAGGGCGGGTTCGACCGCGTGCAGGGCGTCCGCGACCAGCGCCGCGCGGTCCGGGTCCGGCACCAGGGCGTAGGCGACGTCGTCCAGGACGGCGACCAGGGCGTCCGGCAGCAGGTCGGCGAGCAGCGGCGCGGCGAGGCCGGTGGCCGACAGCACGCGGTAGGGCACGTCGGTCGGCCGGCCGAGCGCGGTCAGCCGCGCGGTCGGGTCGACGCCCGCGAACACCTCGCGCACCAGCGGTTCGGCCACCCGGTTCTCGACCTCGCCGGCGTGCCGGCGGCGCGCGCGTTCGACACCCGCGAGGCTCGCCAACTCCACCGCCAGGCCGTCGTCGCGGCGGTCGCCCTCGACCACGAGCACCCAGGAGGACAAGCCGGGATCGCGTTCCGGCACCGGGAGCAGGGTCTGCCCCTTGCGGACGGTCGGCTGCCGGTCGGTGCGCAGGTGGTCGCGGACGAGCGCGACGACGTCCGGCAGGTCCGGCCCGGCGAGCACCCGGCCGGTCACCGAGACGACCCGGCACGGCACGCCGAGTTCCGCCGCTCCCGCCGCGACCAGGTCGTCCAGTCCACCGCCCCGCGCCACCACGGTCAGCAGCCGGCGGTGGCTGCCCAGCCGCGCGCCCGTGTCCGCGGCGGCCAGCGCGACGACCACCCGGTCCGCGATGGTGGCGAAGGACAACTCGTGCGGCACTGAGACCAGCGGCACGCCGTGGCGCCGGCACGCGTCGGTCAGCGCCTCGGGCAACCCCTCCGGCGCGCTCGCCGCGAGCGCCGCGACCTCCGCCCTGGCCAGCGCCGCCACGAACGGCTCGCAGTCGGCGTCGGCGCGGTGCCACAGCAGTCCGGACAGGACCAGCTCCCCGCCGGACAGGTAGCGGCCCGGGTCGGGCAGCTCGGTGCCGTAGATCCGGCGCACCGGCCGGTCCAGCAGCGCGCCGCCGGTCAGCACCCGCAACCCCAGGTCGGGCATCCGCACCAGCGCGCGCACGGTCAGCACGGAGGCCTCCTCGTCGTCGCACCGGTCGTCCGATGGTGTTCGTAGGAAAGCACAACCGCGCCCCGTGGAGGAGCCTGTGCTTTCAGGTGCCGGCGACCTGGCGCGCGGCGCGGGCGGCGGATCTACTGGCACGCACACCGAAGTGGAGGGCGCGTGGACTTCCTGGCACCCGGGACGCTCGCCGAGGCGCTGGCGCTCAAGGCGGACCGACCCGACGCCGTGCCCATCGCGGGCGGCACCGACGTGATGGTCGAGGTGAACTTCGACCACCGGCGGCCGGCCGCGCTGCTCGACCTGACCCGGATCCCGCAGGCGCGCGAGTGGCACGACGACGGCGCGGTGGTGCGGATCGGGGCGGGCGTGCCGTACGCGCGGATCATCGCCGAGCTCGGCGACGTGCTGCCGGGGCTCGCGATGGCCGCGCGCACGGTCGGGTCGCCGCAGATCCGCAACCGGGGCACGGTCGGCGGCAACCTCGGCGCGGCCTCGCCCGCCGGTGACACGCACCCGGTGCTGCTGGCCCTCGACGCCGAGGTCGAGGTGGCGTCGACCCGGGGCGGGCGGCGGATCCCGATCGCCGACTTCTACCTGGGCGTGAAGCGCAACGCGCTCGCGCCCGACGAGTTGATCACCGCCGTGCGGGTGCCGAAAACCGGTGCGCCGCAACAGTTCTGCAAGGTCGGCACGCGCAACGCGATGGTCATCGCGGTGTGCTCGTTCGCCCTCGCGCTGCACCCGGAGCGCCGGCGGGTCGGCGCGGCGGTCGGCAGCGCCGCGCCCACGCCGCGGCACGCGACGGAGGCCGAGGAGTTCCTGGCGGGCGAGCTGACCGCGTCCGGCCGCTGGGAGGCGCCGACCCCGCTGCCGGACCCGCTGACCCGGCGGTTCGGCGAACTCGTGGCGGCGGCCGCGAGTCCGATCGACGACGTGCGCGGGTCGGCGGCCTACCGGCGGCACGCGCTGTCCGTGCTGGCCCGCCGCGCGCTGGGCTGGGCGTGGCACGACTACACCGGGAGGGCCTGAGATGCGGGTCGACGTGACGGTGAACGGCGAGGTCCGGCGGGCGGACGGGGTGTGGGAGGGCGAGAGCCTGCTGTACCTGCTGCGCGAGCGGTTGGGGCTGCCCGGCGCGAAGAACGCCTGCGAGCAGGGCGAGTGCGGCTCGTGCACGGTGTACCTGGACGACGTGCCGGTGTGCGCGTGCCTGGTCGCGGCCGGGCAGGCGCGGGGTCGCGAGGTGCGCACGGTGGAGGGCCTGGCGGCCGGGGAGGCGCTGGACCCGGTGCAGGAGGCGTTCGTGGCCGCGGGCGCGGTGCAGTGCGGGTTCTGCACGCCCGGACTCGTGGTCGCCGCGCACGACCTGTTGCGGCGCAACGCCGATCCGAGCGACCCGGAGATCCGCGAGGCGCTGGCGGGCAACCTGTGCCGGTGCACGGGCTACGAGAAGATCCTGGACGCGGTGCGGCTCGCGGCGGGGCGCCGGTGACCCCGTTGATCATCGACGGCGCGGCGGTGTCCACAGTGGACGCCGCCGGCACGGAGCACGCGTTCGGGCACGTGGTGGTGGAGCACGGCAGGATCACCGCCGTCGGACCGGGTCAGGCGCCGCGCCCCGCCGGTCCGCACACCTGGGTCGACGGCTCCGGCTGCCTGGTCACGCCCGGGCTGGTCAACACCCACCACCACCTCTACCAGTCGGCGACCCGCGGCTACGCGCCCGACGCCGGGCTGTTCCCGTGGTTGACGGAGCTGTACCCGGTGTGGCGCGGGCTGGACGAGGAGATCACCCACGCCGCCGCCTGCGCCGGACTCGCCCGGCTGGCGCTCACCGGCTGCACCACGGCCGCCGACCACCACTACGTGTTCCCGCGCGCGGGCGGCGACCCGTTCGCGGCGGTGGTCGGCGCCGGTCGGCGGATCGGACTGCGGCTGCACGCCGTGCGCGGCTCGATGGACCGGGGCGCCGCCCAGGGCGGCCTCCCGCCGGACGACCTGGTCGAGGGCACCGAGGAGGCGTTGACCGCGACCGAGAAGGCGATCGGCGACCACCACGACCCGGCGGCGGAGGCGATGACGCGGGTCGCGGTCGGACCGTGCTCGCCGTTCTCGGTGAGCGCGGAGTTGCTGCGCGGCGCGGCGGAACTGGCCCGGCACAAGGGGGTTCGGCTGCACACGCACCTCGCGGAAACCGCGGACGAGGAGGCGCACTGCCTCGCGACCTACGGCCGCACGCCCGTCGAGCACGCCGAACGACTGGGCTGGCTCGGTCCGGACGTGTGGCTCGCGCACACCGTGCACCTGTCGGCGGCCGCGGTGAAAGCCTTGGCGGACAGCGGAACCGGCTCGGCGCACTGCCCGACGTCCAACGGCAGGCTCGGCGTCGGGGTGCCGCCGGTGCGCGCCCTGCTCGACGCGGGCGTGCCGGTCGGGCTCGGGGTGGACGGCGCGGCGTCGAACGAGTCCGGCTCGCTGGTCGAGGAGTTGCGCGAGGCGCTGACCCAGGCCAGGCAGCGCGGCGGGCCGGGCGCGTTGACCACGCGGGAGGCGTTGTGGCTGGGCACGATGGGCGGCGCGCGGTGCCTCGGCCGGGAGGGCGAACTCGGGTCGCTCGAACCCGGCAAGCTCGCCGACCTGGCCGTGTGGCGGCTGGACGGGCTGGACCACGCGGGCATCGAGGACCCGGTGACGGCGCTCGTGCTCGGACCGCGGCCGGTGGTGAGGTTGTTGCTGGTGGGCGGGAAGACGGTGGTGGACGACGGCGCGTTGCGCACCGCGTCGGTCGGCGACCTGGCTCGTGACCTGCGTGCCGCGGCACGCCGGCTGAAGGAGGCGTGATGCGCCCGACGGGGTTGACGTCCGCGGTGGCCGGCGGCATCGGCGCGAGCCCGCCGCGGCCGGACGGCGCGCTGAAGGTGCGCGGCGAGTTCGCCTACGCGTCGGACCTGTGGCACGAGGACATGATCTGGGGTTCGACGCTGCGCAGCCCGCACCCGCACGCGCGGATCGTGGCGGTGGACGTGACCGAGGCGTTGACGGTGCCCGGGGTGTACGCCGTGCTGACGCACGAGGACGTGCCGGGCGTGAACCGGTACGGCCTGGAGCACCGCGACCAGCCGGTGCTCGCCGAGGACGTCGTGCGCTACCAGGGCGAGCCGGTGGCGCTGGTCGGCGCGGACCACCCGGAGACCGCGCTGCGGGCGGCGAAGCGGATCCGGGTGTCCTACGAGGTGCTGCGACCCGTGGTGGACATGGAGACCGCGGAGCACGACACCCCGCTGCACCCGGGCGGCAACCTGGTGCGGCACGTGCCGGTGCGGCGCGGCGACCCGGACGCGCGGGCCGACGTGGTGGTGACCGGCCGGTACGAGGTCGGCATGCAGGACCAGGCGTTCCTCGGTCCGGAGTCGGGGCTCGCGGTGCCGGCCGAGGACGGCGGCGTGGACCTCTTCGTGGCCACGCAATGGCTGCACGTCGACCGGGACCAGGTGGCGGTCGCCCTGGGACTGCCGGCGGAGAAGGTGCGGCTGACGCTGTCCGGTGTCGGCGGCGCGTTCGGCGGGCGCGAGGACCTGTCGATGCAGGTGCACGCGTGCCTGCTCGCCCGGCACACCGGCAAGCCGGTCAAGATGGTCTACAACCGCGAGGAGTCGTTCTACGGCCACGTGCACCGGCACCCGGCGGTGCTGCGCTACGAGCACGGCGCGGACCGGAGCGGGAAGCTGGTGTACGTCAAGGCGGACGTCGTCCTCGACGGCGGCGCGTACGCGTCGAGCACGTCGGCGGTGGTGGCGAACGCGGCCACGCTCGGCGTCGGGCCGTACGACGTGCCGAACGTGGTGGTGGACGCGCGGGGCGTGTACACGAACAACCCGCCGTGCGGCGCGATGCGCGGTTTCGGCGCGGTGCAGGCGGCGTTCGGCTACGAGTCCCAAATGGACAAACTGGCCGCGGCGCTGGGCCTGGACCCGGTGGAGGTGCGGCTGCGCAACGCGATGGCCGAGGGCTCGCGGATGCCGACCGGCCAACTGGTCGACTCGGCCGCGCCGGTGGCCCGGTTGCTGGAACTGGTGCGGGACCGGCCGTTGCCGCCCGCGCGCGCCGGGCTCGACCTGCGCGACCTGCCCGGTGGCGTGTCGAACACGACGCACGGCGAGGGTGTGGTGCGCGGCGTCGGGTACGCGGTGGGGATCAAGAACGTCTGCTTCTCCGAGGGGTACGACGACTTCTCGACCGCGCGGGTCCGGTTGGAGGAGGTCGGCGGCGAGCCGGTCGCGTCGGTGCACACGGCGGCGTGCGAGGTCGGGCAGGGGCTGGTGACCGTGCTACAGCAGATCGTGCGGACCGAATTGGGCGTCGAGCGGGTGACCGTGCTGCCGATGGACACCGCGGTCGGCAACGGCGGGTCCACCTCGGCGTCCCGGCAGACCTACGTGACCGGCGGCGCGGTGAAGGCGGCGTGCGAGGCGGTGCGGGCCCGGCTGGGCGGCGAGGCGCCGGGGTCGCGGGTGGTGGAGGAAACCGTCGAGTGGCGGCACCGGGCCACCGAGCCGCTGGACCCGGTGACCGGGCAGGGTCGGGCGCACGTGCAGTACGGGTTCGCGGCGCACCGCGCGGTGGTCGACGTCGACGTGGAACTGGGGCTGGTGAAGGTGGTCGCGCTGGACTGCGCGCAGGACGTCGGCCGGGCGCTGAACCCGGACGCGGTGTTGGGCCAGATCCACGGCGGCTCGGCGCAGGGGCTCGGGCTCGCGGTGATGGAGGAGATCCGCACCGCGGACGGGAAGGTGCGCAACCCGTCGTTCACCGACTACCTGATCCCGACCGTGCTCGACATGCCGCCGATGGCGGTGGACGTGCTGGAACTGGCCGACCCGCACGCGCCGTACGGTGTGCGCGGTGTCGGCGAACCGCCGACCATCTCGTCCACACCGGCCGTCGTCGCGGCGATCCGCGCGGCGACCGGGCTCGCGCTGACCAGGGTGCCCGTGCGCCCCGAGCACCTCACCGGCACCTGAGGAGAACCCGTGACCACCTCACCCGAGGCCCG
The DNA here is from genome assembly GCF_040642015.1 of Actinosynnema sp. NPDC020468. NCBI lineage: Bacteria > Bacillati > Actinomycetota > Actinomycetes > Pseudonocardiales > Pseudonocardiaceae > Actinosynnema > Actinosynnema sp. NPDC020468. The sequence goes on from NZ_JBFAEO010000007.1 coordinate 32,324, forward strand.
TTTCCTGCTCGACGCGATCGCGCTCGCCACGGCCAACGTGGCCGAGGGCGGCGGACCGTTCGGCGCGGTCGTGGTGCGCGCCGGCGAGGTGATCGCCACCGGCACCAACCAGGTCACCCCGTCGCTGGACCCGACCGCGCACGCCGAGGTGGTGGCGATCCGCGCGGCGTGCCGGGCGATCGGGGACTTCCGGCTGCACGGTTGCGTCCTGGTGTCGTCCTGCGAACCCTGCCCGCTGTGCCTGTCGGCCGCGCTGTGGGCGCGGGTGGACCGCGTGGTGTACGCGGCGGACCGGCACGACGCGGCGAAGGCGGGCTTCGACGACCGCGAGTTCTACGACCTGTTCGCGACACCGCGCGAGCGCTGGTCCATGCCCGTCGACCGGATCGGCACCACCGAGGACACCGCGCCGTTCGAGGCGTGGACCGCGCGCGCCGACCGCGTCGACTACTAGCCGCTCAGCCCAGGGCGACCATCACCGGGGTGTACAGGCGTTCCCGGTCACCGGGCAGGGGTTCGCCGCGGAGCATGACCGCGGTGGTGTCACCGGGTCGCAGCCCGCACCCGGCGGCCCAGGCGAGCAGCGCGGGCCGCCGGTGCTCGAGGTCGAGCCGGACCGGTCCGGCCGCGGCCAGGCCGAGGTCGGTGAGCAGGGCGACCGCGGTGTCGTCGTCGGCGGCGATCACCGGGCCCAGGACGGTGTTGTCGACGTTGCGCCACGCGCCGCCGTAACCGGTGATCCCGTCCGGGCCGTCGACCACCCGCAACTGACTTCCGAACGACGGCAACCGGTCCAGCAGGGCCGTCCGGGCCGCCCCGAACGCCTCCGCGTCCAGCGCCCGGATCGCCGGGAGGTCGGCCGACGTCGCCGGCCGGGACCGCGGCGGGACGAGCGCGGGCCGGAACCCTCCGACGTACTGGGTGCACGCGCCGATCGTCCGGAACCCGACCCGCTCGTACAGCGGCCGACCACCGTCGGTGGCCGTCAGGTGCGCGCTCGCGGTGCCGGCGTGCTCCAGCGCGTGGGTGATCAACCGCAGACCGAGGCCCTGACGGGCGAACCTCCCGGCCACCAGCATCATGCCGATCGCGGTGACCTCGCGGCCGTACCGCGTCGTGACGACCGCGCCCGCCAACCCGCCGTCCGGCGCGGACACCCCGTGCACCTCGCCGATCCCGAACAGCAGCCGCCACTTGTGCTCCTCGGCCTGCCACCCGCGATCCGCGGCCAGGTCGAGGCAGTCGGGCAACTCCTCGACGCCGAGCGAGCGGACGGGTGCGTCCAGTGGAGCCTTCACGCCGGATTCCTCCCTGTGTCGAGGAGTCCGGAGCATGCCGGCCGCGGGCGGTGGGGCGCACCCGCGTTATGCGCCGAGCAGACCGCGTTCGTAGGCGACGGCCACCGCCGCCGCGCGGTCCTTGACGCCGAGTTTGGCGTAGACGTGCACGAGGTGGGTTTTGACCGTGGCCTCGCTGATGAACAGCCTCACGGCGGCCTCGCGGTTGGTGCAGCCGCGCGCGATCAGGCCCAGCACCTCGATCTCCCGGTCGCTCAGCGGTTCCGCCGCCGGGGTGCGGACCTGACCCACCAGGCGGGTCGCGACCGACGGCGACAGCACCGCCTCGCCCCTGGCCGCCGACCGGACCGCGCGGAACAGCTCCTCGCGCGGGGTGTCCTTGAGCAGGTAGCCCGTCGCGCCGGCCTTGATCGCGGGCAGCACGTCGCTGTCGGTGTCGTAAGTGGTCAGCACCAACACCTTCGCCGGGTCGTCGCGCAGCCGCCCGATGGCCGTGACACCGTCCACGCCGGGCATCCGCAGGTCCATCAGCACGACGTCCGGCCGGGTCGCGGCGACCACGGCGACCGCCTCCGCGCCGTCCGCCGCCTCGCCGACCACCTCCAGGTCGCCCGCCGCGGCGAGCATGCCGCGCAACCCGTCCCGCACCACGGGGTGGTCGTCCACGATCACCACCCGGATCACGAGGCCGCCTCCGCCGGGATCGCGGGCACCGACGCGGACACCGCCGTGCCGGCGCCCGGTTCGGACTCCACCACCAGCGCGCCGGCCAGCCGCGCCACCCGTTGCCGCATGCCGACCAGGCCGAAGCCGGCGGTGCGCGCGTCGGGGTCGAAGCCCGTGCCGTCGTCGCGCACGTCCAGCGTCACCACGTCCTCCATGTAGGACAACGTCAACCCGACCCGGTGGGCGGCGGCGTGCTTGGCCACGTTGGCGAGCGCCTCCTGCGCGGCGCGCAGCAGCGTCACCTCGACCTCGGGGTGCAGCGGCCGCGGCACGCCGGTGCAGGACACGGTGACGGGCACGCCGGTCTGGTCGATCCAGCCCGCGACCACCTCGTCCAGCGCGTCCGGCAGGTTCGCGTCCTCCAGCGCGGGTGGGCTCAGGGCGTGCACCGAACGGCGTGCCTCGGCCAGGTTCTCCCGGGCCAGGCGCACCGCGGTGTCGACGTGGCGGTCCGGCGCGTCGACGGCCTGGAGCTGGGTGATGATGCCGGTGAAGCCCTGCGCCAGGGTGTCGTGGATCTCCCGGGCCAACCGCTGCCGCTCGTCCAGCACGCCCGCCTCCCTGGCCTGGATCAGCAGTTGGGCGTGCAACCCGGCGTTCTCCTCGACCATGGTCGCGAGTTCGGCCACCATCTCCTTGCGCCGCTGGGACTGTGCCTCCGTGACGTGGCCGAGGAAGGTGAACGTCCCGGCGAGCGTGACGATGAACAGCACGATCACCGCGTAGATCAGCAGCGGCACGGGTTGGTCGAACGGCGGCAGGCCCCCGTACAACGAGGTGGCCGCGAGCACCGCGTTGACCACCACGCCGACGAACTTGAGCCGGCCCCGGAGCACGTCGACCGCGTAGACGTAGCCGGCGAACGAGAAGAAGCCGAACATCGCGTCGCTGAGGCCGAGGTAGCCGTAGGAGAGCAGGATCCCGGCGAAGAACACCAGCATCAGCCCGCGGCGCGACACCCAACCCGGGTGCAGCGTGCGGAACCACAGCATCCACAGGACGGTCGCGCCCGCCACGGCCAGCAGGTCCGCGCGCGGGTGCGGCGCGATCAGCCAGTACATCACCGTCGAGAGCACGAGCGCGAAGTACGGCACGACCTGGGCGACCGAGCCCAGTCTCCGCTCCCAGCGGTCGAGTTCGTCCGTCACGCCCACACCTGCCTACTCCCAGCGGAACGACTTCGCCGCGACGGTACCCGCCGCCAGCGCGATCAGGGCCATCACCGCGAGGTGGACGGGGCTCGGCGCGGTGCCGAGCCAGGCGTCCTGCAACGCGCCGACGCCCGGCGGCAGGTACTCGCCGATCCGGACCAGCGGCGCGGGCAGCAGGAACCGGGGCAGGTAGGCGCCGCCGAAGAACATGACGAGCATGAACACGACGGTGGCCCAGCCGCCCGCCGCCCGGGCGTTGGGCGCCCACGCGGCGACCAGGAGTCCCAGGGCGGACAACGAGAGCAGCCCGAGCACGAACGCCGCGACGAAGCCCAGCGGCGCGTGCGGGAGGTCGATGTCGAACACCGCCTTGCACACCACCAGGAGCAGCACGACCGAGAGCACGCCGGCCACCAGGTTGACCACGATCTGGGCGACCAGCAGACGGGCCGGGTGCACCGGCGTGGTGGAGAACCGGCGCAGCACGCCCTTCTCGCGGTAGGTCGCGACGGTGCCGGGCAGCTTGTTCAGGCCCAGGAAGGCGAGCGTGATGACGACCAGGGTGGACACGTAGGAGTCGATGAACCGGGCGCCGCCGAACTGGGGGTCCGGGGTGCGCAGTGCCGGCACGGCGCCGAGCACCAGCAGCAGGACGGTCGGGAAGAGGATCGCGAACCCGACCATGGCGGGCTCGCGCAGGAACAGCTTCCACTCGATGCGGATGATCTTGTTCATGCCGGTCACTCCGAAAGGGCTTTGCCGGTGAGGTGGAGGAACGCGTCGTCCAGGTCGCCCTGCTCGACGCGGAGTTCGGCCGCGGTGATCTGGTTGCGCGCCAACACGGACGTGACGGCGTGCAGCAGGTTCCCGGTGCCCGACACCACGAACTGCGGCCCGTGCCGCTCGACGCCGGTCACCTCGGGCAGCACCCGCAGCAGTTCCGGGTCCAGCTCCGAGGTCGGCCGGAACCGGACCCGTTGGCCCGCGGAGTTCTTCTCCACCAGGCCCGCCGGGGTGTCGATGGCGACCACCCGGCCGGCGTCGATCACCGCGAGCCGGTCGCAGAGCCGTTCGGCCTCCTCCATGAAGTGCGTGACGAGGACGACCGTGACGCCGGAGTCGCGCACCTGCTCCACGAGGCTCCAGGTGTCGCGCCTGGCCTGCGGGTCGAGCCCGGTGGTCAACTCGTCCAGGACCGCGATCCGGGGTTTGCCGACGAGCGCGAGCGCGATGGACACCCGCTGCTTCTGACCGCCGGAGAGCGTGCGGTACTCGGCGCGGACGTGCTTGCCGAGGCCGAGCACGTCCAGCAGGTCCCGCCAGTCCGCCGGGTCGGGGTAGAACGAGGCGTACAGGTCCAGCGCCTCGCCGACCCGGATGCGGTCGGGCAGTTCGCTCTGCTGGAGTTGCGCGCCGAGCACCTCGCGGACCCGGGCCCGGTCGGCGCGCGGGTCGAACCCGGCCACCCGGATGGTGCCGCCGTCCGGCGAGCGCAGCCCCTCGACGCACTCGACGGTCGTGGTCTTCCCGGCGCCGTTGGGCCCGAGGACGCCGAAGATCTCCCCCTCGTCCACGGTGAACGACACCCCGTCCACCGCGACCGTCCGCCCGTACCTCTTGACGAGGTCGGTCACCTCGATGATCGCCATGCCCCAAGCCTGGTCGGGCCGCCGCGCCGCGGAATCGCTCAGCCCGCCACACCCCGGGTCAACCGATCGGTTGACCGCTGCTCCACCTCGGGCGGGAATTGTTCAACAATCCCCTTGTTCGCTGCTTCAACGACCCCGACCGACGTACCGGACCAGCAGGAGCAGCGCGACCTGGACGCTCGTGTACGGCAGGGCGAGCGCGCCGAGGTTCGCGAAGTCGTGCAGCGCGCCGCGCGGGTCGACCACCAGGTCGGCGACCGAGTACCAGTGCCCGTCGCGAACCCACTCGGCCACGACCCGCAACGCCGCCGCGCACGGCAACCCGACGAGCACCACGCGCGCCGGAACCGCCCACCGACGGGAGAACCCGACCAGCGCCGTGCCGAGGAGGTACCCGACGGGCGGCACCACCGCGCCACCGGCGAGCAACAGCAACAGGCCCACGATGTCCTTGCGCCGCAACGATTCCCGCTCGACATGCCTCGAGGCGGCGGCACGCTCGCCATCGGGACCGGACGCGCCGGCACGCTCCCGGGCGGAACCCGGCCCGACCGAGTGCTCCCCGCCGGGATCCGACGCGACGGCACGCCCCTCCGGGGAACCTGGCACGCCAGCGCGCTCACCGCTGAGACCCGACGCGACGGCACGTCCCTCCGGCGAACCCGGCGCGGCGGCGTGCTCCCCGCCGGAACCCGGCACGGCGGCGTACTCCTCCGCGGCACCCGGCGCGATGCCGGGCAGCCCGGTGGAACCCGGCGCAGTGACTCCCGAGCCCGGGGCGGTGGGTGGCGTGGCGTCCCACTCCGCGGCGACGATCTCGGTCGGGTCGCCCACCCGGTCCAGCAGGGTGCGGACGTCGGCCTCGGACGGCGTGCCCGGTAACGACAGCTCCACGTGCGCGCGGATCTCCTCCAGCAGTTCCGCCCGGCGGTGCGCAGGCAGTGCGGCCGCCGCGTGCTCCAACCGGTCGAGGTACCCGACCACCAGCGGGTGGTCGACGGTCGACTTGCTCATCCTGGTTCGCCTTCCCCCGCGATGATCTTCCGCACGGACTCGCTCAGCGCGGCCCAGTCCCGCGCGAAGCGCTCGGTCGCCACGACGCCGTCCGCGCTCAGGGCGTAGTACCGGCGCGGCGGCCCGACCTCGCTCTCCCGCCACGTCGTCACCACCAGCCCCTGCCGCCGCAACCGCGACAGGAGCGGGTAGATCGTGCCCTCGCCGGCGATCAGCCCGTGCCGGGACAGCACCTCGACCAGCTCCACGCCGTACCGCTCGCGCCCGCCCAGCAGGGCGAGCACGCAGTACTCGGCGAGCCCCTTGCGCATCTGCGCGAGCGGACTTCGCCCGTCCGTGACCATGCCACGCATGCTACCTTGCCAAGCAAGGTAGCCGCCGAAAGCTTCGGACCCGCTTCGGCCGCACCACAGGGGCCTACGCGACTCGGACCGGGCTCGAGACCCGGCGAGGCCCAGAACCGGGACTCGGAACCTGACGAGGCTCAGGCCGGGCGCGCGCCCAGCCCGTGCAGCACCTGGTCGAGCAACGCCGCCACGACCGCCTCGTACTGCGCCGGGTCGCCCGGCCGCAGGGTGCGCGCCGCCGCCTCGACCGACCCGTGGATCAGCAACGCCCGCAACCCCGGCTGCGGCACGCGGGCCTCGATCAGCACGGCCGCCAACGGCGCCAGCAGCTTCTCGTGCTCGGCCCGGATCTGCTCGCGCGCCGACTCCGGCAGCGCGTGCGCGGACAACGCCACCACCGCGCCGTGGCTGCCGTCGGCGATGATCGCCAACTCGGTGCGCAGGAACGCCTCGACCTTGGCCGGCACGCCCTCGGCCGCGTGCACCGCGTCGGCCAGCTTCCGCGCCCACTGGGGCAGCTCGTCACCGACGATCGCGGCGACCAGCTCCTCACGTGAGCGGAAGTACTCGTACAGGGACGGCCTGGACAGGCCCACCCGGCGGGCGAGCGCGGCGAGCGTCAGGGCGTCCGCGCCCTCCTCCGCCACGATCTCCCGGCCCGCGTCCAGCAGCGCGCGCAACCGGTTCTCCCGGTGCTGCGCGAGGGTGTCGGCGGTGATCCTGGGCACCTGGCACATGGTAGCCACTTGCGTTGCCTACGGCGCGTCGGAATACTTCCCTACACAGCGTCGGAAAAACGGAGGTGCCGGGATGTTCGTGGCGACCAACCGCCTGTTCGTGCCCGTCGAGCGGGCCGAGGAGTTCGAGGAGCACTTCCGGGGCACCATGCGGGCGTTCCTGCCCGGCGTGCCGGGGTTGCGGCGCAGCAGGCTGCTGCGGCCGACCCGGCCGGACCAGCCCTACGTGTCGATCAACGAGTTCGACACCGAGGAGGACTTCACCGCGTGGCTGAAGTCGGACTCGTTCCGCGAGGCGCACAAGCTGCACGTCGGCATGGCGCGCCACGTCACGGGCAACGCCGTCGAGACGTTCCGGCCCAGCGAGGACCTGGTGCTCAGGGAAGCCTGATGGCCTTCAGCCGGGCGATCTCGTCGGACTGCGACGCGACCACGTCGTTCGCCATCTCCTCGACCCGGACGTCGGTCCCCTTCGACAGCAGGTCCACCGCCATCGTGAGCGCGCCCTCGTGGTGGGCGATCATCAACCGCACGAACCGCCGGTCGAAGTCGGCGCCCGACGCGGCGGCCAGCGCGGTCATCTCCTCGGCGGAGGCCATGCCGGGCATGGACCCGTGGTCGGCGTCCGGCAGCTTCCCGTTGTGGCCGTGCGCGGGCGCGTTCTCCGCGAACTGGCGCTGCCACTGCTCCATGGCCCCGATCTCGGGCCCCTGGGTGTCGTGGATCCGCGCCGCCAGGCCCTTCACCGTCTCGTCGGAGGCACGCGTGGGCGCCAGCGCGGACATGTCGAGCGCCTGCCGGTGGTGCACGATCATCGAGGCCACGTAGACCAGGTCGGCCTCGCTCGGCGCGACCCAGCGGTCGGTGCCGACGTCACCGGGGTCCAGCGTCCGCGCGGCTTCACCCGGCCCGCCCGGCACGATGACCGGTAGCGCGTCCGGCGCGGGCGCACCCGTGCACCCGGCGAGCACCCCGAGCACGGCCACCGCGAACACCACCAGCGCGACCCGCATCCCCACGCCCCCTTCGTCCACTGCCGACGACAACGTACCGCTGCCCGTCAAGGGAAACCGGCCCCTTAACACGCCGGACGGACGCGTCCACCGGGTGGACGACTGCGGGTTTCCCGACGAACGACGCCGGCACCTCACCGCGGCAACGGACATACTGCGCTTCCTGCACCAGGTTGGAAGGGGAACCTGAAGTGGAACATTCCCGACGGCGGCGCAGAGCGTCGCTCGCGGTGCTGGGCGCGTGCACGATGGCACTGTCCGCGGTGGTCTGGGGGCCACCGGCCGGCGCCGCGCCCGACGACACGGCGGGGTTGAGCGAGGCGCAGCTGTCCGCACAGGAACAGCCGGCGACCGGCATCCCCGGCGTCGACGAGATCCGCAACAGCCGCAACGTGAAGCACCTGGCGAACCTGCCCAAGCCGGCGCCGTTCACCGCCGCCTCGACGTGGTCGGACCTGGCCTTCCAGGACGGCTACGCGTTCGACGGCAACTACGACGGCTTCGTGGTCTACGACATCCGCGACCCGAGGAAGCCCAAGATCGCTGCCACGGTCCTGTGCCCCGGTTCGCAGAACGACATCTCGGTGCGCGGGGACCTGCTGTTCCTGTCCACCGACTCGTCCCGCAGCGACAACTCGTGCGCGAGCACCCCGCTGCCGGCGACGAACAAGGAGGCCTGGGAGGGCATCAAGGTCTTCGACATCAGCGACAAGCGCAACCCGAAGTACGTCGCGGCGGTCGAGACCAGCTGCGGCTCGCACACCCACACGCTCGTGCCGGACAAGCGGGGCAAGGACGTCTACCTGTACGTCTCGTCCTACTCGCCCAGCGCGACGTTCCCGGACTGCCAGCCGCCGCACGACCTCATCTCCATCGTGAAGGTGCCGATCAAGCACCCGGAGAAGGCCGCGCTGCTCAAGGAGAAGGTCGTGTTCCCGGACGGCGGCAACCCCGGCCGGCCCGGCACCGTGCCGACCGGTTACGTGACCACGACCTCGGGCTGCCACGACATCACCGTGTACCCGTCGAAGGACCTCGCGGCGGGCGCGTGCATGGGTGACGGCGTGCTGTGGGACATCTCCGACCGGGAGAACCCGCGCGAGATCAACCGCGTGCAGGACGACGTGAACTTCGCGTTCTGGCACTCGGCCACGTTCAACAACACCGGCACCAAGGTCGTCTTCACCGACGAGCTGGGCGGCGGCGGCGCGGCGACGTGCAACGCGACGATCCCGAAGACCCGCGGCGCGGACGGCATCTACGACATCACCGGCCGCGGCGACGCGCGCAAGCTCGAGTTCCGCTCGTACTACAAGATCTCCCGGCTCCAGGCCGACACGGAGAACTGCGTCGCGCACAACGGCTCGCTGATCCCGGTGCAGGGCAAGGACATCATGGTCCAGGCCTGGTACCAGGGCGGTATCTCGGTGTGGGACTTCACCGACTCCCGCAACCCCCGGGAGATCGGCTGGTTCGAACGCGGCCCGCTGCCGGACGGCAAGGGCGGCGGTGCGTGGTCGACGTACTACTACAACGGCTACATCTACTCGTCCGACATCGCGAAGGGCTTCGACGTCCTGGACATCCGCGACCCGCGGACGGCCTCGGCGAAGTTCACCCGGGTGGGCGAGCTGAACGTGCAGACCCAGGGCCACTACCGCGAGATCGTGCGCCGGTGACCTGACGACGGGCGGACCGTTCACGCGGTCCGCCCGTCCCTCCGGGCGGACCAGGCCGTCCTGCTGCACGCGGACCAGTCGGCCGCTCCCGCGGGGCCTCCGGCGCGGAACTCCCTTCTGCCAAAGGGATTCCGCCCGTTCGGGGCAGGGCAGCCAGGGCCGAACCGGGCACAACGCCCCGATCGGACGCGACCAGGCGAGGGACCGGCGGTCGGGATGCCGAACGGGAGTCCGTCCGGGCGGGAGGTGATTCGCGGTGGGGAGTGCTACCCCTCGGTCGCCGGGGTGATCCCACCGCGGCACCAGGGAAGTCCCCCTCCCGCGAGGAGTTCACAGTCTTGCCACGATTCCGCAGAAGGTTGTCCGCGCTGCTGACGGCCGTCTTCGCCCTCTTCGCCCTCGCCACCGCCGTCGCCGCGCCCGCGTCCGCGGGGGTGCCGGTCAAGATCACCCTGATCGGCGGGGCGAACGACCAGTGCCTGGACGTGCCGCGCGGCACGACGGACAACAAGCAGCAGGTCGAGATCTACTACTGCAAGCTCAACGACGACGACAACCAGAAGTGGACCTTCCTCCCGGGCCGGGTCGCGGGCTGGGGTCAGCTGCGCAACGTGGCCAGCGGCAAGTGCCTGGACGTGCGCGACACCAGCACCGCCGACGGCGCCGCGGTGCAGCAGTACACCTGCATCGACGTGCCGAACCAGCAGTGGACGTGGGACGCCGTCTCGCTGAACCTCAAGGCCTACCACAGCAACCTGTGCCTGGGCGCGCCCCGGCCGGAGTACAAGAAGAAGGTGTGGCAGTACTCGTGCTCCGCGCCGGCCGGCTTCATCTGGTGGAACGTCTCCCCCGGCCTGTACCCGTGACCGAGTGAGGAAAGGGGCGGCCCGCGTGGGCGGGCCGCCCGTCACACCTCGTCGCCCACCGAGTGGGTGCCGGCGCGCCGGTAGGTCAGCACGACCGCGACCAGAGCGGCCAGCACCACCGCCGTCACGGGCACCGGCGCGGGGGCGAACGAGCCGAGCAGGACCAGCAGGGCCGCGGCCGGGAACGCGTAGTGGGCCTGGTCGCGGCGCGCCGGTCGGACCTGCAACCACCACACCACCAGCAGGAACACCGCCACCGGCACGGTCGTCGCCAGACCCGCGCCGACCGCGGACACGGGGGCCTCGTGCAGTTCGTGGTCCACCGCCACCTCCAGGCCCGCGCCCAGCGCGGCCACCGAGGCGAACACGAAGAAGTGGCCGTAGCCCCAGGCCAACGCGAAGCGCTGCGCGGTCAGCAGGTCCTGGGCCGGGTGGTCGAAGTACAGCCACCACACCGAGAACACGATCACCAGGCCCGCCACCGCGAGGCCGATCAGCGACCCCGCGTGGCCCGCGTCCAGGCCGGACCGGATCGCGTTGGTGGCGGCCAGGATCGACTCCCCCAGCACGATCAGGGTGAACAGGCCGTACCGCTCGGCGATGTGGTGCGGGTGCCACGACGTGGTCCCCGCGCGCTCCGCCCACCACGGCACGGCCAGCTCCGCGACCACCAGCACCAGGAACCCGGCCAGGAACAGGTTGTCCGGCAACCACAACCGGGCCAGCCAGCCGAGCTGCACGAGCGTGATGCCGAGCGCGTAGCGGTGCGCGCAGGCCCGGTGCGCGGGATCGGACCGGGCGGCGCGCAGCCACTGGGCCACCATCGCGAGGCGCATCACCACGTACCCGGCGGTGATCACCCGGAAGTCCGCGCTGTCGAACGCCCGCGGCACGCCGGCCGCGACCACCAGCACGCCGGCGATCTGCACCAGCGTGGTGATCCGGTACGGCACGTCGTCGGTGTCGTAGGCCGACGCGAACCAGGTGAACTGCAACCACGCCCACCAGATCGCGAAGAACACCGACAGGTACCCGAGCAGCCCGTGCCCGACGTGGTCCTCCGCCAGCGAGTGGTGCAGCTTCGCCGCGGCGGAGGCCACCGCCACCACGAAGCACAGGTCGAACAGCAGCTCCAGCGGCGTCGCGACCCGGTGCTCCTCGTCGGTGCGCCGGGCGGCCATCGGTCGGTACCACGTCATGCGGGGATCATGACCGCCGCGCGGGCCTTGCGCGAATCACGCCTCCACGACGAGCAGCCGCGCCGCGGCCAGGTCCAGCGCCACGGCGGTGCCGGCCGGGAACGCCGAGGCCCGCGACGACGGCTGGTCCACCCGCACGACCTGGTCGCCGCCGTCCAACCGCACGGACAGCCGGGTGACCGGGCCGAGGAAGCTCTGCGTCAGCACGCTGCCGACCAGCGCCCCGTTGTCCTGGCCGCTGTGCTGGGCGATGCCGATGTCCTCGGGCCGCACGATCACCTTCACCGCCACGCCCGCCGCGATCCCCTCGGCGGCCTCGGTCGCCAGCCGGTACCCGCCCAGCCGCACCGCGCCCGGCTCGGCCGTGCCGAACACCGCGTTGGTGACGCCGACGAACTGCGCCACGAACGCCGACGCGGGCTCGCGGTAGACCACGGCCGGCGTGGCCAGCTGCTCCAGCCTGCCCTGCGACATCACGCCGACGCGGTCGGAGACGGCCAGCGCCTCCTCCTGGTCGTGTGTGACGAACAACGTGGTCATGCCGAGCTCGGTCTGGATGCGGCGGATCTCGTCCCGCAGCGCGACCCGGACCTTCGCGTCCAGCGCGGACAGCGGCTCGTCCAGCAGCAGCACCCGCGGCTGGATCGCCAGCGCCCGGGCCAACGCGATCCGCTGCTGCTGACCGCCGGAGAGCTGGTGCGGGTAGCGCTTGCCGAGGTGCCCGAGCCCGACCAGGTCCAGCAGCTCGGCGACCCGGGTCGCGGGCGACGGCGCCTTGCGCAGCTTCAGCCCGAACGCGATGTTCTGCGCCGCCGTCATGTTCGGGAACAGGCTGTAGGCCTGGAACACCATGCCCATGTCCCGCTTGTTCGCGGGCACCCCGGTGACGTCCTTGCCGCCCACCCGGACCGTGCCGGTGTCGGCGGTCTCGAAGCCCGCCACGATGCGCAGCGCGGTCGTCTTGCCGCAGCCGCTGGGTCCGAGCAGGCTGACCAGCTCGCCCTCGGCCAGGTCGAGGTCGAGGCCGTCGAGCGCGGGCTGCCCGCCGAACGACTTGCGCAGCCCGTGCAACTCCAGGTAACCCATCTCAGCCTTCCTCGACTACGGAACCACGACGCCGCCCGCCGACGTGCGAGAGCAGGAACAGCAGCGCGAACGCGAACAGCAGGCACAGCAACGACACCGCGATCGACACGCCGGCGTCCCTCTTGCCCAGCAGGTTGACCCGCACCTGGAGGGTGTCGAAGTTCAGCAGCGACGCGATGGTGAACTCGCCCAGCACCAGCGCGACCGACAGCAGCGACGCGCCCAGCAGCGCGGTGCGGATGTTCGGCACCACGATCCGCAGCAGCACCACGCCCCACGACGCGCCGAGCCCGCGCGCGGCCTCCGCCAACGTCTTCAGGTCGATCGCGGCCAACCCGGCGTCGATCGCCCGGTAGGCGAACGGAAGCACCAGCACCGCGTAGGCGAACGCGAGCGTCAACGGCGAGTCGCCGAGGAAGTAGTTCACCCACGCGTACAGCGGCGCCATGCCGACCACCAGCACGATCGCCGGGATCGCGATCGGCAGCAGGCACAGGAACTCCACCAGCCGGCGCAACGCGGGCAGCCGCAACCGGATCCACGTCATGGTCGGCACCAGCAGCACGAGCACCAGCACCGAGCTGAGCACGGCCAGCTCGACCGACGCCAGCATCGCGTCGAGCAGCTGCGGGTCGTCGACGATGCCGGTCCACGAGGTCAGGCCGCGCTCGCCGTTCGCGCCGCGCGTGGAGAACTCGGCCATCGCGACCAGCGGCAGCGCGAAGTACGCGCCCAGCACCAGCAGCACGACCACCCGGAGCGCCCGGGAGCGGGTCACTGCCATCGGGCGAACCTCCGTTGCAGCAGCGCGTACAGACCCATCGCGACGGCGACCACCACGACCATGCCCAGGCCCAGCGCCTTGCCCAGGTTCTCCTGGCCCAGCACGACCTCGCCGGTCAGGAAGCCCCGGATCTGCAACGGCACGATCGGGCTGCCCTGCGAGACGAGCGCGGCGGCCGTGGCGTAGGCGGAGAAGGCGTTGGCGAACAGCAGGAGCAGCGAGCCGAGGAACGCCGGGAACAGGATCGGGCCGGCGACGTGCCGCCAGTAGGTCCACGCCGAGCCGCCGAGGCTGCCGACCGCTTCCCTCCACTGTGGACGGAGACCGTCCAGCGCGGGCAGGAACACGATGACCATCAACGGGATCTGGAAGAACGTGTACACCAGCGTCAACCCGGGCAGCTCGAACAGCCAGGCGCCGGTGGCGAACAGGTCGACGCCGAACGAGTCCTTCAGGAACCGGGTCACGAAGCCCTGGAAGCCGATCGTGGCGAGGAAGGCGAACGCCAGCGGCACGCCGCCGAACTGGGCCAGCACGCCGGAGGCGGCCACGACCACCCGGCGGACCGCGCCGTCCGGCTTGCCGGACACGACCGCCCACGACAGCAGCGCCCCGAACACCGCGCCCACCGCCGCGGTCAGCGCGGACAGCTCGACGCTGCGCAGGAACGCCTGGAGGTACACGCCCTTGGTCAGATCGGCCAGGTTCGCCAGGGTGAACCCGCCGTCGGCGTCCTGGAACGCGCCCGCCAGCACCAGCACCGTCGGGTAGATCAGGAACGTGCCGACGTAGGCGAAGAAGGGCACGACCACCAGCCAGGCGAGCCAGGGTCGGCGCACCGGCCCGCGACCGGGGGCGGACGTGCCGCCCCCGGTCGCGGTGGTCACGGGTGCGACCACCGGTCAGCCCACCGCCTGCGCCCAGGTGGACGACAGGGTCTGCTTGGCCTTGTCGGACTGCTCCTGGGTCAGGAAGACCTGCTTGCCGTCGGTCTTGGGCAGCTTGGCCGCCGCGGCGGTGTCGACCTTGCCGGACTTGGTCAGCGCGTCCAGCCGCACGGGGCGGGACAGGCCCTTGAGGTAGAGGTTCTGGCCCTCGTCGGAGTACAGGAACTCCTGCCACAACCGGGCTGCGGCCGGGTGCGGGGCGTCCTTGTTCACGGCCTGGTTGTAGTACGCGCCGACCTGCGCCTCCTTGGGCACGACGACCTTCCAGTCCGCCTTGCCCTTGAGCTTCTCGGTCTGCGCGGCGTTGGTGTAGTCCCAGTCGATCACGACGGGCGTCTGGCCGGACTCGATCGTCGCGGGCGTCGGGTCGACCGGCAGGAAGTTGCCGGCGGCCTTGAGCTGCTTGAAGAACTCCACGCCGGGCGCGATGTCGTCGGCCGAGCCGCCGTTGCCCAGCGAGGCCATGACGACGCCGGAGAACGCGGCGCCGGCCTGCGTCGGGTCGCCGTTGAGCGCGACCTTGCCCTGGTACTCGGGCTTGAGCAGGTCCTTCACCGACGTCGGCGCGGGCACCTTGGCCGCGTCGTAGCCGATGGACATGAAGCCGCCGTAGTCGCCGTAGTAGAGCCCGGTGGACTCCTTGAGCTCGGCGGGGATGTCGCCCCAGTTCTGCACCTGGTAGGGCGCGAAGACGTCCTTGCTCGCGATCGCCACGGTGAGGCCGAGGTCGAACACGTCCGGCGCGCGGTCGCCGCCCTTGAGCTGCTTGGCGGCGTTGATCTCGTCCTGGCTCGAGCCGTCGGGCTGCGCGGAGTCGATCTGGATGCCGTACTTGGCCGTGAACGCCTTGATCAGCTCGCCGTAGTTGGCCCAGTCCGGCGGAAGCGCGATGACGTTGAGCTTCCCCTCCTTCTTCGCGGCCTCGACCAGCTTGTCCAGACCTCCGAAGTCGGCGGCGGACTTGGCGGACGCGGCCGACGTTGCCGCGGCGCTGCTCTCCTTGGCGGGCGGCGTGCCGCAGGCGGCGACGAACGCCAGCGCGGTGGCGCCGATCCCGACCAGCCGCAGGACTCGGGTGTGGGTCACGGGGGAACCTTCCTCGTGGACAAGGATTTCCGGACGCGGAAAACGTGGGGACGAGCGGAGGATTCGGGACCGCGAGCGCGCTTGTCAAGCGACGACGCCCGACTGAGATCTGCCCGACGGACCGGAAGAATTCCCGGTGGTGTGGGAATGTCCGCCGGGTTAACGGGCAGGCAGCAGCCGGTGCGGCGACCGTCGCAAGTGGAGTGTTCGGCATTCCGCGCGACGCCCGCGCATTCACTGAGTAACACCACTACATGTAGCTCTCCTACCTGTACGGAAAGTTCGTCGGTCACGACGGGCCGCGCACGTGCGAAGGTGGACGGGTGGACGATGTGGAGGACCGGCACCGCGGCTCGCGGTTGGCCCGCGGCGCGCTGCTGCTCGGCGCGATCACGTGGCTGGTCGTGGTGACCGCGACCCTGCTGAACCAGCCGGCGGAGGGCGCGCCGTCGCGCGAGGAGCTGGCCTCGGCGCTGGAGCGCGCGCTCAACGACCACGACGCCGCCGAACTGGAGCCCCTGGTCGGCCCACCGGTCACCGGCGCGGCCGCGGACGTCGCCGCCTACCTGGCCGAGTTCGCCGCCGGACCGCACGCCGGCTCGTGGCACGTCCTCGCCACCCCGGACGGCGACCTGCTGGTCGCCGACGACACCGGAACCCGCCGGGTCTTCGCCGCCGTGCACGCCGACGGTCGCTGGCGCTTCGACCCGCTGGGCCGCGGCTGACCCGGTCACGCGGTCCGGCGGCCGGGTCGAGCGCCTCACGTCGGCACGTCCGCGTCCGGGCACAGCTCGCGCTCCGGCAGGTCCGGGAACAGCGTCGACCACTTCGCCGCCACCTCGCGGGCCTGCGGCTCCGCGCACAGCTCGCCGATCAGCCGGCGCTCGTCGAGGTCGAACCGCCACAACCCGTCGGCGCCGTCGACCATCACCAACTCCCGGTCCGCTTCCCGGTACCCCGCGCCGCCCAGCGTCGTCGGCACCTTCCGCAGGCTCACCTCCGCGCGCAACCCGCGCTCCGGCGTGATCGCCATCAGGTCGAACCGGCCCGGTCGGCCCACCACCAGCCGGTCGCCGGTCGCGCCGAACCGGATCAGGTCGACCGCGCCCGTCAGGTCGTCCAGGTCCACCGACGCGCCGGGCGAGGTCGGGTCGGCGGTGTCGAGCAGGAACACCCGGTCCACCGCCACGTCGGCGAGCACCAGCCGCCGCCCGTCCGGCGCGAACTCCGCCCTCACGTCGCTGAACAGGCTCATCGCCACGGAGGCCAGGTGCGCCCGGCCGTCGACGGCCCACAGCTCGACGTCCAGCCGCAGCGTGCGGGTCTCGCGCCGCAGCACGGCCAGCGCGCGCCCGTCCCGCCGCACCGCCACCGACCGCGCCGTGCCGCCGGGCAGCGCCACCACCGGCGTCGCGCCACCGGCGGGCGACCACAGCGCGGCCGAGCCGATCGACGCGCCGCCCGCGTCCGGGTCGCGGACCAGGCCGGCCACCAGCCCGCCGTCGGTCACGTCCTGCGCCAGCGCGCCGGGAGCCAGCACGAGCACCTGGCCCGGCACGGGCAGCCGCCACAGCTCCGACCGGCCGGCGCGCACCACCACGACGTAGGTCTCGCCCGGGCTGAACAGCGGCGGCGCGGTGGACCACGGCACGGCGAGCCGCCACACCCGGCCCGGACCGAGGCCCCACAGCCGGTACGTGCCCTCCACGCCCATCGTGACGACCGTGCGCCCGCTCGGGCCGACCGCGACCACCCGCTCCCCGCCGTCCAGGCTCCCCAGGAACGCGGTCTTCGAGTCCCGCATCGCGGCCACCACCCGCAGCGCGTCGGCGGCCTCCGCGGTCGGCGCCACCCGGTACGCGGCCAGCGCGTACCAGACGGCGGACGGCGACCCCGCCTGCGCCTGCGCCAAGGCGCCCTCCGCCGCGCGCAGCGACAACGCCTCGTTGCGCTCCCGGGTCGCGGTGCGCAGCGCGGAGACCGCGACCACCACCGTCGCCGCCAGCACCACGGCCACCGCGACCAGCAGCGCCACCAGCCGGCGCAGGCTGCGGTCCCGACGCAGCGTGGAGGCGCGGCGCTCGTCCTCGGCCGCGGCGCCGGCGGCCAGGAAGTCGCGTTCGCGCGCGGTCAGGTCGGGCAGGTCCAACGCCTGCTCCAACCGCAGGCCCCGGTACAGCGCGTCGGCGTCGCGCCCCTCGCGCTCCCAGGTGTCGGTCGCCTCGGCGAGCCCGCGGTGCGTCCGCAGCGCGTCCCGGTCGTGCTCGACCCAATCCCGCAACCGCGGCCACGACCGGATCAGCGCCTCGTGGCTCAACTCCGCGGAATCCCGGTCCAGCACCACGAGCCTGGCCGCGGCCAGCCGCTCCAGCAGCTCGTCGGACGCCTCGAGCTCGCGGCGCGGCGCGCGGCGCTTGGTGTCCTCGGTCCCCTCGCCCGGCGCCACCAGCCGCAGGAACAGCCGGCGCGCCTCGACCCGCCCGGCGTCGGTCAACCCGGCGTACACCGCCTCGGCGGTGCGGGCGATCGCGTGCGTCACCCCGCCCGCCTGCTCGTACCCCGCGAGCGTCACGGTCATCCCCCGCCGGTGCCGCCACGTCTCCGCGAGCGCGTGCGACACCAGCGGCAGCGCCGCGGCCTCGCCCGCGACGTCCGCGACGAGCCGGGTGATCAACGCCGTCTCCACGGTCGCGCCGGCCCGCGCGGCGGGTTCGGTGATCGCGCGGCGCAACTCCTCCGGCGTCATCGGGCCGACGAGCACCTGCGCGTACTCCAGCGCCGCCACCAACCCGGGGTGCCTGCCGCAGTGGCCGAGGAAGTCCGCCCGCACCCCGATGACCACCCTGGTCCGGCCGGCCGCCGAGCCCGCCGCCGCGACCAGTGCCGCGACCAGCCACACCCGCCGGTCCTCGGCGCACAGCGTGAACGCCTCCTCGAACTGGTCCACCACCAGCAGGTGCTCCTCCGCGCCGAGCGCCCGGCGCAGCCACAGGCCCAGGTTCGCCGGGTCGGCCAGCAGGTCGGTCTTGACCTCGACCGGTGAGGTGCCCGCCCGGTCGGCGACCGCGATCGCGCACTCCACGACCGGGTCGGCGGTGGGCGTGACGACCAGCACCGGGTACCGCGACCGCGCCGCAACGCCCGCGCGCAGCACCGACGACTTGCCCGAGCCGGACGCGCCGAACACGCCGACGAACCGCTTCTCCCGCAGCAGAGCCAGAATCGACGCGGTCAGCCGCTCGCGCCCGAAGAACCGCTCGGCGTCCTCCACGCCGAACGGCGCGAGACCCGCGTACGGCGTGCCGTCGTCCTCGGGGCCCGCCACCTCCTCGGCCGCGAGCGCGTGCCACCGGGCGTCCCACTCGCGGACGTCGCCGCCGCACGCCCGGACGTAGGCGAGCGTCACCGCGAGACTGGGCAGCCTGCGCCCGCCCGCCGCGTCGGACAACGCCGCCGCCGAGTAGTTCGCCCGCCGGCCGAGTTCCCGGTAGGGCGGCCGACCCGCGCGGTCCCGCAGCCGGCGCAGGTCGCCCGCGAACCGGAGCAGCGCGGTGTCCTCCACGCCAAGGGGCGTCTCCTTGCGCGGCATGCACTCTCCCCTCGATCCGCCCATTGTTCGGACCGGGTTCGCGCGCCGGACCCCGTTGGACGCGGACAACCCGATCGCGCTAACGGGTGGCGGAGCCCGGATGACCGGCGGTCCGGATGACCCGACGACGGCACCGCCCGTTCACCCGCGATCCCGGCCGCGCGGACCTCCCGGGCACCCGGGACCGCACGGCCTGCCGGTTCGGACGACGGGCCTGGTCAGGGCGAATACGGACATCCGCCGCGACCGTGCGATTCCGGGCCGTGCGTTTTGCGCGGGTTCGGGGCGTTTGCGCCGCCGGTTGCCCCGAGTTCACCCGATGGCCACCCGCGCGACGGTTGTCCGCCCGCGGGACAACAGGACCGGGTGAAGTACTGCGCCGGTCATCTCGCGTTCCGCGCTAGGAGGTTTTCCCATGGGTGTGCTGACCGGAAGACGGCGCTGGGCGGCGCTGGGCGTGCTCGGGCTGGCGGTGGCGGTCGCCGCGCCGGTCGCGCTCGCGCAGGCCGACACCGCGTCGTTCGCGGGCGGCGACCGGACGCAGGACGTCCGCAACGCCGTCAAGGGAGGCAAAGCCCGCAACGTCATCCTGTTCATCGGCGACGGCATGGGCGACTCGGAGATCACCATCGCCCGCAACTACGCCAAGGGCGCGGCAGGCCGGCTGAACCTGGACAGGTTCCCGCTCACCGGCGCGTACACCACGTACGCGGTGGCCAAGGGCGACCCGACCAAGCCGGACTACGTGACCGACTCCGCGGCGTCGGGCACCGGCTGGGCCACCGGCTCCAAGACCTACAACGGCGCGATCTCGGTCGACGCGTTCGGCAAGCCGCTGCCGACCATCCTGGAGCTGGCCAAGAAGGCCGGCTACCGGACCGGCGACGTCACGACCGCCGAGGTCCAGGACGCCACGCCGGCCGTGCTCGGCTCGCACGTGGTCAGCCGCGACTGCAAGGGTCCGGACGAGACCACCGCGAAGTGCTCGGTCAACGCCAAGGAGAACGGCGGCGCGGGCTCGATCTCCGAGCAGCTGGTGCAGACCAAGCCGGACGTGCTGCTCGGCGGTGGCGCCAAGTACTTCAACCAGACCGTGAAGGCCGGTCCGTTCACCGGCAAGAAGGTGCTGGACCAGGCGACGGCGGCGGGCTACCAGGTCGCCACCGACGCGGCCTCGCTCGCCAAGGTGCGCTCGGACAAGCCGGTGCTCGGCCTGTTCGCGGACGGCAACATGGAGGTCCAGTGGGCGGGTCCCGCGGCCAAGGTGGGCGGCACCCCGGCGTCGACCTGCACGCCGAACCCGGCGCTGCCCGCGGCCGCGCCCTCGCTGGTCGACATGACCCGCAAGGCGCTGGACCTGCTCGACCGCAACCGTCGCGGTGACCAGGGCTTCTTCCTCCAGGTCGAGGGCGCGAGCATCGACAAGCAGGACCACGCCGCGAACCCGTGCGGCCAGATCGGCGAAACCGTGGGCTTCGACGACGCGATCGCCGCGGGCCAGCTCTACGCCCGGATCCACCCGGACACCCTGGTGATCGTGACCGCGGACCACGGCCACACCAGCCAGATCATCCCGAACGAGACCAAGAGCCCGGGTCAGACCGCCACGCTGGTCACCAAGGACGGCGTGCCGATGACGATCAACTACGCCACCAACACCCCGGGCCAGTCCCAGGAGCACACCGGCACCCAGGTGCGCATCGCGGGCTCCGGCCCGCAGGCGGCGAACGTCGTCGGCGTGACCGACCAGACCGACCTGTTCCGCACGATCAGCCGCGCGCTCGCCCTGCGCTAGCACCCGGCCGCACCGCGGGCCCCGCCTTCCGATACCGGCAGGCGGGGCCTTTTTTTGCGGATTGGCCGCCTTTTATTTCACCCGATTCAGTGAACTTGAACAAAGTTCCGATTCATTTGCGGAATACCCGGAAATCCACCGGCCGGTCCCGGATCAGCGCTATTCCGAGTGACTTGGGATTGCGCCGACGACCTGTGCGTGCCGCTCGCCCAACAGGCCGGAACAGGGCTTTTCCCGGCGGGCGCGGACTAATCGACAGGCGTTACCGGACCTCGTCGACGACCATCGCGAGGCCGGTGCCCGGCGACACCGCCGCGGCTAGACTCCGCTGCCATGCGTCCATTCCGCCCGACGGCGTCGACCGCGTTCCCCATTCCGGAACACGCCGTCCGCCGTCCGGTGCGCGGTTCGTCGTGCGGGCGCCGGCGGACCGGCGGTGACCGGGCGGCGGGACGGGGTGGCGGGCTCGTGGACGCGGACCGCCACCCCCTCCGCCGCCCGGCGTCCGCTAGCTCGCGTCCCGTTCGCCCCGCACCGCCGCGACCGCGTCGGCGAGGGTGGGACGGAGGGTGAGCACGTCGACCACGCCGGTCGCGGTGAGCGGCCGGAGCACGCTGCGGCGCTCGGCGACGACGGCGAACCCGATGCCGTGCTGCTCGGCGTACTGGCGCAGCTCCACCAGGAGCGAAATGCCGACCGAGGCCAGGAACGTGACACCGGAGAGGTCCAGCACGAGCGCGCCGGGTCGCAGCTCCAGCGCGCCGTGGACCCCGTTGCGGATCACCTCGTGCGTCGCGAGGTCCACCTCGCCCGCGACGTGCACGACGGCGACGCCGTCCGACTCGGTGGTGCGGACGGGAACGACCTGGGCACCGCGACCCTGCTCGGTCATGGGGCTCGCCTCTCGGGCATGTGGGAACGTCGGCCGGGCTGGCTACTCAACCCCGTGATCGCGCCAGATCGTAATGCCGTCGGCGGTCACCGCGCACAACGGCTGCACTACATTTCCGCTTCGTGGACGGGTTACCGCGCACCCGCCCGAACTGGAGGGGGTCCGGTGTCCGACACGTCCGCGTCCGAGCGGTCCGGCGGATCCCGCGGCGGCTCGTCGTTGCGCGCGATCCTGGTGGTGGTCCTGGTCGTCGGCGGGTTCGCGGGCGCGATGGTGCTGGTCTTCCGCGGTTGCGCGAGCTACCTGGTCTCGGAGAGCGGCACGGTGCGCCAGTTCCTCGCCGCGGTGGTCGCCTCCGACGGCCCCCGGGCGTGCGGTCTGCTCACCGAGCCGGCGCGGATCGCCCTGGCCCGCCAGGAGAAGGCGGACGCCTGCGAGGACGCCGTGACGCGGATCGCCGGGTCGCTGTCCGCCGGCCGGCGCGCGGAGCTGACCGACGGGTTCGCCGTCAACGCCGTCGTGTCCGGTGACGGGCGCAAGGAGATCGAGGTGACCGGGAGCGCCGTGGAGGCCGTGTTCGGCAGCGGGAACTTCGCGGTCGAATTCGTCGACGGCCACGAGCGGATCGCGGAGTGGGGTCCGCAGGCCCGGCGGATGTACTGACCGCGTTCAGCCGCGCGGCGCGTACATGATCACCGCCACGCCCAGCAGGCAGACCACCGCGCCCAGGTAGTCCCAGCGGTCCGGCCGGAACCCGTCGACCACCACCGCCCAGCCCAGCGAGCCGGCCACGAACACCCCGCCGTAGGCGGCCAGCACGCGGCCGAAGTGCGCGGCCGGTTGGAAGGTCGCCACGAAGCCGTAGACGCCCAGCGACAGCACCCCGGCCGCGATCCACAGCAGACCCCGGTGCTCGCGCACCCCCTGCCACACCAACCACGCGCCGCCGATCTCGGTCAACGCGGCCAGCACGAACAGCACGAGCGATTTCACGACCGTCACCACGGGCACCTCACGCCGGAACTGTCGCACGCCGCCGCCGGACGCGTCAGTCGGCCGACTCCATCGGCGCCTGCGCCCGTTCCGTCACCTCGCCGGTCGGCCGGGGGCGCACCGAGGTCAGCGTCACCGGACCCTCCTCGTCCGCGCCGCGCTCGTCCAGCCACGTCCGCAGACCCGCCACCACCTCGTCCAGCGTGGGCCGGTCCGCGGCCGGTGTCGCGAGCGACGAGGCCAGCAGCCCGCGGTGCGCGCTCGACGTCGACACCCCGGTCACCGGCTCGCCGCGCACCGCCGCCGCCAGCACCTGCATCGGGTCGGCGAGCGCGCCGCGCGGCGGTTGGCCGGTCAGCGCGTAGTTCACCGTCGCGGCCAACTGCCAGGCGTCCGACGGGGTGCCGAGCTCACCGCCGGAGGCGACCTCGGGCGCGAGGTAGTTCGGGGTGCCGATGAGCAGCCCGGTCGCGGTCAGCGTCACGTCGCCGTGCGCGCGGGCGATGCCGAAGTCGATCAGGTACGCCGAGCCGCGCCGGTCGACGATCACGTTGTCCGGCTTGACGTCCCGGTGCAGCACGCCCACCTCGTGCACCGCGGTGAGCGCGGACGCCAGGGTCAGCCACAGCTTCGCCGCGGCCACGTCGTCCAGCGGACCGCCCTCGCGCACCAGCTTGCCCAGCGACACGCCCTCGACGTACTCCATCACGATCGCCAGCGCGTCGCCCACGTCGACCAGGTCGTGCACCCGCGCGCAGTGCGCGTGCCGCACCGCCGCCAACGCGCGCGCCTCGCGCCGGACCCGTTCCCGGGTGTCGTCGTCGTCGCTGCGCGCGAGCTTCACCGCCACCAGCCGGTCCAACTCGGTGTCCGCGCACAGCCACACCTCGCCGAACCCGCCGCCGCCCAACCGCCGCACGGTCCGGAACCGGCCACCGCCCAACTCCGGCGGCGCGTCCGGCGCGGTGCCCGAGTCCCGGCGCCGGACCGACGTGGAGGTGCTGTCGGGATCGGCGGGCTCGGCGGGCTCGACCGGAACGGCGGCCGGCACCGGGCCGCGGACGAACAACCCCACCAGCGGCACCGCGGCCGCGCCGATCATGCTCGCCGCCAGGTAACCGACCCACATCGTGCCGGTCGGGTTGGCGCGCGTCCACGCGGTCGCCAGTGCCAGCACCAGGAACGGCGCGACGAGCAGCCACGACCGCCACCCCGGGCCGCGGCGGAACGCGGCACGCGCCTGCCACGCCACGAACGACAGCGCCAGCAACGGCACCACCACCAGCGCCGCCAACCGACCCGCGTACACGGCGGGCCCGCCGACCGGCTCCACCACGGCCTCGCTCACCGACCGCGCGCTGGCCAGGTAGAGCCCCTGCTCCGGCAGGAAGCAGAACTGCCTGCCGAACGTCGCGAGCGCGGCCGGGTCGATGCCCGACCCCGCGCCCGGCGGCGCGAGCGGACTGCCCACACCCGCCAGCGCCGCCGCCGGCACCACCGCGGACACCGCGGCGAACAACGTCACCGGCACGCCGAGTCCGCCGACCAGGCCGATCACCGCGCACGACACCAGCGACGCCACCGGGTGCCGGACCTCCAGCAGCCGCCGCGCGACAAGCACCCCGACGGCCGCGAGCGGCGGGAACAACCCGGCGAGCACACCGGCCGCGAACAGGGTCCACATCCAGTCGCCCGGACACCCGGCCGCGCCGAACGAGGTGTGCAGCCACGCCACCAACGGACCGAACAACTCGATCAAGCCGAACTCCTCCGCCGCACCGGCCGCGCGCCGATCCCGACCCCGACGAGCGCGCGGCGCGGTCATTCAACCAGCCGGGAGCCCGCCGTCGGACGCGCGACGATCGTGGCCCGGCGGCGAAACGGTCACGAAACGCCGCCACCCGACCGAATCGGCGCGGCGCGACGTCGTGAATCGTCCGAACCCGACCGTCGCGTTACCGCGTCACGGTGCGTGTTGTCGTTGCCACACAACGAATTCCGCCGTAGTGCGGAGAGTGGACGGCACCACCTCCTTGCGCCCGTTGATAGGTTCGACCGATGCGCGACGGCGAGTTCCGCAACCCCAGGCTGGTCTCGGTGTACGACGCGTCCTACGGGTGGTCGAGGGAGGACGACTTCTTCGTCGGCGTCGTCGGCCCGGTGCCCGCCAGGGTGCTGGACCTCGGGTGCGGCACCGGTCGGCTGGCCGCCGGTCTCGCGGGCCTCGGGCACGTGGTGACCGGCGTCGACCCGGCGCGGGCGTCGGTGGAGGCGGCCCGGCGCCGCGGCGCGGACGTGACGTGGGTCGAGGGCACCGCCGCGGACGTGACGGGCCCGTTCGACGCGGCGCTGATGACGAGCCACGTGTCACAGGTGTTCGACCCCGACGGGTGGCGGGACGTGCTGGGGCGCCTGGCGGACGCGCTCGCGCCCGGCGGCGTGCTGGCGTTCGACACCCGCGACCCGGCGGCCAGGCGCTGGGAGCGCTGGAACCCGGAGGACTCGCGGCGCGCGGTGGTCGTCGGCGGCGAGGTGGTCGTGGTCTGGCTCGAGGTGGTCGACCTCTCCTGGCCCTCGATCACGTTCACCCAGCACTACGAGTTCCCCGGCGAGAAGCTCGCCAGCACCTCGACGCTGTGGTTCCGCGACCAGGACGAGGTGCGGGACTCGTTGGTGGAGCGCGGTTTCACCGTCGAGCAGGTGTACGGCGGCTGGTCCCGCGAGCCGGTCGGGCACGGTGCCGGCGAACTGATCGTGATCGCCCGGACCTGAGCGGCCGCCCCGATCCCGGTCGCCCGGAGGTGCCCGGACGACGCGAAACCGGGGCGGGCGCTCGGGCGGAGGGCAGTCCGCCGTCGTGCCCGCCCCGGCTTCAGGGCGTACTGCTCAGGGTGTCACGCCGACCGCGAGGTCAGCACGAACCCTGGTCGGCCCAGACGGCCCAGGAGCCCGGGGCACCCGGCTGGGCGCCCGTGGAGTACCAGGTCGACTTCCACTTGTGGCCGCCGTACGACACCAGGTCGTCCGGAACGTAGGCCTGGGAGGCGCTCCACTCGGCCACGCCACCGCAGCCGCCCGGGTTGCCACCCGTGACGGTCAGCGTGTAGGTCGCCGTGTGCGAGACGCTGGTGCCCGCACCGGTCACGGTCAGCGTGTACGTGCCGGCCGCCACCGAGGAACCGATCGAGATCGACAGCGTGGCGTTCTCGCCCGCCGCGACCGAGCCCGGGCTCACCGACGCCGTCACGCCCGAGGGCGCGCCGGACACCGTGAGGCCGACCTTCTGCGACTCGCCGGCGGTCACCGAGGTGGCCACCGTCGAGGTCAGCGAAGCGCCCGCGGCCGCCGAACCCGAGGTCGGGTTCAGCACCAGGCCGAAGTCGTTGGCCGGCGGCTGACCGCCCACGGTCAGGTTGTACGTGACCGAGTGCGAGACCGTGCCCGCGGTGCCCTTGACCGTGATCGGGTACGTGCCCGGGGCCGCCGAGGACGACGCCGACACCGAGAGGGTGGCGGACGAGCCCGAGGTGACCGTGCCCGGCGAGACGGAGGCCGTCACACCGGAGGGCTGGCCGGACACCGTGAGCGTGACGCTCTGCGCGGTGCCGGTCGTGGTGGTGGTGTTGACCTGCGCCGTGGCGTTGCCGCCCTGCTGGACCGTGCCCGAGGACGGGTTCAGCGCCAGCGAGAAGTCGTTCTGCTGGGTCGGGGTGCAGGTGGCCTCACCGGACTGCGCGGCGACGCTGATCGCGTTCCACGCGGCCTTGGTGCTGTTGAACAGCGCGCAGGTCGGGTCGAGGGTCTTGGCCGCGGCCAAGGTGCCGACGCGGTAGCGCGCGTGGTTCTGCGACGAGGTCTTCTGCAACATCGCGTTGTAGAAGATCTGGCCGGCCTTCTGGATGCCGACACCCGTCACCGTGGAGTTGTTGCAGGTCGGGCTCGACGCCGAGCCCTCGGCCAGCAGGTAGAACCAGTGGTTCAACGGACCGGCCGCCGCGTGCACCTCGGTGTTGGGGATCGAGGAGCTGTAGCAGTTCGGGTCGTTGTTGACCTGCGACGGGTTCTGCATGTTGCGGATCGGGCCGTTGCCGACCAGGTTCACCGACTCGCCGACGGTGTAGTCCGGCTTGTCGTACGGCGCCGGCTGGTTGGCGTACGCCTCGGTCAGCGCGCCGAAGATGTCGCCCGTGGCCTCGCCGAGGCCGTTCTCGCGACCCGCGCCACCCGGGGTGTACTGGTCGATCGCGTGGCCGTGCTCGTGGCCCACGACGTCCATCGACGCGATCCACTGGTTCGCGTTGTTGTGACCGATCTCGATGTGGTCACCGGTCCAGTACGCGTTGACCTGGTTCAGGCCGACCTGGACCTGCACACCGCGGCCGTTGCCGTCGATGCCGTTGCGGCCCAGCCAGTTCTTCAGCATGTCCCACTCTTTTTGAGTGGAGTACAGCGTGTCGGCGCAGCCGGTTTCCTTGCTGGTGGCGTTGCCGGTGCCGAAGACGTTGTTGCTCTTGGTGAACGGCTGCTTGGTCGAGATGTCCACACAGGACAGACCCGGCCGGGTGGAGTCCACCGTCTGGTTGTTGCTGGTGTCGATCGTCAGCGGGTTCGGGCCGTTCCACTGGCTGTTGGCCTGACCCGCGCGGACGTCGTCGTACTCGTCCACGACGGCGCCGCTGCGGGCGTCGACGAAGACGTGGAGCCGGCTGGGCGTGTTGTCGGCCTTGTGGCCGGCGACGATCGTCTCGTACACCAGCGTGCCGGTGCCGCCCGCGAGCACGGACAGCTTGGCGCTGTCCACCTTGTCGACCTGCGCGAGGCGGGCCTTCGAGATGCCCTCGGCCTTCGCGCCGTCGAGCTTCGGGCTGGTGCTCACCGCGAGGCCGCCGCGGTTGGCCGCGACCGTGTTGAGGACCTTGCCCGTGTCGTCGGTCGTGACGACCGCGTCCCCGCCCACGACCGGGAGACCCTTGTAGGTCCGGTCGTAGGAGACGTAGAACAGGTCCTTCTTGCCCGGGATACCGCCGGTGTAGGTGGTCTTGCGGACGAACTGCTCGTCCGGACCCTTGGCGAGCGCGTCGAGGCCGCTGGCAGCGGCCTTGTCGGCCGCCGCGGCGGCCAGGGCCACCGGGGGCGTCGCAGCGGCGGGCGCGGCGGCAGGGGCCGCTTGTGCCGCGCTCACCACCTGGACGGACAGGGCCGCGAGTGCCGCGGCCAGGTAGATGCCGAAATTGCGTTTCACGCCAGCTCCTCAGGCAGGCAGGGAATACCGAGAACTCGGGACGTGAATGTATGAGCCTCCGAATAACTCCGTCAACGAAAAAGGTCGGCCGTCCGACTTCCGTAGGACCTCCTGGCGGCGCTTAACAATTGCCAGTACCCGGCCGCCCGGGTGGAATCGACCTGTTCCATCCGATAAACATAACCGCAGGCCCGGCCTGTCATAACCTGAAGGCCATACGGTGCGTGTTATGCCGCCGAACGCGCTACGAGTAACTATTCGGCCGTTTTCCTACCTAATTCGACCGACCATTCGGGCGCGTTACGCGGAGTAGACGGCGCCGACCACGGACAGCCAACGCGGATCGGCGCCCGCCGGCGTCACGACGAGTCGGTTCGGGGTGTAGCCGAACGCGATGCCCCGGTCCGGGTCGGCGAACGCGAGCGCGCCGCCCGCGCCGGTGTGCCCGAACGCGCGCGGGTTGGGCGAGTAGGGCCGCAGTTCGTTGGGCAGCATGTAGCCGAGGCCGAACCGGGTGCGCCCGCCCAGCACCTCGTCGACACCGTCGCTGTGCGGCGCCGCGGCCCGGTCCAGCACGTCGGCGGGCAGCAGCTCGCCGATGCGGCCGTAGAGGGCCGCGAGGGCGCGCGCGGTGGCGTGCCCGTTGGCCGCCGGGATCTCGGCCTGCCGCCACCGGGCGCCGTTGACGTCCGGCGCGCCGAGGTCGAGCGGGTTCGCGAACG
Source organism: Actinosynnema sp. NPDC020468 (assembly GCF_040642015.1). NCBI lineage: Bacteria > Bacillati > Actinomycetota > Actinomycetes > Pseudonocardiales > Pseudonocardiaceae > Actinosynnema > Actinosynnema sp. NPDC020468. Next base: position 61,139 of record NZ_JBFAEO010000007.1, read on the forward strand.
CCTTCAGCACGATCTCCGACGGCGGCAGCGCGGACGCGACCGGCTCGGGCGCGAGCACGTCGGCGGGGTCGCCGGGACCGGGCCACCCGATGGTGACGCCGAGCGGCGCGACGAGGTCGCGGACCCGGCTGCCGGTGACCCGGCGGAGCACCTCGCCGACCAGCCAGCCGAAGGTGAGGGCGTGGTAGCCGTGCCGGGTGCCGGGTTCCCACCAGGGTTCCTCGGCGGCGAGGGCGGTCGTCATCGCGTCCCAGTCGTAGTGGCTGCCGACCGGCAGCGGTGCGCGCACGGCGGGCAGCCCGGCCTGGTGGTCCAGCAGCTGCGCCACCGTCACCTCGGCCCGGAACTCCGGCCAGTACCGGGCGACCGGCGCGTCGAGGTCGAGCGCACCGGTCGCCACCAGCCGGTGCGCCACCGTCGCCAGCACGCCCTTGGTCACCGAGAACACGTTCACCGCCGTGTCGGGCAGCCAGGGCTCGACCTGGTCCGCGTCCCGCGTGCCGTGCCAGACGTCGACCACCACCCGGCCGTCGACCCGCACGCACAACGCCGCGCCGCCCGCGCCCACCCCGTCGCGGAAGGCGTCGACCACACCCCGGAAAGCCGGATCGCACAACATCGTCCCACATCCTCAACCTGAGTTGCTCAACTGAGGTTGAACATGTCAGCATCCGGCACGTGGAGTCAAGCCCCGACCTGACGTTGCTGTTCACGGCCCTGAGCGCGGCCTGCGACACCGAGGTGCGCGAGCGGATGGCCCGTGCCGGCCACCCCGACGTGCGGACCGTGCACGGGTACGTGTTCCAGCACCTGCTCGTGGGCCCGGCGCGGATCACCGACCTGGCCGACCTGCTCGGCATGACCGCGCAGGGCGCGTCGAAGGTGGTCGCCGAGATGGAGCGGGTGGGGTACGCCAAGCGCACCACCGATCCGCAGGACAGCCGGGTGCGCCAGGTCAGCCTGACCGAGCACGGCCGGGACGCGGTCGAGGCGGGCCGCGCCGCGCGCGCGGAGGTGACCCGGAACCTGTTGGCGCACCTGGAGGACGGGGGTGACGCGCTGGTCGGCGGTCTGGACCTGCTGGCCCACCGGACCGGTGCCCTCACCGCCCTGCTCGCCCGCCGGCTGCGCCCCCACCCACCCGTCGGTTAGGGCGGTTCCGGGTCGCGCGGATCGGCGGTTCGGCGGCCCGGTGCGCGGCCTTCCGGGCGGGCACGGCACCCGGTCACCCGCGGCGAGGTGACGACCCGCTCGGTGGCGACGGCGATCGCGGTCCGCGAGGACCCCGGGCGCCGGAACGGGAGTCGGCGGGTCGGCGAACCGCCCGCCGAACGCACCCCGTCCTAGGCGCCCTGCTCCTGCTCCACCTGGCGGTTCCACTCGGTCTTGCCCGCCTGCCAGCCGTCCTCGTCCCGGCCGACCCGCCAGTACCCGGAGATCGACGTCCGCTCGCGCGGCACCTTCCGGTCCACCCGCAGATGACCGCGCAGCCCCTTCACCATGTTCGCCTCGCCGTGCACGAACACCTGGACGTCACCCTCCGGGAAGTCCAGCGCCCGCACCGCGTCCACGACCCGCTCGCCGCGCGGCCGGTCGCCCCGGTGCAGCCACACCAGCTCGACGTCGCCCGCGCTCGTCACGGACTGCTCGTCCGCCGCCGTGTCGACCTCCACGAACGCGAACGCCCGCGCGCCCGCCGGCAGTGCCTCCAGCGCGGCCGCGATCGCGGGCCACGCGCTCTCGTCGCCGGCCAGCAGGTGCCAGTCGGCGGCCTCGGGCGCGTACCCGCCGCCGGGGCCGGAGAAGTGCAGCAGGTCGCCGGGCTGGGCCTTGGCCGCCCACGGGCCCGCGACGCCGGTGTCGCCGTGCACGACGAAGTCGATCCACAGCTCGCCGGACTCGGCGTCCCACTTGCGGACGGTGTAGGTGCGGGTCCGCGGCCACTGCTCGCGGGGCAGGGTCTCGCGGATCACCGCCAGGTCGAACGGCTCCGGGTAGACCACGTCTTCCAGGGGGAACAACAACTTCACGTAGCTGTCGGTGTAGGGGCCGGTGGCGAACTCCGCCAACCCCTCGCCACCGAGCACGACCCTGATCATCTCGGGCGCGATCCGCTCGGTGCGCACCACCCGCCCGCTCTTGGTACGGGACATCCTGCTCCTCGGGAGAAAACCGTGAGGTGCTCATGCACCTGGTGTCACCGTACGCTAAGGCTAGCCTTACTTAGCCGGTCGAGGGTGCGCGAGATTTCCCCGGCCACGACCCGGGACGCGCGTTCGGGGTCCCGCGCGCGGACCGCGTGGACCAGCGCGGAGTGCGCCTCGTCGCCCGGGTTCGTCTCCGACCGGCGAAGATCCAGCAGTGCCACCAGGTCGACCAGACCCTGGCGGAGCACCGGGACGAAGCCCGCGAACAGGTCGGTCAGCACCGGGTTGTGCGCGGCGGCGACGACGGCCGCGTGCAGGGCGATGTCGGCGTCCACGAACGCGGCGTCGTCCTCGGCGGCGGCTCGGGTCCGGGCGGCCAGGGCCGCGTCGAGGGCGGCGAGGTCGGTGTCCGTGCGCCGGGTCGCGGCCAGCGCGGCGGCGCGCACCTCGACCATCTCGCGCACCTCGTAGACCTCGGCGACGGCGGCCCGGCGCAGGCGGTCCACCCAGGGCTCGGCCGGTTCCCGCGCGGTGACGAACACGCCCGCGCCCTGCCTCGAACGCACGACGCCCGCCGACGCCAGCGCGCGCAGCGCCTCCCGCACGGTCGACCGCCCGACGCCGAGTTCGGTCGCGAGGGTGGTCTCGCCGGGCAGCTTCGCGCCGACGGGCCACTCCCCCGCGCCGATCCGGGCCAGCAGTCGCTCGGCGGCCTGGTCCGCCAGCAGGTTCGGTTTCAGCACCACGTCACTCCGCAGGTTGTCTGACAAGCTGACCTGTGGCATCGTACCGCCTCGTGACGCTTCGCGGCCTTCTCCTCGGCAGCCGCGGCGGGGCCTGACACGACCGGCACCCCGCCGCGGGGTGCCGTGCCGCCGGTCGACTCGTTGGATTGTTCAACAACCATCTCGTCCCAACGTTCTATCGCCCCCTTGTTGAACAATCCCCTCGCCCGAAAGCAGGGATCACCGTCATGCCCATCGCACCTCCGCCCGCAGACGCGCCGTCGTGGAACCCGCAACGCCCGAGCCGCATGCCGAGCCACCGCTACCGCCCGATCTGGGACCGGGTGCCCGTGCCGACGCCCGGCGCCGACCGAGGGTGGCCGGACCGCCGGGTCACCCGGGCGCCGCTGTGGGTGCCGGTGGACCTGCGCGACGGCAACCAGGCGCTGGCCGAGCCCATGGACGCGCCGCGCAAGCAGCGGTTCTTCGACCTGCTGGTGTCGTTGGGGTTCAAGGAGATCGAGGTCGGCTACCCGTCCGCGAGCCGCAGCGACTTCGAGTTCGTCCGCTCGCTGCGCGACCTGCCCGACGACGTGACACCCGTGGTGTTCACCCCGGCCCGCGCGGACCTGGTGGAACGCACCTTCGAGTCGATCGCGGACTTCCCGCGCGCCGTGGTCCACCTCTACACCGCGACCGCGCCGGTGTGGCGCTCGGTGGTGCTGCGCCGCGACCGGGCCGAGGTGACCCGGATGGTGCGCGACGCGGCGGGGTTGATGGCGAAGCTCGCCGCGGACACCGTGCGGTTCCAGTTCTCGCCCGAGGTGTTCAACCTGACCGAGCCGGACTTCGTGCTCGACCTGTGCGACGGGTTGACCGACCTGTGGGACGCCTCGCCGGACCGGCCGGTGACCCACAACCTGCCCGCGACGGTCGAGGTCGCGACACCGAACGTGTACGCCGACCAGATCGAGCACCTGCACCGGAACCTGGCGCGGCGCGAGTCGGTGGTGCTGTCCGTGCACCCGCACAACGACCGGGGAACCGGGGTGGCGTGCGCGGAGTTGGCGGTGCTGGCGGGTGCGCAGCGGGTCGAGGGCTGCCTGTTCGGCAACGGCGAGCGGACGGGGAACGTGGACCTGGTGACGTTGGCGCTCAACCTGCACGCGCAGGGGGTGGACCCGATGGTGGACTTCTCCGACGTCGACCGGGCGCGGGCCGTGGTCGAGGAGTGCAACCGGCTGCCGGTCCACCCGCGGCACCCGTACGCGGGCGAACTCGTCTACACGGCGTTCTCCGGGACCCACCAGGACGCGATCGCCAAGGGGTTCGCCGAGCACGCCCGACGTGCCGCGGAGCTGGACGTGCCCGAGGCGCAGGCGCCCTGGTCGGTGCCGTACCTGCCGATCGACCCGGCCGACGTAGGCCGCGACTACGAGGCGGTGATCAGGGTGAACAGCCAGTCGGGCCGGGGCGGCGTGGCCCACCTCCTCCGCGCCCACCACGGCTACGACCTGCCACCGGCCCTGCGCGCGGACTTCGCGAAGGTCGTCCAGCACTTCACCGACGACACGGGCCGCGAGGCCACCCCCACCGACCTCCTGACCCTGTTCCGCGCCGAGTACGTCGACGCGCCGATCCCCGACATCGCCGAACGCCACGACCACCCGGAAGCCACCTACCTCCGCTCGACCACCGGCCACTGGTCGGTCCGGTGACCCGCCCCGTCGGCCGGCGGACCACACCCACCGCACCCCTCCGCCGGCCGACGGGAACACGCGAAACGTCAAATCGTTCAACAATCCCACAAGAGAACAAAAGAACAAGGGGTCGCCCAAGCTGTTGTCCCATCAGAGAAAAGTAGGATTGTTCTACAAGAGAACAACAAGCGGCGAGCCTGAGAAAGCCGCGCGATCGAGCCCAGGGCAGCAACCCGCAGGCCCCGCTTGAGAACGACCGCAGAACGGCCTGCGGCGCCACGCCGAGCGGGGCAGCAAGCAGTGCAGGGCATACGAGGCCTTCCGGGGGCTGCACGCGGGACTGGGCTACGCCTAGGGGGCGACCAGGGCGGCGCGGGGACCGAGGCCATGAGGGTCCGGGTACCGAGCGGGGGCGCCCCGGAGGGCGCGGGGTCCAGGGGCCGTGCGGGGCGGTGAGGCGGTGCGGGGCGGGGTCGGTGCAGATCCAGGGGCCGTGCGGGTCGGCAGTGGGGTGCGGGTCGGCAGTGGGGTGCGGGTCAGGAGCGGCGCAGGGCTCGGCCGCGGGTGGTGCGCAGCGCGGCAGTGCAGGCGGTGCGGGCGCTGGCCCTCCGCAGGCGGGTGGGGCGCAGCGCGGCGGTGCGGGGTGCGGGCGGGTGGGGTGGTGGGGGGGGCGGCGCGGCGGTGTGGGGGTGCCGGGGGTGCGCAGCGGTGCGGGAGCGGGGGCATCCGGGGGCGCTCCCTAGGAGCTGGCCGCAGGCTCTACCCCAGGTTCAGCCATTCTGCGGTTGATGAGACGCGGTTGTACTACCCGCGGTCCCAGCTAGCAGGACCGCGGCGGGTTGTGCAACGACTCGATGCGCAGTGCTCGAAGCGGCAGTGCTCGAAGCGGCAGTGCTCGCTCCAGTGGTGCTCGACGCGGCAGGTTTTGGAGCTCTGGTCGAGGATGCGTGCCGGGGTGCGCCGAGCTGGCGCACGGCGCGCGCCGGAACAACCTGCGGGCTGGACCGCGTCGCGGGCTCAGCCCTGGGGCTTGCCGGAAGGCGCACCCGGGGATCCGCCGTGCGGCGGCCTGCGTACCTCGCCTCGAGAGGGCGCCGGGGCTCCGGTCGGCGGCACGCCCTGGGCCGCACCGGGGATCGCGGCAGCGGTCGTGGCAGCGGTTGTGGCGGGGATCGCGGCGGAGGTCGTGGCGTCGGCTGCGGCTTGGGCGAGGCGTTCGTGCAGGCGTTCGCGGATCTCGTCGGGGGTGTACGCGCGGCGTTTGCGTTCCGCGCGGGCGATGACGACTCCGGTGGCGGTGACGCCCGCGATACCGGCCAGTCCGAGGAACTTCCACCAGCGCATCCGCCTAGGCTACCGGCATGGGCGGGACGGCGATCGGGCTCGACGAGGCGGTGGAGGTCACCCGCACCGGCGACGTGTGGTTGTTCCGGGGCAGTTCCCCCGCCGACCGGGCGATCCGGGTCACCACGAACAGCCCGGTCAACCACGTCGGCATGGCCGTGGTGCTGGACGACCTGCCGCCCCTGATGTGGCACGCCGAGCTGGGCCGCTCCCTGCCCGACGTCTGGGCCGGCACCCACCAGCGCGGCGTGCAGCTGCACGACCTGCGCGACGCCGTCCTGGTGTGGGCGCGGAAGTACGGCCAGTGGGCGTGGTTGCGGCAGCTCGACCACTCGCTCGACGTGGACGACGCGGTGCTCAGGACGATCGCGCGGTTGGACGGCACGCCGTTCCCCTCGACCGCCCGGCTGGCCTCGCGGTGGCTGCGCGGCCGGGTGCCGAACCTGCGCCGGCAGACCGGGGGCACCCTCGAAACCGCCTACTGCGCCGAGGTCGTGGCCGTCACCTACGAGGCGATGGGGCTGCTGCCCGCCGGCCGCCGCGCGAACTGGTACGACCCCGGCCGGTTCTGGAGCGGCGACGAGTTGGACCTGCTGGGCGGCGCGGTGCTCGGCGAGGAGATCGCGGTGGAGGTCCCGCCGGGGTGAGCGTCGTGTTCGGGTCCGGTAAGGACGGTCGCCCGGCACCGGACCCCCTGGTACTCCTCGATCCCATGCGAACGCTGATCGTCCTGCTCCTCCTGCTCGCCGGGTGCTCCCCCGCGCGCCCGACCACGAGCCCGGACCACGAGCACCACGTCACCTCGGGCGGGATCGAGCGGACCTACCGGGTGCACGTGCCGGCGGGCGCGTCCGGTCGGCTGCCCGTGGTGGTCCTGCTGCACGGCGGCGGTGGCGACGGCGAGCAGGTGGCCCGCCAGACCGGCATGTCCGCCGCCGCCGACCGGGCCGGGTTCGCGGTGGTCTACCCGGACGGCACCGGGCGGACGGCGCTGCTCAGCTGGAACGCGGGTCGGTGCTGCGCCTACGCCCAGCGCGAGCACGTGGACGACGTCGCGTTCCTGTCCACCGTGCTGGACGAGGTGCTCGCCGGCTACCCGGTCGACCCGACCCGGGTGTTCGTCACCGGCATGTCCAACGGCGCGATGATGGCCTACCGGCTGGGGTGCGAGCGGTCCGACCGGATCGCGGCCATCGCGCCGGTGTCGGGCGCCCTGAACGTCGACCCGTGCACGCCCACCCGCCCGCTCTCGGTCCTCGCGATCCACGGCACGGCCGACGAAGCCGTGCCGTACCAGGGTGGAACGCCGATCCGACAACCCACCGGCACCGACCCGTGGGTCAACACCTCGGTCGCGGACTCGATCGGGTTCTGGGCCCGGCACGACCACTGCGCGGGGCGACCCGAGGACACCAGGACCGGCGCGGTGACCGTGACCAGGCAGGTCGGGTGCGCCGACGACCGCCAGGTCGTCCTGTACACAGTGGACGGTGGTGGTCACGCCTGGCCGGGCGGCACGACCACCCGCACCGGCGCGGACCCGGCGCCACCGCTGCCGATCGCGACCGACGTGGTGCTGGACTTCTTCGCCCACGTGCCCGGCCGCTGACCGAACGGCCCAGTCCCGCTGAGCCCACCGGCCGACGAGGTGCCGATCGGGTGGTTCACCCCGGATACCGCCTTTTTGGGGATTGCGGGCAGGTTCCCGTCGTTAAAGTCCTGCCTTCGTCGGGGGTGGAGGAGGCTGACGGGTGTTCGTGGGGCGGACCGCGCTGCTGGGGCTCGTGGACCGGACGGTGGGCGCGGTGCCGAGAGCCGGCGCGCCACCGGTGCTGGTGGTCGAGGGGTGCGGCGGGTCGGGGAGGTCGGCGCTGCTGCGCCGGGTGCACGACACGTGGTGCGGCGCGACGCCCGCGGTGCTGGTCCGGCCGCGCGAGTTCCGGCACGCCGAGGACCGCGCGATCCGACCGGTGCTGGCGGCGGTCGTGCTGGGGTTGGCGCTGAACGACGTGGACGAGCTGGCGTTCGAACGGGTGCTGCTCGCGCAGATCGCGATCGCCACCGACACCACCGGCCTGACCCACGCGGACGCGGTGACCAGGCTCGAGGACCGCACCCAGGAGCACCGCGACCGGGCCGCGCTGATCGGCCTGGTCGAGGAGATCGTCACGGTCGCGGGCACGTTGGCGGGCAACGTCGGCGCGCCGGGCTCGGCCGAGGTCGCGCCCGCCGTCGCGCGCCGGGTCGCCGAACGCGTCGTCGCCGCCCTCCAGCGCACCCGCCGGTTCGCCTGGAGCCCGGAGGCGCGGGCGTGGTTCGGCCACCAGGACCAGGGTTTGGCCCTGCACCCCGAGCACGCCCGGCTCCAACTCGGCGTGCAGGCCCGCAGCGACGCGCCCGCCGTGCGCCGTGGCGTGGACGACGTGCTGATCGCCGCGTTCCTCGCCGACCTCCGGCACGGCCTGACCGATCCGGGCGCGAACGCCCTGGTGCTGCTGGACGACGGCGACGTGCCGTCGGCGACCGCGTTCACCGGCGCGCTGCTGCGCGTCCGCCGCACCCTCGCCGACGCCTCGACCACCGTGCCGCCCGACCCGCTCGCGCTGATCACCACGAGCGGCGGCGCGCTCGCCGCGGAGCTGGCCGACCTGCCCGCGCCCGCGCACCGGCCCGAGTCCGCCGCCGACGGGCAGGCGTTCGGCCTGTGGGCGCGCGTCACGAGCGAGGACCTGAAGGACACCAACGTGGTCCAGCTCGCCCGCAACCACCTGTGGCCGGACCGGTTGGCCGCGGAAACCGTCGGATTGGCCGTGCACAAGCTGACCCGGGGTCACCCGGCCGCGACCGACGCGGTGCTGCGCGGGCTGCGGGCCGAGCCGGACCTGGTCGACGACCTGGGCTCGTTGCTCGACCGCGCCGGGCTGGACCGCAGGCTGCTGCTGGTGTTCGTCCGCGGCACGGGCGCCGACCACGACGACGACACCCTGCTGCACGCGTTGATCACCACGTCCGCCGCGCGCACCCGGCGGGAGGCCCGGGCGCTCGCGCCGCTGCTGCCGGAGTCGCTCACCACCGAGTCCGCCCTGTTCTCCCCCACCCTCTGGCCCGCGGGCCGACTGCACCCGCTGGCCCGCTACCTGGGTCTGCGCGCGCTGGCCGCACGCGCCGAGACCGGGTGGCGCGGGGTGTTCGCGCTGCTGCGCGACGAGGCGCCGGACGACGCGGGCCGGTTGCACCACGCGCGACTGCTCGGCGACCGGGCCGAGGTGGCGGCCGAGCTCGCCGACCGGCTGCCGACGTCGCCGACCGACGAGTGGCTGGCGCTGTTCGACGCGGTGGTGTCCACACCGGACCCGAGGGACCGCGACGTGGACGCGATCCGCGGCGGCGACCAGCCGGGCACGACCGCGGGCCACCTGACGCGGTTGCTGGGCGTGGTGCCCGCGATCGAGGACGACCCGTGCGTGCCGCACGACGTGCTGCGCACCCGGCTGTACCCGCACGCGGGCCACGGTTTCCGCAGGCTCGCCGACACCGCCCGCGACCCGGCGCCGCTGATCCTGCGCGCCCAGCGCTACGAACGCCACGGAAGGACCCGAGGGTGAGGACCGATCCGCCCCGCCACCTGTACCTGATCCTGCCCAACCCGCGTCGGCGTCGGCGGCGGGCCGGCGACTGGACCCGGCTGGTGCTGGCCGTCGCGCTGGTCGTGGTCGCCGGCACCGGCGCGTGGTGGGGCCCGTTCCTGTGGCGGCGCTGGGGGTGCGCGGACGGCGCGCTGCCGTCGGCCGCGGTGTGGGGTTCGGCGGGCGAGTGCGTGGGCCTGACCGAGGGCCCGTACGCGTTCGGGCTGCCCGAGTTCGCCGCCGTGCTGGGCGTGATCGACGCGCAGAACCGGGCCGCGGCCGACCGGTGCGGCGGCACGCCCGCCACCGTGGGCGTGCTGATGACCATGACGGACCAGTTCGCGGGCGCGCGGGCGGTGCACGAGCTGGAGGGCATGGCGGCCGCGCAGGCGCGGGCCAACGGCACCGCGTGCCTGCACCCGACGCGGCTGCTGGTGGGCAACGTGGGTCGGTACGACGGCACCTCGACGGCGGTCGACGTGGCGCGCGCGATGGCCGCGCGGCCCGAGGTGGTGGCGGTGGCGGGTGTCGGGTTGAGCCACCAGAGCTCGGCCGAGGTCGCGGACCTGCTGGCGGCCGACCGGATCCCGATGGTGTCGGACCTGATCACCGCCGAGGGGTTCGACCAGGAGGGCTCGCGCGCGGACGACCCTGGTTTCCAGACCTGCGACCGGGGCACCACCTACCGGGACGGCGTCGGCGAGGACTACTTCCGCCGGGTCGCGTTCCGGGCCGCCGCGCAGATCGCCGAGCTGCACCGGCTGGTGCCCGCGCGGCCGGACTTCCTGATGGTGCCGACCGGCGGGTCCGACCCGTACACGTGCACCGCGCTCCCGTTGATGCAGCGGGGGTTCGGGGGCGAGGTGCCGGCGGTGAAGTTCGACGCGCAGGACCCGAGCACCGTGCCGCAGACCGCGCGCCGGGTGTGCGCGAAGTCGGGGGCGGTGACCGTCGCCTACATCGCGCGCGGCCGCGACCTCGGGCGGTTCCTGTACAGCCTGGACGAGGCGTTCGGGGCGGGCCAGTGCCCGGCGGAGTCGATCACGGTGCTGAGCACGTCGGACGGCAACCGGGTGCGCGCGGTCGAGTCCGACCCGGTGCTGGAGGACCTGCGGGTGAAGGCGCTGGGCTCGGGCACGTTCGCCGACGGGCGGGTGCGGCTGGTGCTGACCCTGGTGGCGGGCGCGGACGCGTCCACACCGGACGCGCCGGGGTACGCCGAGTTCGAGAAGACGTTCACCGGCGCGGGTTTCGACCTCGCGCACACCGACGACGGGTGGGCGGTCAACGCCTACGACGCCCTGACGACGGTGTCGCACGCCCTGCGCGCCCTGCCCGCCGGCCGCCCGGTCGCCCGCGGCGGAGTCGCCACCGAGATGGGCTTCGCGAACTCACCCGACCGCGCGGTGCCGGGCGCGGGCGGCCCGATCACGTTCGACAACGCGGGCAACCGCACCGACGCCCCACCCGTGGTCCGCCTGTGCCCACTGCCCCCGCCGACCGGCGACCACCCGGCACGGGTGACGAGCGTGCCGGTCCACACCCCCGGCACTCCCGCCACCTGCTGACCCGGACCGACGGGATCGTAGAGCAAGAGGATCGATCAACAATCCTCTAACGACGCGACACTCAGCCGCCGAGGCAGCGAAACCGCGCGACTAACCGCCCAGCCGAACGACCAGCCGAACGACCAGCCGAACGACCAGCCAAATCGTAGAACGAAGGGATCGTTCAACAATCCCCTCAAAGGGGTGTGGGGCTTCGCGGTTGGGCGCGGGCGAAGTGGTGCGGGCTAGGTGGGTGCGGGCGAAGTGGTGCGTTCAGCCTGGATCACCTACCCCGCCTCGCGACCGGCGAGCGGTCCGGGCGACCTGCATCTCCTGACTGTCGAGTCGGCCGGCGCGCGAGCGGCCGGCACGCCCCGCCCGCGCCTTATCCGCCGGCGGCCGGCGGCCAAGATGGTCGGCTCACCTTGTCTGCCGGCGTCCGGGCGGTCCGCGATTGGGTGGTCGGCTACTTCTGTTTGCAGCGGCGTTTGTCGACGGCCATGCCGTGCCTGACACCGAACCGGTTGGAACCCCGGCAGCTGGCACCGCCCGCCCAACGTTCGGCCCGCCGCCGAGGCCGCGCCGGGCCTGCTGCCGAAGCCGTCGGTGGGCTGGGTGATCTGCGGAGCCGGGTCGTCACCCCGTTCTGTTCGGCCGGGCCGGGTCACGTCGGTACCCGGCCAGGCCCGGCCGCGCCGTCAGCCGGCGCGGCCTGGCCCAGCCGGGCTGGGCCAGGCCGGGCCGGGCTCGACTGGGCTGGGCCGGTGCGCCGTTGGTTTGGTCGGGCCGTGTCCGGACGCGCGTGGTGACCGCGCCTCGGCCCCCGCCCGCTACACCGGACGCGGGCTGGTTACGGCGCGGGGTTCGGTCTCCGACAGTCCGCTCAGGACCGTCGGGAGTGGGGCTCGGTGGAGGACGCCCAGGCGTTGGGTGGCTCGGGTGAGGGCCACGTACAGGTCGGCGGTGCCTCGGGGGCCGTCGGCGAGGATGCGTTCGGGTTCCACCACCAGGACCGCGTCGTACTCCAGGCCCTTCGTGTCCGAGGGTGCCACCGCGCCCGGCACGTCGGGCGGTCCGATCACCACGCTGGTGCCCTCTCGGCCGGACTCCTCGCGCACGAACTCCTCGATCGCGGCCGGCAACCCGGACTCGTCCACCCGCCTCGACCACGGCCGCACGCCGCACGCCCGCACCGACTCCGGTGGCCGCGCGCCCGGCGCGAACTCGGCGAGCAGCGCGGCCGCGACGGTCATGATCTCCGCCGGGGTGCGGTAGTTCACCGTCAGCGACCGGTAGACCCAGCGACCGGGCACGTACGGCTCCATGATCGCGGCCCACGAGGTCGCGCCCGCCTCCGACCGGCGCTGGGCGAGGTCGCCGACCACGGTGAAGGACCGGCCCGGGCAGCGGCGCATCAGCACCCGCCAGTCCATTTCGGACAGTTCCTGGGCCTCGTCCACCACCACGTGCCGGTAGGTCCAGTCCCGGTCCGCCGTGGCGCGTTCGACCAGGTCCCGGGTGTCCTGCTCGAGGAACCGGTCTGCCAGGTCCTCGGCGAAGAGCATGTCCTGGGCGAACAGGTGGTCCTCGTCGTCCATCATGTCCTCGCGGCCGACGAGGTTGTCGAGCACCCGGGCGGCGTGCTCGGTGGCGGACTTGCGCTCCTGCTCGGCGGCCCGGTCGGCGGCCTTGTCCCGACCCAGCAGGTCGACCAGCTCGTCCAGCAGCGGCACGTCGGAGACCGTCCAGGCGTCACCCCGCTCGCGCCACAGCGCCGGGTCCGCGCCGGCCGCCCGCAACCGCGCCCGCGAGGAGTACAGCGTCGCCAGCACGGATTCCGGCGTCAGCACCGGCCACAGCTCGTCCAGCGCGGCGGTGAACGCGTCGGTGGCGGCGAGCTCCAGGAGCAGATCCGCGCGCATCTGCTCCCACGCGTCGCGGTCGGACCGGGTCAGCCAGCCGCGGCCGATCCGGCCGATCGCGCGCTCGGTGAGCACGTAGGTGACGATCTCGGTGAACACGGCGCGCGCCTCGTTGTGCGGCAACCCGCTGGTGCGCGCCTCGTCCCTGGCCCACTCCGCGGTCTCCGCGTCGATCCGCACCACCGCGCCGCCCAGCTCGATCGGCAGCGGGTCCTCCGGCAGCCGCTGCCGGCCCGCGACCGCGGCCGCCAGCACGTCGAGGATCTTCAGGGAACCCTTGAGCCGCGCGACGTCCGGCGCGTCCTCGGCGGTGACCAGCAGGCCCGGCACGAAACCTCCGGTGGTCGTGAACACCACGTCGGACTCGCCGAGCGAGGGCAGCACGCGGCCGATGTGGTTCAGGAACGCCGGGTTGGGCCCGACGACGAGCACGCCGTGCCGCTCCATCCGCTCGCGCTGGGTGTAGAGCAGGTAGGCGACGCGGTGCAGCGCCACCACGGTCTTCCCGGTGCCCGGGCCGCCCTCGATCACCAGCACGCCGGGGTGGTCGAGCCGGATGATCTCGTCCTGCTCGGACTGGATCGTCGCGACGATGTCGCGCATGCCCTCGCCGCGCGGCGCGTCGACGGCCGCGAGCAGCGCCGCGTCACCCCGCTCGCCGCCGCCGGGCCGGCCGAGCACCTCGTCGGTGAAGTCGACGACCTGCCGACCCCTGGTGTGGAACTGGCGGCGGCGGCGCATGTTCTCCGGGGTCGCCGCGGTGGCGACGTAGAACGGGCGGGACGCGGGCGCCCGCCAGTCCAGCAGCACGGGCTCGTAGTCGTGGTCCGGGTCGAAGAGGCCGATCCGGCCGATGTACGAGTGCTCGCCCGACAGGGTGTCCAGCCGGCCGAAGCACAACCCGTTCTCCCCGACGTCGAGCCGCTTCACCTCCTTGGCCGACGTGCGGACCTGGACGTCGCGCTCCATCGGCGTGCCGCCGGTGCCGAGCAGCGCCGCGTCGAACTCCGCCTTCACCCGCGCGCGTTCGGCGTCGAGCCGCGCGTAGAGCCCGGCGACGTGGCGCCGCTCGGAGCGCAATTCCTCTTCGTACCCCTGAGTTGACACAAGCCCCTCACAGCGTTTAAGCTCAGCTTAGGTTCGGCGGGTTCTCCACGCATTCCTGGAGAGCACGCCGATTTTCTATGGTCCCCCGCCTGTCAAGTCCCGGCCTCGACCCGGCCCGGAAAACGGCACTCGACCGGCCGTTTCCGCACCCGGGCGGCGGCACCGCGCGGCGACCGTCCACTCCCCCAGCTTCGCATCCGGCCGACCCGCGCGCCCCACCGCGAGGTCGTGGACCGCGCCACCTGAGCACGCCGTCGGCGGCCACCGGAAAAGCGGCAGGACAGGACAGCGGAATGCCAGTAGAAAGACAATTCCTGTCGTCCGCTGACCATTCCCGGTGACCGCACTACCGTTGACCGCATCCCCGCTTCACAAGAGCACGAAAACCCGACGGTGTGTCGATGGGAAATTCGGTGAACGACGAAAATCCGTCCTACCAGCACGGCCGGAACGACGGCAGCGGTCCGTTCTTCCAGAGCCAGTACGGTGATCAGCACATTCATCTCAACGAGGTGAAGAACCACCTGGAGAACGGTCGGCTCGCGCTGAAGGGCCGGCTCTACCCGAAAGCCGTCGCGGAACTCGAGGAGTCGCTCTCCGACGCCCGCAAGGCGACCGCAGACGACCAGCGCAAAGCCGCGCCGGACCTGGCGAACGCCCACTTCCTCGCGGCGCTGGCGCTGCTCTCCGGCCGGTCGCCCGGCGACGCGGTGCCCGAGCGGATCGAGCGGATCGAGAACCACCTGGAGCAGGCACGCGCCTACCGGGCGCCCGTGGTGACCCACCAGGCCGACGTGCTGCTGGGTCTGGTCAAGGACGGCTACTACACGGCGCACGGGATGGACCCGGGCCCACCGGCGTCCGACGTGCTCGCGGAGAGCGTCGCGGCGCTCGGGTCGACCGACCTCGAACCGCTGCTGACCCACCTCCCGCACATCGAGGGCCGCACGTGGCGCGCCGTCGTCGCGCGGGCCGCCGACCTGGGCATGACACCGGCCCTGCCCGCGGTGAAGCGCCAGACCCACCGCGAGCCGGACCCGCGGCGCGCCCAGGCCGTCCACAAGTACTTCGTGCCGACGCCGGCCGTGCGCAGCCCCGTGCCCCACCTGGTCGCGTTCGGCGGCGCGCTGCTGCTCGCGGCCTACGCCCTGTACCGGATGTCCGGGTTCGGCGCGTTCGGCCTGACCGGCCTGGTGCTGGTGGGCGCGTTCCTCGCGGCCCGGTTCGGGTGGCGGCGGTTCCGCGCCCACCGGCGTTACGCGCGGCGGCGCGACGAGGCGCTGCCCAAGCCGACCGACGCGCAGATGGACGCGTGGCTGCGCGAGGACGTGGCGTTCCTGGTCGACCAGGCGGCCGGCCGGGTGCGGCTCGACTCGCGGGTCAAGAAGCAGGGCGGCGAACTGGTCTTCCCGGTGCAGACCATCGTCGGCCTGCCCACCAAGGACATGGGCGAGCGGGTGCGGATGCGCGGCCGGCGCGGCGACGACCACCTGTGGCGGGCCAACCACTACGACGTGCTGGCGCTGTTCCTGACCAACGACGTGATCGCCGTCTACCGGTGCCTGCTCGACTTCCGGACCGGCCGCCCGGTCTACGAGGAGGTCAGCGAGCGGCACTACCGGGACATCGTGGGCGTGACGTCCAACCGGATCCCGCTCCCGCCGCACCTGGCGGAGCTGTTCCGGGCCATCGACGAGGTGCACGCCGAGGCCGGGTTCGAGGAGGAGGACAAGCGCCGGTACGCCGACCTCGCCTACGCCGAGACGTTCGCGCTGTCGATCGTCAACGGCGACGTGTTCGAGCTGAGCACCGGGTTCGGCGAGGCGGTCGGGATGCCGGACGAGGTCGCCTGGGCGGAGAACTCCCGCGCGCTCGACATCATCAAGCGGATGGTCCGGGCGCGGCACAACCCGGGCTGAGCGGACGGGGAGCGGCGGGGAACGCCGCTCCCCGCGCCGTCACAGCGTGATCGTCTGGTCGCCGGTCACGGTCGCGAACACGTGGCCGCTGCCGTGGGACACGACCTCCTGGTGGGGCGCGCCGGTCGGCCGCTCGACCCGGGCCCTCGGTCCGAGCACCGGCGCGGCGTCGCCCATCGGCGGGCGCGGGTGGGCGGCCTGGCCGGTGATCGCGCGCAGCAGGTCCTCCGCGCCCTCGACGGTGAAGGCGTCCACCGGGTAGTGGTCGGCCGTGCGGGGCTGGAGGAACAGCGGGATCTCGTCCGGGGTGTGACCCGGCAGCACCACGGGGAGGATCTTCGCGGTCCACTCGTCGCGGCGGGTGTGCAGCAGTTCGCGCAGCAGGCCCGCCTCGGCCTGGAGGCCCCGGTTCTCCTCGGCCGACACCCGGCCGTCGGCGGCGTCGCGGAACGGGGCCGACACGACGGCCAGCACGAAGTCGGCCTTCGGGATGTTCGCCAGCGCCCACCGGTACCAGTCCTGCCTGCTCGCCGGCTCCCACTGGTCGAGGCACACGTGGAGGCGCTGCGCGGCGAGGAACGTGGCGAGGTCGAGCACCTGCTGCTTGTGCCACGGCGAGTCGTGCGTGTACGACACGAACACGAACGGGACGACGTCCTCGGCCATCGGACTCCTTCTCCACCGGGCGCGCGCCGGCGTGACGCGCGAGTGGGACCGACGCTAGCAATCCGCCGAACGCCCCGGGCGAAACGCGAATTTCTGACCGGTAATAGTCCGGGAATCGACGGAAAAGCGCCGGCGGACACCGAGCGGAATCACCTCGTGCGCTCGACGGTCGACCGTCCTCCGACGATCGTGGCGGGCGTCTCGACCGGTGTCGGCAGGTGACCGTTCGGCCTGTCGACCAGTGGGTCCCGTCACCCGCGGGACTGGATTCCGCCGCGCGCCGTCGCTCCATGGTGGTCAATGGTTGGCGTGCGCGGAACGGGTTCCTACGGTCGGAGCATGGCAGCGGAAACGGGTAGGCACCGGATTCGGCGCGGCGTTCGGCGGGCCGCGGTGCGGGTGGCGGTGTCGGTGGTGGCCGTGTCGGTGTTCGCGGTCGTCGGCAACGAGTGGGCGACGTGGCGCGGCGTCGAGGCGCAGCTGACCACGCTGCCCGCCGACCTCCTCGACGGGCTGGTCGACCGGCCGGCGCGCGCGGCGGCGGCGGGCGCGCAGGACGAGCCGACGACGGTGCTGCTGATCGGCGCCGACAAGGCCGCGGGCGAGACGCTCGACCAGGCCAAGGGCGCGTCCGACACGGTGATGCTGCTGCACTTCAACGCGGCGCGCACCCGGGCCGACGCGCTGTCACTGCCCCGCGACGCGGTGCTGGGCACCCCGGACCGGGGTCCGATGCGGGTCGGCGCGATGCTGCCCGAGGGCGGCGTGCCGCTGGTGGTGGCGACCGTGGAGAAGGCCACCGGCGTCCGGATCGACCACATCACGGTCGGCGACCTGTCGTCCATCGGCGAGATCACCACCGAGGTCGGCGGCGTGCAGGTGAACAACGTCGTCGCCGGCACCGACCCGCTCACCGGCAGGCACTACCCGGTCGGCGCGCTGAGCCTGAGCGGTGACGAGGCGCTGACCTGGGCGCGGTGGATCAACGGCCTCCAGGGCGGCGACCTGGAGCGCATCGTGCACCAGCACCAGCTGCTCAACGGCGTGCGGGCCAAGCTGGGCGGCTGGGACCTGGCCAAGGACCCGGGCGTGCTCGGCCGGGTGGCCGCCACGTTCACCCGGCACCTCACCGTGGACGCGGATCTCGACCTGGACACCGCGACCGCCCTGTTCGGCGACCTCGCCCAGGTGCCCGCCGACCGGCTGCGCTACTACACCGCTCCCCTCGACCCGAGCGGGCTGCGGCTGGACGAGGCTCGGCTGAAGGACGCGGGCACCGCGTTGAACGAGGACCGCGACCTGCCGCTGACCGCCACGATCGTCCCCTAGCGTCAGTCCTTCCACGGGATCTCGTCGCGCAACCCGGAGTGCAGCGCGTAGGCGTTCTTCACCGCCGACTTCAGCGCGCCCTCCACCCACCGCCGGTGCCGCCGGTCGCACGCGTCGTTGGCGAACCACACCCGGTTCACCGGCCGGATCACGTCCTCGTAGGAGTCCTCGCTCATCTCGAACGCCCGGAACAGCGGGCCGATGCCGCAGGCGAACCAGTCGAGCGCCCAGTCCTTGTAGACGCCGTGCTCGAACGTGTCCCGCGCCTCCGGGTGGATCTTGGCCAGGTCCTCCAGCGCCTGCGCCACGCACTCGTCGCCGGCCAGCGGCGTGTACGGCATGCTGTCCTGCTCCCAGCAGTACGACGCGATCAGCACGCCCTTGCCGTACCGGGTGTCCTGGCCCGCCGGCGGGTAGACCACGTTGCGGATCGCCAGGTCCGTCACGGTCAGGCCGTGCGTGATGCCGTACGAGGTCTCCCACCAGCGTTCGCTGAACTGCATGAACAGCTTGTGCGCGCGGCCGTAGTAGGTGTTGCGGATGGCGTGCCACTTGTCCGGGTCGAGGCCCTCGATCTCCATGTGCCGCAACCCGGCGAGCGGCGCGGTCACCACGCACTCGTCGGCGGTGACGTGGTGGGCGACCTGGCCGGTGCGGTAGTGCACCTCGACGCCGCGGTCGTCCTGGTCGACGGCGTGCACCAGGGCGCCGAACCGGATGTCGTCCATGAGGAGCGGCTCGAACGCCCGCGGCAGCGCGTCGGCACCGTCCACCAGGTACACGAGTCGGCCGAAGACGTCCTCGTAGTAGTGGGAGAACCACTCGACGAGCGAGAAGTGGTAGCGGCCCTCGAGGTTGAACAGCGGGCCGAGCATGGCGAGCGCGCCGTCGGACAGCCCGCGCTCCTTGAGGTAGCCCAGCAGCGTGTACCGGTCGTAGTCGAGCAGCAGTCGCCGCCACGCGCTCGTCTCGGCCTCGCCCTCCACCACGTCGATCAGCGGTTGGACGGTGCGCCGCAACAACTCGTGCGGCGTGTGGGTCGACTCCTCCGGTCGCAGGTGGAAGGTGAACTTGCCCGCGTCGAAGTCGCCGCGGCGGACACCCTTGCCCTGGAGGAAGACGAACGTGTCCTCGTCGTACATCGGGAACGGCTTCGTCGCGAGCCCGAACCGGTCCTGGATCAGCCACTGGACCATCGGGTGCTGCGCCGGGAAGCGCATCGCGCCGAACTCGCCGTACATGTCGCCCGCGAAGCCGCGGTGCGTGAGAATCCGCCCGCCCAGCCGGTTCTGACCCTCCAGCACGACGACCTCGTGGCCCGCCTCCTTGAGCAGCAACGCGGTCGTCAGCCCGGCGATGCCCGCGCCGACCACCACGACCTTGCGGCGGGGAGCGGGGGAGTCGGGCAGTCCGTCCTTCAACAACGCCAACGTGTCCAGCACGTGTTCACCATCCCGATCGGTGCGGATCGCGGTGTTCCCCTGGCTGGCAAAACCGTACTGCGGCCGAAGAACCCCAACCATCACACGAAGGCGTGAGCACGAAAGCGTGGTCACGGGGACCGAACGGGACTGCCTGTCGCCTGACTCGCAGGTCCGTTGCCGTTCGAGGCGAGGCTCTCCTGAAGCCGCAGGTGCCGGAACTGGTACACCGCGCCGACCTGCCGGAGCACACCACGACGGTGTGCGTCCGCGAGGAAGTGGGGTAGCGCCCAGGGGAGTTTCCCCGTCAACGGCAACCAGAACCGGCACACCACCAACCACTGTCCCCACGCGGTGCCGGCGAAGGCGAACATCAGGGCGAACGTGGCCCCCAGGACCAGGCCGACACCCGTTCCGTCGGCCCGGCCGGCGCCCACCATCACGATGCCCATCCAGCACAATCCCAGCAAACTGCCCGTAACCGATGCCACGAACAGGGTGTACCGACGGTCGGTCCTGATCAATTTTGCCGGTGTCACCATCTCCCGAACGGTAGCCGGCACCCCGAGTGAACTCACCGCCGAGTACAACAAGGCGACCAGGCCGCCCAAGCCCGAAATTATCAGCAACACGTAGACCACGGAAACACCGGGAGTGAACCGGAAACCGCCTCGAAATATCCTCGACGCACCATCCCCGAGAAGCATGAAAATCATCGACAACATCCCGAATGCCCCGATCCGCACCTGCCGACCCGTCTCCCCCGTCGCAAGTACCGCACGAAAAAGACTCGACCTCGGCGTCGGCGTCGGCGGGCACTCCAGGGACCCGACCGAGAGGATGACGAAATACCAGAAAAAACCTGACACCGAAGCGGTGAACACCAGGATGTTCCCGGACTTCGCCATGAGCCAAACGCCGGCCAGGAGTCCACAAAGGGCACTCGCTACCAGAAATCGAGCACCCCGCGCTCCGTGCATCCTGAGGCACCTCGCCAGGTGACCAGGACGCCAACTCTTCGCCATCCGGTCGGAGGACAGGACACCGAATATACCCATACTGATACCTGCACCGAACCTCTCGGCAGGCCGCATCGAGCCGTATCCGAATATCACCACCGGACACACCAGAAGAGCGGTGAACAGCGCTCGCTTAAATCCCCTGCGCATCCGCGTCAAAACTCCCAACTGAAGCCTGTACGGCTCCAGTCTCCAGCCGAGAACAATTACCGAAAGGATCGCCGGAAAAGCAAACACAAAAATATTTCCAAAGCCCTTGACAAACCCGTGAGGAGAATTTGTGAGGATCGTCGTGACAACTCCGTTGACAACACTCGAAAGGATACTGATAACTGCCCCTACAATAACTCCCCGCTGCCAACCGGGAACTAGGTGCCGAAGCTTCCACCACGACAGGTCACCATTCCCTCGAACTTCCATGTGTGTGGCCAGGACGGTCAGCCAGCGCCGCGCGTCGCCAATTTCCCACTTTTTGACGTGGGGCGTTCCGGCATCCGCGACCGGATGCCCGTAGGACGCCGGGATGAATTCCCGGAGCAAAGCCTGTTCCAACTCGCGTCGGTCCGCCGACCGGAGCAGAAGCGCGGGGTCGCGGTCCGGCGAGTCACTGTAGACAGCGCGAGCGAGGCCCACCATGAGCGGCGTTCTCAACACGGTGCCCAAGGGGTCGTCGGGGTTGGCTCGTAGGTGCAGGAGCACCTCGGCCCACTTCGCTCCGCGGGCGGTCCTGGGCAAGTACTCGGCCAAGTCGTCGATGTCCAGAGGATCGACGGTGACTACGGCCGCCGAAGTCAGGACATCGGCGGCACGAACCGCGTCGGTGAATTCGGCGACCCGACTGGTGACCACCATCGGCTCCGCCGTCGTGTTCAACGCTTTCAAAGCCGCGTCGTGATGCCCGTCGGCGATCTCGTCGAATCCGTCCAGGACGGGCAGTATGCAGCCGGCCGCGACGAGCGACACCGCGAGGCTCGTACGCCCTCGACCGGGCGGTCCGAGTCCGGGGTGGTCCCGGACCAGTTGGCCGACCATCCAATCCCGGAAGGAGGTTCGGCCGGGGTCCCACGTTCCCAGGCCGAAAAGGACGGGCACCGGGCCGCCAGGAGCGCGCGATTCCAGCAGCGACAGCACAAGGCGGACCGCGAGGATCGTCTTTCCGGAGCCGGCTTCGCCGAGGAAGACCACTCGGCCCGACGGAACCCTCCGGTAGACATCGCCGA
The DNA here is from genome assembly GCF_040642015.1 of Actinosynnema sp. NPDC020468. Lineage (NCBI taxonomy): Bacteria > Bacillati > Actinomycetota > Actinomycetes > Pseudonocardiales > Pseudonocardiaceae > Actinosynnema > Actinosynnema sp. NPDC020468. The sequence goes on from NZ_JBFAEO010000007.1 coordinate 82,831, forward strand.
TCTCTTCGAGTCCGCCGTCCAGGGCGAGCGGGCCGGGTTCCACTCCCGGAGGGGCGTTGCGGATGTTTGCCCAGTGGTCGGCGACGTCGGTCGACGTGGTGCGCCAGCGCACCGGCAGAGGGTAGGGGTCGTGCACGCGCCGGAACTCCTCTTCGCGCCGCCATTGCGCGCGCACGGCGTGGGCCAATTGATCCGACACCTCGGCCAATTGTGACGGACTCCCGACAAGGTGCACGTGCATGCCACCGTCGACCGGGCCTGTTTGCACGATCGACCCGCCGACTCGACCGGCGACCGTGTTCCGAGTCGAATGGGGACCGCCCGGATTTCCGCTCCGGATCATGGGCACCGCCTGCTCTTCCGACACGGCGACACCGTATCGGTCGAGAACGACGCCTGTCCCTCCCCTTACCTCTTTTCGACTTGTCACCGTATTTCTGCGGGACACGACGTGGAACGAGCCGAGTCGGCGGAGGGCACCGCCCCGGAGGCCGCGTCCCGACCTCCGGGGCGGTGTGGTCACACGGTGACCCGCCAGTTGGTGTTCGGGGACAGCAGTTCGAACTTCAGCGTCGAGCAGTCGTAGTCGGACGGACGGGGGTTGGTGGTCGGTTTGAGCGGCGAGTTGGTCGCCGTCGCGTCGACCCACTGGCCGCCGACGCGGAGTTTGATCGAGCTGGACTGGAAGACCGCGCCGCGGGCGTCGGAGCAGTAGTAGGCGTTGCCGGTGGCGTTGTTGTGGGTCGCGTAGATCTCGAAGATGTCCCAGCCCTCGTCGAGGGTGCTCTGGTCGGACCCGCTCTGGGTGAACAGCGCGTCCCACGCCTTCGTCTTCACGTTGTACAGCGACGCGGTCCAGGTGTTGGCGGAGGCGTTGGTGCGCACCTCCTGCACGGTGTACGCGGGGTGCCCGTCCACCGTGGTGGTGTAGTTGGCCAGGAACGAGCTGTTGATGGTCACGACCTTGGCCGGCGACACCGACCTGCACCAGTCCCACGCCCAGACCTGGGCGGCCTGGCCGAGGCCGTAGGCGGTGACGACCTCGACGCAGGAGTGGCCGGTGGGCTTCATGGTGGGCGCGTACACGACGTCGGAGGTGTTCGACAGGCGCAGCGACGGCGTCACGCTCTGGGTCACCACGAGCCCGTCCGCGCCGGAGTTCAGCTGCGGTTCGGGACCCCAGAACGTGTGCTTCTGCGCGGCGGCGGAGGTGGCGGGCGGGCGTTCGGCGGTCCGCTTCCGGCGCAGTTCCAGGAACTTGTCGGCGGCGGGCCCGGCGGCCGCGCGTGCCTGCGCGCCGACCAGTCCGGGCACCTCACCACCTCTCGGCGCGGCCGAGGCGGTGGGCGCGGCGACCGCGGCGGCGGCCAACCCGATCGAGCACAGCACGACGGACAACTTGCGCATCACGGCATTTCCTCGCGTTCGCAGGGACGGGAAATGACGCACACAGCACCGGGGCGGTCAGGGTCGCTCCGGCCACGTCGCGGCGATGCTAGGCGGAATTTTGGGGCTGGGTAAAGACTTCCGGGCGGGCGCTCGGGCACCGCCGCAGGCCAGGGCCGGTCATAGCACTTGTCCGACCCGGCCCGTTATAGCGGCAGCGGAAAACGAACCCGACATTCCGCGCGGGCGAGCCCACGAGCTCACGCGTCGGGCGAGTCGTCCCGGCGCTGCGCCCGCAACGAGCCCGGGTGGGCCTTCGCGGACGGGTCCCGGCGGGTTTTGAGCAGGCTCGCCGCGGTGACCACGGCCAGGATGCCGATGATCACGCCGAGGCTCAGCGGCGTCGGGATCTCCGGCACCGAGGCGGACACGTCGACGTGCGCCCAGTGCAGGATCAGCTTCACGCCGATGAACGCGAGGATCACCGCGAGGCCGGCCGAGAGGTAGACCAGGCGGTCGAGCAGACCCTTCACCAGGAAGTACAGCGCGCGCAACCCCAGCAGCGCGAACGCGTTCGCGGCGAACACCAGGTACGGCTCGTCGGTCACGCCGAACACCGCCGGGATCGAGTCCAGCGCGAACAGCAGGTCGATGCCGCCGATCGCGATCAGCACCACGACCAGCGGGGTCACCGCGCGGCGGCCCTCGTGCCGGGTGAACAGCCGGCCGCCGTCGTAGTCCGGCGCGAGCGGCAGGACGCGGCGGGCGGTGCGGACGACCACGTTGTTCTCGACGTCCGGGTCCTCGTCGCGGTGCCGGTACAGCTGCACCGCGGTGAAGATCAGCAGCAGCCCGAACAGCAGGAACATGAAGGAGAACAGGGACAGCAGCGCCGCGCCGAGCAGGATGAACAACGCGCGCATCACCAGCGCCAGCACGATGCCGAACGTGAGCACCTTGTGCTGGTGCTCCTCGGGGACGGCGAACGTGGTCATGATGATCACGAACACGAACAGGTTGTCGACCGACAGGCTCTTCTCGACCACGTAGCCCGCGAAGTACTCGGCGCCGACCGTGCCGCCGTGCGCGAGGATGAGCCACACGCCGAAGGCGACGGCCACCAGCACGTAGCCGACGGACCACGCCACGGCCTCGCCGAAGCCGACGCGGTGGGGTCGCACGGCGGCCACCACCAGGTCCACCGCGAGCAGCAGCACGACGAGTCCGACGGTGGCGATCCAGGTCAGGGCGTCGATCTGCAAGGCGTCCTCGCTTTCGGCGGCTACCCCCGACCCTACGTGGCGCGGCGGCCGAGCGCACCACCCGTCGTCCACAAAGGACTGTCGACTAAGGGCAACTGGCGCCGAGCCACTGGTTGAGCACCCAGCCCTGACGCCCGTCGGAGGTGTGCACGTAGGACCACGGACCCTCGTCGCGGGACCGGTCCACCTCGACCTCGACGCCGTGGTCGAGCCGGTCGACCGGCGTGCCCTTGGGCCGGTCGCGCAGGCTCAGGTCCCGGGCGCACACCACGCGGTGCGCGCTGTCGTCGTCCGCCGACCACGGCGACCACCACACCAGGCCGGCCGCCCCGAGCGCCACCGCGAGGACGGCGGCGATCGCGAGGGGCCGCCGCCGGGGTAATCGCCGGGTCGGCACGGCCGGCGACTCGCCGCGGGCCGCCGCGCGCACGGCCGCCGCGAACGCCGTCGCGTCCGGGAACCGGTCGGCCGGGTCCTTCGCCATCGCCCGCGCCACCACCGCGTCGAACGCGACCGGCGCGCCGTGCCCGCTCGGCGCCGGGGCCGGGCTCATCGCCACCGCGTAGGCGAGTTCGGGCAGCGACCGGTCGGGGAACGGCGGCTCGCCGGTCAGCGCCGCGTAGAGGGTGCCGCCCAGCGCGTAGACGTCCGCCCGGCCGGTGGTCCGCTCGCCGCGCCACTGCTCGGGAGCCATGTACGCGACGGTGCCCGCGTGCGCGGAGGACCCGTCGGGCGTGCTCGCCGACCAGTCGCCGGAGGCCGAACCGAGCGTGGCGCGGACCGTCGCGAGCGGTTGTGCCACGCCGAAGTCGGCCACCAGCGGGCGTTCCGGGCCGACGAGGACGTTGGCGGGCTTGAGGTCGCGGTGCACCACGCCCGCCCGGTGCACGGCGGCGACCGTGTCGGCCACCTCGGCGATCAGCCGCGCGGCGGCGTCGGGCTCCAGCGGACCCCGTTCGTCCAGCCGGGTTTGCAGGTCGGGACCGGGCGCGAGGTCCATCGCGAACCAGACCGGGTCGTCGTCCTCGCCGACCTCGTGCACCTTCACGACGCCCTCGGCGTTCAACCCGGACACGCGTTCGGCCTCGTCGCGCAACCGCCGCCGGTAGTCGGGTTGCCCGGCGAGGTCGGGCCGGAGCACCTTCACCGCGCACGGCGCGCCGTCGGCGAGCCGGGTCGCGGAGTAGACCTCGCCCATTCCCCCGCGACCGATCAACAGGCCGAGGCGGTAGCCGCGGATGGTCGGACCGGGATCGGCGGGCACCCCGTCGACACTACTCACGCCCGGCCCGCCCGGCGCTCGTCCGGTTCGGCGACACCGGCGATCGCGGGCAGTGCCGCCAGCACCCGGCGGCGCAGGCCGTCGAGGTCGGCGCCGGGGTCCGCGTCCAGGTCGAGCGACTTCACCAGGGCGCGCAACGCGGTGCCCGCGGCGTCCGGCGGCGCGGCCTCGACCGCCGGCAGCAGCTCGCGGACCTCGTGCAGGGCCTGGCTGAGCACGCGGGTCCGTGCCGGGTCGTCCAGCAGCGCCACCGCGAGCCGCAGCACCCGGCGGCACGTGCGCAGCACCAGGTCGCGCGGCGTCGGCTCGACCTCGTCCTTGGCCCGCACGCGGTCGATCCACGGCTCCACGGTCGCGCCGAGCCACAGCGGCCCGGACGCCAGTTCGGCGTCGGGTTCGGGCATGCCGTGACTGCGGCGCTTGCGCCACACCGTGACCAGCTGGCGGCCCAGTCCGAGCGAGTCGGCGATCTCCGCGATGCCGTAGTACCGGCGTCGCACGCCGTCCTCGTTGTCCACAACCGGAGTGTAGTGCGCACTTGTCGTCTGAGAGAACACCCTCTTGTCATCTCGCATGACATCGCGCTACGGTCGGTGGCGTCATCAGAAATAACAACCTCTGGAGGTCAAGATGACACTCCGCACGATGGTCACGGCCGGCGCGCTCAGCGCGGCGGCCCTCGCGACGGCGCTCACCGACACCGCGCACGCCGACATCACGACGCCGAGCCTGATCACCTGCCAGACGGCCACGCTGTTCGGCAACTACTCCCCCGGCTCGGGCCACAGCGACCCCATCACGACGCTGAAGGCGGGCACCCGGGTCGGCTTCCGCTACGAGACGGGCGACTCGGCGAACGTCCTCTGGTACCAGGACAGCGTCTGGGGCTTCGTGCAGCGCTCCTGCGTCGCCGTCGGCGCCGGCTGACACCCGTCCGACCCGAATCCCCGCAAGTCCCCACGAGGAGGAACCATGTCCAGGATCCGCGCACTCGCCCTCGCCGTCGCCGCGACGGCCGTGCTGGCGCCCACCGCGAGCGCCGCCACGCCCGCCTCCGACGACGTCACGGCCTCGACCCTGCGCACCGTGTGCGCCGACGACCTCTACGTCCGCGACGCGCCGCGGGGGTTGATGATCGGCACCCTGTACCGGGACGAGCACATCGACGTCGAGCGCTACAGCGACGGCGGTTGGGCCTACGGGATGGCGTACGGCGGCGTGAACAAGCGCGGGTGGGTGGACGCGCAGTGGCTCTGCTGACCAAGGTCCGGCCGGTCCTGGTCGGCCTGGTGGTCGCGGCGGCGGTTCCGGGCGTCGCCGCGGCCGGCACCGAGCACGTGGTGGTGACGGCGAACTCGCCGTCCACCGGGCAGCCGGTGACCGGCGGCGGCACGTGGCTGGTGAACAAGCCCAGCGGGTACTACCTGGGTCGGGAACTGCCCGGCGGGCGGTTCGACAACGAGGAGACCAGTCCGGCCGGCTGGCACTACGGGCGGGCAGGCGGACCCGACCTGTGTTCGTGGGCGATGCCCGGCTCGCTCGGCGCGGTGACCGGCCGGCCGCCGGACTCGTGCTCGGCGACGACCCGCGAGCGGTTGTCGCACCGCCGGGGTGTCGGCCGGGACTACAACGCGCCCGCGCACGAGGCGACCGACGGCACGAGCGTCGCGGCGGGCACGTGCACGCTGTACTACAACTACTTCCACGGCACGGACTTCCCGTCCAACGGCGGCCACTGGGCGAACCCGGCGGGTCCGGTCGGCGGGTCGGTCCGGTACCGCTTCACCACGCTGGACGGTCGGGCCGCCGTGGTCCGCGACCCGGCGCTGGGCTGGGGTTTCGTACCGCTGTCGTGCGTGACCCGGCCGTCGCCGCTGTACAACGACGACGACTGAGGCCGCTCAGCGGACCCGGGCGCCGTGCCGCGTGGTGAAGCGGAACTCCACGGTCGTCGGCAGGTCGGCCACCTCCAGCGCCTCGCGCAACCGGGGCAGGGCGTGCTCGGCGAGCCGGCGGCGGATGTCGCCCGGGTCGCCGTCCTCCTCGGCCGTGACCACGAGCGCGAGCACGGGCGCCTCCAGCGTGCCCCGCAACGACGCCCGTGCCGCGCGCACCCCGGGCAACCCGGCCACCTCGGCCGCGAAGGGCCCGGCGGCGGTGGCGGAGGCCAACTCCGTCCGCCCGCCGGTCCCCTCGACCCGCCAGGTCGGGGTGCGGGTGCCGGCGACCTGGGCCAGGAGCCAGCGCAGGAACAGCAGTCCCAGCACCGCGGCGCCGGCCACGACGCCGTAGAGGACGGCGGTGGGTGGCGGCTCGGTGCCGGGCACCAGCGGCGAGTCGGGGTCCACGAGGTCGAGGACGCGGTAGTGCGTCGCGAGCACGACACCGCCACCCGCCAGCAGCACCAGCCCGATCAGGGCCAGCAGCACCCGGTTCAACCGCGCGGGCCGGTTCACGACCCGCCTCCGGCCGGACGTGCGGCCACGCCGGGTGGGCGCGCGGGGAACCGGATCGGCGGACCGGACTTCGCGGCACCGTGCGGCACGAAATCCTGGTGCTGCAACGAGTTCGCCGCCGAGGACCGGAACCCGGCACCGCCGGACGGCAGCAGGCCCGCCGCTCGGCGGTGTCGGACCGCGGGACCCGGGTTCGTGACCCGCCACCGGACGTCCTTCAGCGGCACCGGGTTCGCCGCGGACCCGACGCCGTCGAGCGGCGGCGGGGTCCGGGTGGTCACGAGGTGCTCCTCGGCGCCCGGACCCGGACCACGACTCGGGGACGTGGGCTGGGTTCCAGGGCGTCGAGGCGATGGTCTACCGCCTCGCGGACCGCGTCGGCCAACCCCTCGACGGCCGTGCGGTTCGTCGTGGCGGTGACCACGATCTTCTTGCGGCGCAACGTGATCCGCGCCGAGGCGACGCCGTCCGCGGCCTGTGCCGCGTGGCGCAGCGACGTCGTGAAGCCGGCTCGGCGTGCGCCGGCGGGGAGCGGGCCCGCCAGCGGCAGCACGGTCGGGCGGCCCGGGATCGTCGCGGTCAGCAGCAGGACCAGGCCCAGCAGCGCCGCCGCGGCACCGGCCACGGCCGGTTGCGGGTCCGTCCAGCGGAGGTCGCGCAGCGTGCCGGCGACCGCGGCGTAGTCGACCCACGGCCGTTCGCCCAGCAGCAGTTGCACCGCCACCACGGCCACCAGGACGCACCCGCCCAGGCAGACCAGCGCGGTCAGCACGGCGGGCAGGGAGCGGCGGGGGTGGAGTCGCACGACGGGTCACCCCACCCTCGACGACGGCACGGGGCCGGGCAGCGCGCCCACCGAGATGTCCACCCTGGTCACCGTCAGGCCGGTCAGCTCGCCGACCCGCCGGGTCAGGTGGGCGCGGGCGGCCTCGGCGGTGCGGGCGACCGGGCGCGGGTAGGTGATCGACAGGTGGACGCGCAGGGTCGCGCGGTCGCCGGTCACCCGTGCCGTCACGGACGGGGCGCGGCGGGTGCCGACCGGGTGCACGTCGGGCACCTCCAGGACCGCCCGGGAGGCGAGGCGTTCCACGGCGCGGTCGGTGAGGACCAGCCGGCCGGGGTCGACGGCGGGCGCGGTCACCGGTCGCGGCCCAGGTAGCGGACGAGGTCGACCTTGCCGTCCAGGACGCGGCCGACGAGCAGGCCGAGGCCGCCGAGCAGCAGCACGAGGGCGAAGGCGCCGAACCCGCCGAACGCGGCGGCCAGGCCCAGCGCGAGACCGGTCAGCAGACCGAGTGCGGTGGCGTTCACGGCGGATCAGAGCACCCGGCCGGAGTCGCCGGCGGACTCGGCGGGCTCGTCGCCCGGCAGGTGGATGTCGGTCACCGCGATGTTGACCTCGACCACCTCCAGCCCGGTGGTCTGCTCGACCGACGCGATCACGTTGCGCCGCACCGCCCGCGCGAGGTCCGGGATGGACACGCCGTACTCGACCAGCACCTGGAGGTCCACCGCGGCCTGCCGCTCGCCGACCTCGACCGACACGCCCTGGCCGGCACTGGCCGTGGCGCCCGGGATGCGCTCGCGGATCGCGTTGAACGCCCGCGCCGCGCCGCCGCCCAGCGCGTGCACGCCGGGCACCTCGCGGGTCGCGATGCCGGCCACCTTCTGCACGACGGTGTCGGCGATGGTCGTGGTGCCCTTCTCGGCGGTCAGCCCGCCGGCCTTGACCACGGTGTTCCTGGCGTCGGTCGCGTTCGTCATGGCGTCCTCCTCGTTCCGGTGTCGTCCGAAGGACACGGCCCGCGCCGGAATCGTCACGCGCCGGTCGGGTGACGCCGGTCTCGCCGGCGCTCAGGTCGCGATGTCGAGGATCTTCACCACCACGGCCGCCGGGGTGACGCCGGTGTCCTCCCGCACCGCCCGCGCGACGGCCCGCTGCACGGCCCGCCCGACGTCGGCCGCCGGGTCCCGGCCGGACACCACCACGTCCACCTCGACCCGCGCGCCCCCGTCCTCGAACGACACCCGCACCCCGTCGGTGGACACCGGGTCGACCCCGGTCACCTGCCGGTGCAGCGACCTGGCCGCCGCCGCGAGCAGCCCGGTGAACCCGGGCTCGAGCCGCGCCACGCCGGGCACGGCCGTCGCCGCCCGGGCCGCGGCGGCCGCGATCAGGGGTTTGGCCGGCTTTCCGTCCTGTTCCACGTCCACCCCGTCACGCGTCGTAGAGGTCGTCGACGACGAGGTCCAGCCGCACCGGCCGCACCCCGATCCGGGACCGCGCCGCGGCGAGCACCCGCGCGCGGACGTCCTCCAGCCGCACCGCGGCGAAGCCGTGCGCGCTGACCGCGACCGACAGCCGCACCTCGATCCCGTCGGCGGCCCGGCGCACCCGGCACCGCCTGGCCCGCACGCCCGGCACCGTGTCCGCGGCGAACCGCAGCACCGACGCCACCGCCTGGTCGCTCACCTCGACCGCGCCCGGCTCGTCGGTGGGCAGCGGGATCATCTCCCGGCGGCGCACCTCGGCCCGGACCGCGGCCATGATCCGGCCGCTCAACCCGGCGGGTGGCGCGACCTCCTCGGCCACCAGCTCGCCGGTGACCCGGCGCAGCCGGCGCAGGCCTTCACCCGCCGTGCGGCAGTGCGGGCACTCGAGCTCGTGCGCGTCGGCGAGCCCGGCGTCCACCGCGTCGAGGCGGCGCCACACCTGCTCGACGTCGCGTCCGCAGGGCAGCTCGTACCCGTCGTGCGCGGTCACCTCCACGGCGCCATCACCTCCGCCAGTTGGGCGCGGGCCCGGGCGATGCGCCCGCGCACCGCCGTCGCGGTCGTGCCGATCGTGCGGGCGATCTCGTCGTAGGACCGTCCGTGCACCTCGCGCAGCAGCCAGCACGCCCGCTGCTCGGGGGTGAGCCTGCGCAACGCGCGGTGCAGCGCCTCCAGTGTGGCCCGGGTTTCCGCGATCGGGCCCGGTCCGGCCGAACCGGGCGCGGCGCGCTGCTCCAGGTCCACGTCGGACACCGGTCTGCGCGCGCGGATCGCGTTGAGGCAGCGGTTCGTCGTGGTGCGGTACAGCCAGCCGACGAACGCGCCGTCGTCCTCCAGCTGGTCCAGCCGCCGCCACGCGACCACGAACACCTCCTGCACCACGTCCTCGGCGTCGCTCGGGCCGGACAGCACCCGCAGCGCGAGCCGGTACATCGGGCCCTGGTAGCGGCGGACCAGCTGCTCGTAGGCGCGCACGTCGCCGTCGCGGGCGCGGGCCACCAGGGTGGCGTCGTCCAGCGGCACGACGTCCGCGGCGTCGGCCGGGTGCGCCGCCGTCACCCGCGCCACCTGTCCGGACCGGGCATGTCGGTCTCCCTCCGCCGGTGCGTACCCACGACGACACCGTTGCCCCGGCATTCGTCACGGGCCGGGTGGGAAGACCACCGGGTGACCCCGATCACCCGATCGGGGCAGTGACGACCGGGTGGTCCGGGGTGTCCCTCCCCCGACCGCCGCCGTCGCGGCGGGTCGAGCGCGAGTGAGGAGACGCGATGTCCCAGCACGAGAGGTTCGAGGACAAGGCGCAGGACCTGGGCGGCAAGGCCAAGGAGGCGGTCGGTGACGTCACCGGCGACGACGAACTGCGTGCCGAGGGCAAGGCCGACCAGCTCAAGGCCGGTGTCAAGGACGCCGCGCACAAGGTGGAGGACGCCGTGGAGTCGCTCGCCGACAAGGTGAAGGGCGCCTTCAAGAAGTGATCGCACGCCGGGGGCCCGCCGGTCGGGAGCACCGCCGAACGGGCCCCTGGCGCGCGGCGCGGAACGGTTAAGGTGGTCGCGCGACGGGTGTTCAACAGCGCAGCACCGCGCAGGAACAGTCGTCGTCCGTCACCTCCCGGCACGCGGACGGCCGCCACCGGGAAGGGTCCGCATGACGATCAGCAAGGACGACACCGTCCTCGAACTCGCGCTGGAACTGGCCGAGGCCACCCGGCTCGCCGACACCGACGACGTGCAGGCGGTGGCCAGGCGGTTCGCCCAGCGGCTCGCCGACTGCGTGCCGGGGTGCGCGGGCGTGGTGATCAACGTGCGCGCGGCGGAGCGGTCCGAGGTCGTGGTCGGCTCGGACGGGCTGCCGACCGCGGACGGCACCAGCCTCGGCCTGGCGGACGCGGGCCCGGTCGGCGAGGTGCTGCGCTACGGCGAGCCGCGCCGGATCGACGACACCGCCGAGGACACCCGCTGGCCCGGTTTCTCGGCCCGGCTGGTCGAGCGCGGCCTGCGCAGCTGCCTCGTGCTGCCGGTGCCGACCAAGCGCTCACCGGCCGCCGCGCTGACCCTGCTCTCGGAGCGCGCGCACCACTTCGACGCCCACACCTTCGACCTGGTGCTGCTGCTGGCGCTGCACGCCGGGGTCGCGTTCGACAACGCCGAGCTGTTCCACGGCAGCCGCGAACTGGTGGCGAACCTGACGACCGCGCTGGAAACCCGGCACTCGATCGGCCTCGCGCAGGGCATCCTCATGCACCGCTTCGACCTCGACACGGCCACCGCGTTCACCGTGCTGCGGCGGGCGTCGCAGCACTCCAACACGAAGCTGCGCGACGTCGCGGCCGGGCTGGTCACGGCGCAGGACCGGGGCGGGCTGGACGAGGAGCTGCGCTCGCACGGCATCGGCGGCGAGCGCCCGGAGCGGGACTAGCCGGTGAGCGCCGGTCGGACCGCGGAGAACGCCTGGTGCACCGTCGGCCGGGTGGCGAACGCCCGGTCCGCGCCGGTGATCCGCAACGGCCGCAGCACGGGCCTGCCGTCGGCCGCGACCGCGAAGGGCACGCCGCGCCGGTCGGCCAGTCGGGCGGCCTCCAGCAGCGCGTTCACCCCGGCGGCGGTCAGGAAGCGGGTTTTCGTCAGGTCGACCACGAGGGCCGCGGGCAGCCGGTCGAACTGCGCGGTCAGCACGGCGCGCACGGCCGGGCCGGTGGACGGGTCCACCTCGCCCCGCACCTCGACCAGTCTGGTGCCCGCGCGGTCGCTCACCCGGACGGTGGCGCCGGGCAGGGCTACGACGAACGTGCCGTCCACGGCACACCCCCTCCGGGTAGTGGTTGTCGGGTAACAGCCTGTCTCGACAGTACGGTGCCATCCCACCGAAGTCACGGCGACGACCGGGCGACCCGGCCCGCGCGGCGTCAGCACATCGGGTGGTCCGCCGAACCACCGCCCACCGCCGGTCGGAACTCCTGGTGACAGTTCGACCACCCAGCGTGGAGGTACCCGGTGAAGCACCTGCTCCGTCTCGTCGTCCCGATCGCGGCGACCGCGTTCGCCCTCGCCGGCACGGCGCCCGCCGCCTCGGCCGACACCGCCGGCACGTCCGGCGTCGACCTCGGCTCGGACGTCGGCATCGGGTTGACCCTGAACCTGGACCTGGACGTCGTGCTGAACCTGGGCGGTTCGGTGACCCGCACGGCGACGCTGCGGGGTTCCTCGGAGGTGCCCGGTCCCGGCGACCCGGACGGGCGCGGGTACGCGGTGCTGCGGATCAGCCGCGACCGGGTGTGCGCGAGCCTGGCCGTCGACGGCGTCGTCACCCCGACCGCCGCGCACGTGCACCGGGGCGCGACGGGTGTCGCCGGTCCGGTCGTGGCGACCCTCGCGACACCCGCCGACGGTGACGCGGCGGGGTGCGTCGCGGTGGACCGGGACGTGACGCGGGGTCTCGTGCGCGAGCCGGGGCAGTTCTACGTGAACGTCCACAACGGACCGTTCCCGAACGGCGCGCTGCGTGGTCAGCTGCGGCGCTGAGCCGGTGCCGGGGCGGGGTCGTCCGGCCTCGCCCCGGCCGCGGAGCGCAGGTCGACCCGCGGCACGGTGCCGGGATCGGCCGGCTCACCCGGGTGGGCGAGCACGGCCGTCACCCGGCCGGGGCGCTCGTCGGTCACCGCGTCGGTCGTCGACGTGCGGAAGACCTGACCGCGCAACCACCTGATCAGGCGATAGCCGCGCGGGTACGGGCCGCCGACGTGCGGCAGCTCGAGGTCGGCGAACGTGGACACGCTCCAGGCCGCGTCGACCACCACCCGGACCCGGTCGACGGACTCCCGCGCCCGCCGGTAGGCCGACAGGCGTGCGGCGGCGCCGAGGTCGTGCCCTGGCCGTAGACCGGATTGAACGACGCGACCGGTCCGGCGGACAGCCCCGCGCCGAAGCGACCCGACCGCCGGCGCCGGCGTGGCACTGCGCCACGACGCTCCACAGTGGACTGATCGGCGCGTCGTGTGCGAACAGCGCGGTGGCGTACTGGGCCCGATGGGCATCCGCAGCATGGGGCGCGAGCGTCACCACCAGCACCTCGTCGGCGTGGTCGGCCGGCGCCCGGCCGGCGAGCTGACCCCTCCTCGTCGGGCGGGCGAGTCCGAATGCCGTCCGCGTTCCGCGTCCGGTCGATCACCCGAAGCACCCGCGAGGGCGGTCGGCGTGCTAGAACCGGTGCCTGGTCCGAGTTCCCGAGCGGGGAGTGTGTGATGACCACCTTGCGCGAAGCCTGGTCCCTGGCCCGCGACGAGTCCGGGCTCGCCGTCGTGTCCACCGTGCGCGCCGACCTGACCGTGCAGTCCTCGCTGGTCAACGTGGGCGTGCTGGCGCACCCGGAGTCCGGCGCCGAGGTGCTCGGGTTCGTCACCTACGGCCCGGTGAAGCTCGCCAACCTGCGCGCCCGGCCGCAGATCGCGGTCGCGTTCCGGTCCGGGTGGCACTGGGCGGCGGTCGAGGGTTCGGCGGACCTCGCCGGACCGGACGACCCGCGGCCCTGGCTCGCCGAGCCGGACCGGTTGCGGCTGCTGCTGCGCGAGGTGTTCACCGCGGCCGGCGGCCGGCACGACGACTGGGACGAGTACGACCGGGTGATGGCCGAGCAGCGCCGCACGGCCGTGTTCGTCACGCCCACCCGGGTGTACGGCAACCCCTAGGCTGTGACCGGCGTCACCGCCGGTCCGGTCGATCCGCGCGCCGCCCGTTCGTCGCACCGGCGACCGACCACACCGGACAGGGGTTCACCATGACGCACGACCGCGGCGGCTACGCCGACGTCAACGGCCTGCACCTGTACTACGAGCTGCACGGCGAGGGCTCGCCGCTGGTCCTGCTGCACGGCGGCATGCTCACCGTCGACCTGGCCTTCGCCGAGCTGATCCCGACCCTGGCCCGCACCCACCTGGTGATCGCGCCGGAACAGCAGGGGCACGGCCGCACCGCGGACGTCGAGCGGCCCATCACGCCCGCCACCCTGGCGTCGGACGTCGTCGCGCTGCTCGACCACCTCGGCGTCGACCGGGCGCACGTGCTCGGGCACAGCATGGGCGGCGAGGTCGCGCTGGAGCTGGCCGTGAGCCACCCGACGCGGGTGCGCTCGGTCGTGCCGATGTCGGTGACCGTGCGGCCGGAGGGGCTGCACGAGGACCTGACCGACCCGTCGAGGTACGCGACGTCGACCCGGATGCCGACCGCCCAGGACTTCGCCGAGTTCCGGGACGCCTACCTGCGCCTGTCGCCGCACCCCGAGCGGTTCGACGCGTTCATGGCCTCCCTGTCGGCCTCGAACGCCGTGCCTCAGGGCTGGTCGGACGAGCAGCTCGCCGCCGTCACCGCGCCCGTCCTGGTGGTGCAGGGCGACCACGACTTCGTCACCGTCGAGCACGCGGGCCTGATGCAGCGGCTGATCCCGGGTGCCCGGCTGGCCGTGCTGCCGGGCACCACCCACATGACCGTGACGAAGCGCGCGGACCTGCTGCTGCCGATCCTGGCCGACTTCCTGGACTAGGGACCGCGGTCAGACGTCGAACACCTGGATCTCGTTCACCCTGGTGTGGCCCGGCTGGTGGGACGGGCCGACCTTGGCCAGCACCCGGACGCCGATGATGTCGGTCGGCGGGCCGGTGACGGTGACCGACGTGGCGGTGTTGTAGTTGAACGTCTGCACCGTCTCGAACCAGCCGCGGCCGGGGATCTGGACCTGCACGTCGAAGTCGCGCAGCACGTAGCCCTCGGTCGTGACCACCACGATCCGGCTGGCTTTGCGCACCTGCTTCAGGTCGATGTGCACCCATTGCGGGTTGATCGGCGGGTAGTCGACCAGCGCGTTGTTGCACCAGCTGTAGTTGCCGCCGAGAGTCGTGCTCGCGTCGCCGTCGTTCACCTTCGCGGCCGAATAACCCGGGAATGTCGAGGACGCGTCGGCGACACCGGTGAGGGCGTAGTTGACCGGTGCGGCCGGAGCGGCGTCCGCGGCGGGCGCCACCACCGCCAGCGCCACCGAGGCGAGCAGTGCCGACAGCAGGCGGAGCGGTCGGCGGGTCGAGAGGGTCATCGACGTCCTTCCGTTGCGGGACAAGGAACAGCACGAAGTGAGGCACACGCCCCGGTTGTCGAACATGCCGCCTGCGCCGACCGCTGCGTACCGCCGTACCGGTGACCCCGACCGTCGTGCGCCGACCGGTCCCGAAATGACTCACGCCGTTCTTCCGCGCGTTGTCCACCCGGTGTCCGAATTCCTCTCCGGGGCGGTTGCCGGAACAGTCGGCGCGAATGCCGACTATTCCTCTCCGGACGAATAGCGGGTCGGTCCGCTTCGGTTGCCCAGGGCCGCCGGGTGGCGTCCGCGGCGCGGTAACGGGGTCCGGTGCACCACCGGGGCACCCTCCACCGGGGGTCACCCACCCGCCCGAGGGTCGCCGCGCTCGGCGTCGGGTGAGGGCGAATGGGACGAACGGGCGGCGGGCTTGTCCCGACGGGTGGCCGGATTCCTCGACCTGATCGGGCGAGCGCGGACGGTCATACGGTTCGTGCCGTTCGGAGCACCCGAACGTTTCGCGAGCATCGGAGAGCGAGCCATGAATCGACTCGGATCAGTCTCGGGGATGAGCGCTCTGGTCCTGGCCCTGGCGGGAGTGGTGACCACGACGGCGCCCGCCGGCGCGCAGGTCGAACCGAGAACCGTGCAGAACGACTTCGTCGTGTGGCGCCCGGACGGCGGCCTCTGGTACCGCCTGGCGGGCGGCGGGAGCACCAGCGTCGGGTGGGGTGTGCCGGGCGACGTGCCGGTGGCCGGCGACTTCACCGGCGACACCCGGAGCGACTACGCGGTCTGGCGCCCGACGAACGGCAACTGGTACGTGAAGAACCGCGTCGACGGCGCCACGTCGACCACCCAGTGGGGCGTGGCGGGAGACGTGCCGGCACCCGCCGACTTCGGCGCCCACGGCCGTTCCGACTACGTGGTGTGGCGGCCGTCCAACGGGAACTGGTACGTCCGCGACAGCGCCTCGGGCGGCACGTACGGGACGCAGTGGGGCGTGGCGGGTGACGTGCCGGTGGCGCAGGACGTGACCGGGGACGGGAGGGCGGACTACGTGGTGTGGCGTCCCGGCACCGGCACCTGGTACGTGAAGGACACCGCGACCGGCGCGACGTCGTCCACCCAGTGGGGCCAGCCGGGCGACGTCCCCGTCGCCGGCGACTTCACCGGCGACGGCCACGCCGACTACGTCGTGTGGCGCCCGGGCGACGGCAACTGGTACGTCCGCGACAGCGTCTCGGGCACCACGACCGTGACCCAGTGGGGCACCGCCGGCGACATCCCGGTGAGCGGCGACTACACCGACGACGGAAGGGCGGACCACGTGGTCTGGCGCCCGTCGAACGGCACCTGGTACCTGGACGACAGCGCCACGGGCGCGACGTCCGCGACCGCGTGGGGCCAACCGGGCGACACCCCGATCCCGTTCCGGTAGCCCCGAGGACGAGTGCCCCTGTCCACCGCCCGGCAGGGGCACTCCCCACTCCCGCTTCGCCCACGAGCCCGGGGCGACGTTCGCCGACGGCGAGGCCGACGGGCGACGGTCTCGTCCACCCTGTCCGAGGTGCACGCTTTCGTTGGAACGTTCGGGTTTGGTCGTGGGGCGGGTCGCGGGGTGGGTTAGCGTCCGGTCGCGAGTGGACGGTGTCCCGCGACGAGGGGTGTGGCTGTGGCCGAGGTGGCGGAGCGGGGTGCGCCGGTGTTGACTCGGGCGCGGATGAACGTGGTGTTCGGGACGGTCATGCTCGGGATGTTGTTGGCCGCGTTGGACCAGACGATCGTGTCGACCGCGTTGCCCACCGTGGTCGGGGACCTGGGCGGGGCCGGGCACATGAGTTGGGTGGTCACGTCCTACCTGTTGGCCGAGACCGTGTCCACGGTCATCGCCGGGAAGTTCGGGGACCTGTTCGGGCGCAAGCGGGTTTTTCAGGTCAGTGTGCTGCTGTTCGTGGTGGGGTCGTTCTTCTGCGGGTTGGCCGAGAGCATGGGGATGCTCATCGCCATGCGGGCCGTGCAGGGGCTCGGCGGCGGCGGGATCACCGTCACCGCCATGGCGCTCATCGGGGACGTGATCCCGTTGCGGGACCGGGGGAGGTACCAGGGGGCGTTGGGCGCCGTGTTCGGGGTCACCACGGTGGTCGGGCCGCTGCTCGGCGGGTACTTCACCGACAGCTTGTCGTGGCGGTGGGCGTTCTACGTCAACGTGCCCGTCGCGATCGTCGTGATCGTCGCGGCGGCGCGGACGATTCCCGGTGTGGTGAGCGGACTTCGGCCGCGGATCGACTACCTCGGGGTGCTGTTCGTGGCGCTCGGCGCCAGTGGGCTGACGTTGGCGACCTCGTGGGGTGGCACGCAGTACCCCTGGGGGTCGGCCACGATCGTCGGGTTGTACGCGGCGTCGGTGGCCGCGCTGGTGGTGTTCGTGGCGGTCGAACTCCGGGCGGCCGAGCCGATCCTGCCGATGAGGTTGTTCCGCAGTCCCGTGTTCTCCATCGCGTCGCTGTTGAGCTTCATCGTGGGGTTCGCGATGCTCGGCGCGTTGACGTTCCTGCCGTCCTACCTCCAGTACGTCGGCGGCGCGTCGGCGACCATGTCCGGGGTGCGGACGCTGCCCATGGTGCTGGGACTGCTGATCACCGCGTTGGCGTCCGGGAACGTCGTCGGGCGGACCGGGCGGTACAAGCCGTTCCCCATCGCCGGCACCGCGGTGATGGCCGTCGGCCTCTACCTGCTGTCCACAATGGACGAGAACACCTCGGTGGCCGTGCAGTCGGTGGCGATGTTCGTGCTCGGCGCGGGGATCGGGCTGGTCATGCAGGTGTTGACGATCGTGGTGCAGAACTCGGCCGAGTACCGGGACCTCGGGTCGGCCACCTCGGGTGTCACGTTCTTCCGCACGCTCGGCAGCTCGTTCGGCGCGTCGATCATGGGCACGTTCTTCGCCTCCCGGCTGGACGACGTGCTGCCGGCCGCGATCGCGCGGAGCGGGATCACCGATCCGGCGGCGGTGGCCAGTCCCCTGGCGTTGCACCGACTTCCCGAGGCGCAGCGGTTGCCCGTCGTGCAGGCCTACGCCGAGTCGTTGCACACCGTGTTCCTCTACGCGGTTCCGGTGGCGCTGGTCGGGTTGCTGGTGGCGTTCCTGTTGCCCCAGGTGGAAATGCGCGGGGTGGCGAAGGAGGCCGTCCGGGGTGCGGGCGAGGGCTTCGGGATGCCGGACTGCCAGGACGCCGACGCGCAGCTGGAAACCGTGGTGGGGCGGGTGCTGGGCGGCAGGCGCAGTGCCGCGCCGGAGGTGCTGGCGCGGTCCGGGGTGGGTGTCGACCTGGCGACCGCGTGGGGGTTGGGCGCGGTGTTCCTGCACGGCTGGACGACCGGGGAACCCGTGCGGCAGCAGGACGTCGAGGACCGGGTGGGGTTGCCGCACGGGGTGTTGACGTCGTTCTTCGACGGCCTGGTCGACGCCGGGCACCTGCGGCGCGACGGTGCCGTGCTGGGGTTCACCGCCGAGGGGCGCGCGGTGACCGACGCGATCACCGCGGCCTGGCGGGACTGGTTGGTGGAGCAGGTGCGCGAGTGGTTGCCCGGGCGGGACCGGGCGGAGTTGGCGCCGAAGGTGCGGGCGGTCGTGGAGCGGATCGCCCGGCGGGCCATGATCGAGGAGCAGGATCGGGCGTTGACCCGGTGACTCGCCGGTCGGGTCAGTAGCCGTAGTGCGCGTAGCCCGCCCAGTCCGCCGGGTGGCCGGTGCGGCGCAGGTCGGCCAGGGCGGCGTGCAGGGCGGTCGCGGTGTCGGTCGGGTCCGGGACGCCCGAGGCCGACAGCGCGCGGTACAGGGCCGGTGTCACGTCGGGCGCGGCCCAGCGGGAGGCCACGACCTGGGTGCGGCCGGCGGCGTGCAGGACGGCGGCCAGGTCGTCGCCCTCGGCGATCGGCGGCGCGGCGTGCTCGGACAGGAAGACGAAGTCCAGCGCGCCCAGGTCGAGGTCGGCGAACGCGAACGTCACGTCCGGCTCGGTGAGGTGCAGCCAGTTCGCCCGACCCAGCTGCTCGGCGGTGGCGGTCGCCGCGAGCACCCGCGCGTCCGCCGGCACGAGGTCGGCGAGCGGCGTCGAGCCCTCCCGGTCGAGCAGCACCACCGGTTCGGCGCGCGGGCGCGGCGGGTGCAGCAGCGCGACCAGGTCCCGGGTGTGCGACGACACCACCAGTTTCGGCACCGACGGGCCGTCCTTCGTGCCGGCCGCGTGCACCGGCAGGAACCGGTACCGGCCCGCGAGGCACCACCACACCCTCGGCAGCACACCGGGTTCGCCGCCGACGTGCCGGAACGCGGCGAACAGCGGCGCGCCCACCACGTCCCACAACCACCGCAGGGTAGCCGGCAGCCAGGCGCGGGACAGCTCGGGTTCGGCCGCCGCGTCGACCAGCCGTGCCGCCGCCTCGGCCGCGTCCCGCTCGGTGAGGTCGGGCAGCGGCACCACGAGCGCGTCGCCGCCGACGACCACGAGCGCGTCGCACCGCCACGCGTCGACGTTGATCAGCACGACGGGTCCGCCGACCGCCGCGCGGGCCAGCTCGCCGAAGGGGCGCAACGGTTCACCGGGCGTCGCGGACAGCTGGAAGAACTCGACCGCGTCCCGGGGTCGGCCCACCGCGACCAGGTGTGCCACGGCGGTCGAGGCGAGGTCCGAGCCGGGGTCGAGGCGGAACACCAGGTCCCACGCCTCGCGCGTCACGTCGCCGTGGCCGGCGGCGGTGGCCGTGCGGGCCAGGTCGAGCGCCGTGGCGAGTCGTAATCGGTCTGGGGTGCAGGGCAGTCCGACCACCCGGCGGCGGACGTCCAACGCCTCGG
Organism: Actinosynnema sp. NPDC020468; assembly: GCF_040642015.1. Lineage (NCBI taxonomy): Bacteria > Bacillati > Actinomycetota > Actinomycetes > Pseudonocardiales > Pseudonocardiaceae > Actinosynnema > Actinosynnema sp. NPDC020468. Next base: position 102,415 of record NZ_JBFAEO010000007.1, read on the forward strand.
CGAGGATCAGCGGGTCGTGGTCGCGGTCGAAGCGCGCGTGGTGGACGTCGCCGAGGCCTGCCAGGTGGCGGGGCAGCGCGGGGTGCTCCGGCGGTGTCGCGGCCACCGCCAGGCGGGCCAGGTCGGCGGCCCGGTCCAGGTCGGCGGCGGACCCGGTGAGGCGGTGGCGGTCGAGCAGCGCGGCGGCCAGCTCGGCCTTGCGCTCGGCGCCGCCGGGTGCGCCCGCCCGGCCGTGCCGCTCGGCGTCCTCGCCCTGGCCGATCGCGTGGTCGAGGTCGGTCGGGTCGCCGGTGTGGGCGAACCTGGCGCGGTGGACCAGCGCGCTGGTGGCACTGGCCGCAGCCCGGGTGGCGGGACTGTGGCCGACCGCGCCGACGACGGCCCGCGCGGACAGGTCCAGCGCCTCGGCGAGGTCCTCGGCGGCGCCGGTGAGCAGGAACCGCAGGCGCAGCGCGGCGGCGAGGTCGGACCGGCGGACGGGCAGCGCCGCGTCGTGCTCCCCCGTGCTGCCCACGACCCGGCGGCCCATGTCGACGGCGGCCTCCACGTCGGCCGGGTCGCCGGTCAGCTCGTGCCGCGCCATTAGCGCCCGCGCGTACTCGGCCGCCGCGCCGACGACCGCGCGGCCGACCTTGAACACCGTGTGGCCCGCCTGGACCGCGTCGTCCAGGTCCTCGACCGAGCCGGTGCGCTCGTAACGCAGGCGCAGCAACCGGATCAGCAGGTCGCCCGCGAGGTGCCAGTTGTCGACCGACGCGCAGGCGGCCCGCGCGGCGTCCAGCGCGACGGCGAGGTCCCCGGTGGTGCCGGAGGCGTCGAACCGCCGGGTCGCGGCCTGCGCGCGTGCCACGGGATCGGTGGGCAGCGGCTCCCGGGTCGGACGATCGGATCTGAATCTGCCGAGCCACTTCGCCATCGGGACATCCTGCCGGCGGGCGCACCGGGCGCGGAATGCCGATCACCCGTTCCGCCCGCGCGAAGGCATCGCGATCGACACCCGATTCGGCGGTTTCCGCTTTCCGTCCATTGCGGACTATTCACTCCACCGGCCGCCGACCGAGGCGGCTTTTACACCGATTCCGGCCTTCTCGTCCACCGGCGCGAACCCACCGCGAGTGGGACAGGCGTGGGGCACCCTCGATCGAACTTCGGGAACACGAAGTCCGAATACCTACTCACGCGTTGCTTCCACGCGGCCGGGCACCCATCCGACGACCGGCCCAATCACCCGAATGCACTACTCTGCTCGGGTCGATATTCCCGATGCATCGTCACATTGCAACGTCTTGGCGGACCGCGGTCGATTCGGAATACTCCGGCACCGTGCCCGATGCCGCACGCACTCCGGCGAAATGGCGGAACACCGGTATCGATCGGCACTCCGAATGCTGCCGGAAGGGTGAACCCGCATGAATGCGGTCGAAGTCGACCTGGACGCCGTCGAACGGGCCATTTCCGGCTACCAATCGGTCATCGAGGACCTCCTCGCCCTCCACCAGGACATCAGGTTCCTGACCCAGATCCGCCCGCCCGGAGACGACGCGCCCAGCCGGGTGTACGCGCACGACGCCAACGAGCGCGGGCTCACCCTCCTGGAGGCCAACACCGCCCTGAGCGACACCATCCGTGCCCGGATCGACAAGTTGACCGCCGTGGTCGCGCAGTACCGGGGTTCGGAGCACGGCAACGCGCTCATCCTCGGCGGGAAGGGCTGATGGCGGTGCGGGTTCCGGCCATCGCCGTCGGGCTGGCCGCGTGCGCGGTGCTCGCCGGGTGCTCGACCACCACCGGCGGCACGGCGACCGGGACCTCCACCGCGAGCAGCCCTCCGGCGGACACGGCCTCGAACTCCACCACCACCAAGCACGGCGCGCCGCGGGTGACCACTCCGGTCGACTACGCCACGACCGAGGCGAACCCGTGCGGCGCGCTCACCGCGGCCCAGGTCACCGCACTCGGTCTGGGCTCGCTCCAGGGTCGGGACAACAGCAGCGCAGCCGCCAAGGCGTGCCTGTGGGCCGATGAGTCCGGCCCGAGCGGGCTGAGCATCGGTGAGGGTTTCGTGGTGGGCGGCGGCGGGCTCGACGGTGTCTACCTCCTCCGGTCGAGCTATCGGCTGTTCGAGCCGCAGGCGCCGGTCCAGGGCCAGCCCGCGCTCCTGATCGACTTGGCGGACAACAGGTCCCGCGGCGAGTGCGGGTTGGCGGTCGGCCTCACCGACACGATGCACATGCTGGTCACCGTCCAGTCCCGCACCGGGTCGAACCCCGCGCCGCGGATCGGGGAGCCGTGCGCGGTCGCGCGGGAGGTCGCCGACGCGATGTTGACCACCATCAAGAAGGGGTCCTGATGCCGACGCCCACCGACAGAACGGACGACAGCCGGGACGACAGCCGGGCGGAAGGCTTGTCGGGCAAGGAGATCCACGACCTGCTGACCGGTGGCGCGGGCTCCGGCTCGCTGCACGCCGCCGCTCAGATCGCGGCGGAGGCTGCCGGGCGGTACGCGGCGGTGGAGGACCGGTTGCGGCAGATCGGCGCGACCCTGGGCGAGGCGTGGACGGGTGCCGCGGCCGAGGCCGGGGCGCGGGCGATGTCGCCGATCGACAAGGCGGTCAAGGACCTCCAGGAGACGCTGCCGAAGTTCGACCGGTCGGCGGCGAACCAGTCCTACCAGTTCGAGTTCAACCGCGGGCAGGTGCTGGACATCCCGGCACAGCCGCCGGAGTCGAACCTGTGGGACACGATCACGCCGTGGGACACCAACACCGAGGACGCGGTGACCATCTACCGCGCGGCCGAGGCGGAGAACCGCCGGATCTACGCCGAGTACCAGCACAACAGCCACGTGAACCGGGGTGAGCTGCCCTCGCCGCTGTCGGCGGTGTCGGTGGTCGACCTCGACCTGCGGGTGGTCGACACCACGCCGGCGGTCGGCCGCGAGGTGGCCGACTACGCGCGGACCGGGTCCGTCGGACTGCCGGCGACCCCGCACGGCGTCGGCACGGTCGCACCCGCGCCGGCGAACCCGACGAACCCGACGACCGGTGACGTGCCACCCGGTCCGCCCGCGCCGCCGCTGCCGGACGGCGGGTCGACCGACGGCACGTCCCGCGAGGACCCGTCGACGCCCGAGGACCCGACCACACGCGAGGTTCCGGGGCGGGTCACGAACCCGACAGGCAACACGGACACCACCGGCACCGCGTCGAGCACGCCGGCGCACCAGGTGGGCAGCCCGACGCCCGAGTGGCGCGGCGGGGTGCCCGAGGCGCGGTCCGGCATCGGGACGCCGACGTCCTACCAGCCCACCGGGTTCGGGCCGGTCGGGGCGGCCCGGGCCGAGGTCGTGGGTCCGCGTGGACCGGTCGCCGGCACCCGGTCCGAACAGCAGCAGTGGGGCGGCCGGTCCGCCGTGGTGGAACCGGGCGTCGACGCGCGCCGGGCCGGTGGGGTCGCGGCGGCCCGGGCCGCGACCGGTGGCCCGGCGGTGGCCGGCGGACCCGTCGGCGGCGGCGCGCGCGGCGAGGAGGACCGGGAGCACGCCACGCCCGGCTACCTGGTGACCGAGGCGCACGGCGACGAGATCGTGGGCGCCATCCCGCACAGCGTCCCCCCGGTCCTGGGCGGTTGACGCGGTGCTGCGGGAGACCGTCACCCTGACCGAACTCGCCTACGACGTGCTGTGGCGGCACGACGAGCTCGGACCGCAGCACTCCGCGCTCGCCGTCGACTCGCCGGGCGCGACGCACACCGAGCGCGAACGGCTGGTCGACGCCGTGTTCCGCGACCTCGAACAGGACGGGTTGGCCGACCGGCGCACGCCGCGGTCGGACGTGCGGCGCGCGCTCGCGGTGCTCGCCGAGCCGGACAGCGCCTACTACGGCTGGTTCGCCGCCGGACCCGGACGGCCCGCGACCGCCGTGGCGGCGACCTCGCGGCACGGCGCGGTGCTGGCCACCCGGTCCGGCGGGCTGATCCGGTTGCGCGGCGCGGCTCCCGACCGGCCGGCGGAGGCCCTGGTCGGCCGATTACCCGCGGCCCGCCCGGGACGCGGGCTGTCGCTGAACCTGCGGGACACCGAGGTCCGCGACGACCGCAGCCTGGACGGGCGCACGCTGCGCCGGATGATGGCCGAGCCGCGCCTCGGGGTGGCCACGCTGCACACCTCGCGGCGCGACCGGGTCGGGCGGACCCTACGGGCGGCGGAGTTCCTGACCGTGCTGGACCTGCCCACGGGTCGCTGGCTCGTCACCACCGAGACCGATCCGGCGGGTCAGCGGTGGATCATGGTCAACCCCGGCGACGACCACACCGTCGCCCGGCACCTGTACCGGCTCAACCGCTCCGCGTGAGGTCGCCCGACCGGCGGCTATGATCCACAGCCGTGCGGAGCCGTCGGCGGGACCCGCCGGGCGGGACGCGGTGAGCGCGCCGGTCCGGGTGCCGGTCGGCGCCGAGGCGACCCGGTGGACCACGGTCGGGTTCGAGCGGGTGGTGCTCGCGGTGGTTCGCACGGTGACCACGGCGACCCGGCTGCTCGATGTGCTGGAACTGCTGCGCCGCGACCCCCGGGTGCAGATCGTGTTCACCCACGAGCCCGGCTCGGCGTTCTCCGCCGGGGTGGACGACCTGCTGCGCTCGATCGGCGCGCGGACCCTGCCGTGGGACCAGGCCACCGCGCTGCGGTTCGACCTCGCGGTGGCGGCGAGCGAGGCGGGCGGGTTGCACCTGCTGGACGCGCCGGTCGTCGTGCTGCCGCACGGCGCGGGTCACCACAAGTACGTCAAGCGCTCGACCACCGTGTCCGGCTACACCCCGACGAGCCTGCTGCACGAGGGCGAGGTGGTGCCGGCCGCGATCGTGCTGTCGCACCCCGACCAGCTGGCCGACCTCGCCGCGAGCTGCCCGGAGGCGACGCCGCGCGCCGTGGTCGCCGGTGACGTGTGCCTCGACCGGTTGGCCGCGGGCGTCCCGCACCGCGAGCGGTACCGGCGCGCGCTCGGCGCGCAGGGGCGGCGGTTGGTCGTGGCGGCGTCCACCTGGGGCCCGGACTCCCTGATGGGCCGGGAACCCGACCTGGTCACCCGGCTGGCGGCCGAACTGCCCGCCGACGAGTACCGGGTGGCGCTCGTGCTGCACCCGTCGGTCTGGTTCGGGCACAGCCCGTACCAGGTGCGCGGGTGGTTGGCGGGCGCGCTCGACGCCGGGTTGCTGCTCGTGCCGCCGCACGAGGGGTGGCGCGCGACGCTGCTGGCGGCGGACCTGCTGCTCGGCGACCACGGTTCGCTGAGCCTCTACGGCGCGGCGGTCGGGGTGCCGCTGGCGCTGGCCGCGTTCGGCGCGGACGAGGTGGTGCCGGGCTCGCCGATGGCCCTGCTCGGCGCCGCCGCGCCTCGGCTGGACACCGGGAAGCCCCTGCTGCCCCAGGTGGTCGCGCTCGTGGCCGACCACGACCCGGCGGCGCTGCGCGCGGTCGCGGACCGGGTGTTCGCGCTGCCCGGTGTCGGCTCGACGGTGCTGAGGTCGTTGCTGTACCGGCTGATGGGCCTGCCGGACCCGAGCTCGCCCGCCGGGGTCGCGCCGGTGCCGGACCCGGTTCCGGAGTGCCGGCGGGTGACCGCGTGGCGGGTGGTGACGTCGGTCGTGGCCGCGGGCGTGGTGGCGATCGAGCGGTACCCGGCGGTGCTGGAGCGACCCAACACGTGGGCCGCGGGCACCCGGGACGAGCACTTCGCGGTCGAGGAGGACTCGCTGGACACCACGATCGTGGACACCGCGTCGGTGGTGACCACGCCCCGGGCGTTCGACTCCGACGCGGCCGCGCTGGACTGGTGCCGGGCCGCGCTGGAGGCGCACCCGACGGCCCGGGTCACGGCCGCCTCGGGGGTGCTGGCCGTGCGCGGAGGGCCGGACCTGCGGCTGCGCGGGACGGTCGACCACGACGTCGTGGCACTGGCCGCGTCGGCCCGCTACGCGCTGCCCTCCGGCGGTCGCGAGGTGGAGGTGCTGCTCGGCGGTCGGGTGCTGGCGCTGGGGTTCGACGCGGTCGGCGGTTCCACCCCGCCCTTGCGGTAGAGGTCGGCCGCCTCGTCGCGCCACCGCCGGGCCTGCGCCTCGTCCGGGGTGCGGTCGGCGAGCTGTTCCAGCGCCTGCGCCACGAAGTGGTCCGCGCCCGCGTGCCGCAACGCCCGGAGCGCCTCGGTCAGCAGCTCCGTCGAGCGGTCGTGCTCGCCGAGCGCGGTCAGCACGTCGGCGAGGCTCGTCAGGAACCGGGCCCGGTTGCGCGGGTCGGAGCCCGGGAGGTCGGCCAGGGCCCGCTCCAGGTGCTCCCGCGCGCCTTCGTGGTCGCCCATGCGGTGCAGTGTCTGACCGAGGAAGTGGTGCTGGAGCGCGGCTCCCCGCGTTCGGCCGAGCGCGGTGTTGATCTCCAGCGATCGCCGGTAGAACTCCGCGGCGCGGTCGTAGGCGCCGCGGTCGAGGTGCAGCCGGCCGGTGAACTCCAGCACGGAGGCCTCCAGCCGGCGGTCACCGGAGCGCACCGCGGCCGTCAACGCCGTCCGGAGCTGCTCGTCGGCCTGCTCGAACCGGCGGGTTTCGATCAGCGCGCGGGCGAGTTGGCTGCGCATCCGGGCTTCCCACCGCGGGTCGTCCAGCGCCGCGGCGGCGTCGACGGCACGGCGGTGGGTGGAGATCCACTCGACGTGGTGCTTGCGGTTGAGGTAGAGGGCCCACAGCGATTCGGCGAGCCGGCAGACGTCGGCGAACAGCCCGAGGTCGGCGGCCGCGAGCACCGCGCCCGCCAGGTTGTGCCGCTCGGCGTCGAACCAGTCCATCGCCTCGCCCGGCGAGGTGAACCGCGCGGCCGCGGCGGCGACGCGGTCGTCCCGGTCGGCCAGCCGGAAGCGGTCGCCCATCGCGGCCAGGTCCGCGGCCGCCGCGGAGCGGACGTAGTGCCGGATCACCCTCGTCAGCGCGGCACGGCGGTCCTCGGGCGGCAGGTCGTGCCGACCGCGGGCCGCGGCGTGCTCGGCCACCAGCCCGCCCGTCCGGACCCGACCGTCGTCGGCCACCTCGACCAGGTGCGCGCTCGCCAGCACGTCCACCTGCTGCTCGGCCCGCGACGCGGTGACGCCGGCCAGCGCCGCGACCGCCTCCGCCGCCGGCGCGGGACCGGGGTGCGCGCCGAGCAGCAGGTACAGCCGGGCGGCGGAGGAGGGCAGGTCGGCGTACGCGCCGTCGAACACCGTGCGCACCACCGGTCCGTGCTCGCCGACGAACAGGTCCAGCCGGTCGACCGCGCCGGACAGCTCGGCCACCACGTGCGCCAGGGACCGGCCGCGGCGGCGCAGCCGGGCGCCGACCACGGTGAGCGCGATCGGCAGGCCGTCGCACAGCCGCACGAGTTCCGCCGCGGCCTCCGCCTCCGCCTCGACCCGCTCCCGGCCGCAGTACCGGGCCAGCAGGTCGACGCCCTCGGCCACCGGCAGCGGGTCGACCCGCAGGTGCAGGGCGCCGTGCTCGTGCAACTCGGCCAGGTCCTGCCGGGAGGTCACCGCGACGGCGCTGCCCGGCGCGTCCGGCAGCCAGGCGAGGACCTGCGCGGAGGTGGCGACGTGCTCCACCAGGAACAGCAGGCGCTTGTCCCGGGTCAGCGTGCGCAGCAGGCCGACCCGGTGGGCGAAGTCGGCGGGCACCCAGTCCGGCGCGACGCCCAGCGACCGCAGGAAACCCTCGACCACCGCGCCGAGTTCGACCACGCCGCCCTGCCGGTGCGAGCGGAGGTCGGCGTAGAGCTGACCGTCGGGGTAGGCCTCGCGGACACCGGCCGCCCAGCGCCGGGCCAACGCGCTCTTGCCGGTGCCGGGACCGCCGCTGAGCACCAGCACGCGGGACGCGCCGGCGGAGTTCAGCTCGGCGACCTCGCGCTCCCGGTCCACGAACACCACGGGCGCGGGCGGCACCTGCCACGGCGGTGGCGTGCCGGAACCGGACGACGTCACCACGACCTGTCCGATCGCCCCGGCCTGGACCACGGGGCCCGCGACCGAGCCGGGCACCGAGTTCGTCGTGCCGCCGGGAACAGCCGGGTCGAACCGCTCCACGCCACTTCCCGCCCATCCGCGTCGTTCTTGCGCACAGTGATCAGGAGCTTACGCGCGGGTCAGGAGCTTACGCGCAACGCCCGGCGGCCGTCCGACCGGCGGAGTGCGGGAACGCCGCCGGGAGAGCGGACCCGGCCCTCCCGCTCCCGATTGACGCACCGCCGCGCCGAACCTACGTTTCCCCCACCACGGACGGGCAGGGAAGGACGGGCATGGGCGACGAGGCACTCCCCCGGTCACTCGCCGACTGGCGGGCCGTCGCGCCGGCCGAGCGCGCCCGGTTGCGGGCGGTGGTGGCGCAGGTCGCACGCGGGTCGGCGCACGGCGACTGGATCGCGGTCGCCGACGCCGACGCCGAGCCCGGCGCGGGGGTGTTGGCCGGCATCCCGTTCTCGGTCAAGGACAACATCGACGTCGCGGGGTTCGCGACCACGGCGGGCAGCCCGCTGCTGGGCGACGAGCCGGTCGCCGTCGACGCGGGCGCGGTCGGAGCGCTGCGGAACGCGGGCGCGGTCGTGGCGGGCAAGACGAACCTGCACGAGCTGGCGTTCGGGATCACCGGCGAGAACGCGGCGTTCGGGCCGGTGCGCAACCCGGCGGACCCGTCCCGGTCGGCGGGTGGGTCGAGCAGCGGCAGCGCGGTCGGCGTCGCGCTCGGCGTGGTGCCGTTCGGGTTGGGCACCGACACCGGCGGCTCGATCACGGTTCCCGCGTCGTTCTGCGGTGTCGTGGGCTTCCGGCCCTCGACCGGCCGCTACCCGGGCGACGGCGTGGTCAACCTGTCCACCAGCCGCGACACGATCGGCGTGCACGCGCACACCGTGCGGGACGTGCGGACCGTGGACGAGGTGCTCACCCGCGACCTCGCCGACCGGACGCCGCCGGCGGCCGTCGCGGGCCTGCGGATCGGCCTGCCGCGCGACCGCTTCGCGGACCTCGACCCCGAGGTGGCGCGCGTGGTCGACGACGCGGTCGCCGCGCTGGACCGGGCCGGCGCGCACCTGGTCGAGGTGGACCTCGAGCCGCCCGGGCTCGCGGGTGTCGCGATCGTCTTCTACGAGGGCCTGCGGCTGCTGGCCGGTCGGGTGGACGGGCCGCCCGCGGACTGGCCCGGTCGGGTCGCCTCGCCGGACGTGCGCGCGCTGATCGCCTCGATGGTCGGCTCCCCCGCGACGGTCGAGGCCTACGAAGGGGCGCGGCGGGCGCGGTGGGCCGTGCGCGACGCCTACGCCGACCTGTTCCGCGAGGTGGACGTGCTGCTCGCGCCGACCTCGCCGGTGCCGCCGCCACCGCTGGGCCGGGGCGACGGGATCGAGCTGAACGGGCGGCGGGTGCCGACGTTCGCCACCGTGGTGCGCAACACCGACCCGGGCACGGTCGCGGGCGTGCCGATGATCTCGCTGCCCGCCGGGCGCACCCGGGACGGGCTGCCGGTCGGCGTGTGCCTGGAGGCGCGCGCGTTCGGCGACTCCTCCCTGCTGCACGTCGCCGAGGCCGTGGAGGCGGTGCTCGCGGCGCGCTGACCCGGGTCAGTCCAGCACGTTCACGTACCGGTACGGCCGGTAGTAGGTCGAGGCGTTCTCGTACGGGTAGCGCACCCGGCGGCGCACGGTGCCCAGGCCGACGCGCTGCTCCAGGCCCCAGAACGTGCGCCCGAGGTCGTCGGCCCACCCCTCGAAGATCGCCACGTGGGCGATCTCCAGCACGCGCATCAGCACGTCGCCGGGTCGGAGCGCGGGCTTGTCGAGGGGTTTGCTCACCGACTCGATCACGGCCAGGTCGGTGTCGCCGTGCTCGACCGACAGGCCCCACGCCATCGACACGTAGCCGACGCAGTCCGCGCGGTAGGAGCCGTACTCGTTCGCGTGCCGGGACACGGGACTGTGCGGCACGGACGGTCGCAGCCAGCTGTGCGCCCGGAGCAGCACGTCGGTCCGGGTGAGGGGAGGTCCGAGCACCATGGTGGGCCTCTTCTCGTGGGAGGGGTGTCGAAGCCCATCGTGTCCGGCGCGGCTGGAGATGATCTACAGGCCGGGGTCGGATCGCCTATAGGCGACCTATAACGACCTGTCCGCGACCTGCGCGCGCCACCGCTCCGGTGACAGGTCGGCCAGTTCGGCCGCCTCCCGCGCGCCCAGGCCGGTGAACAGCTCCAGTGCCAGCTCCCACCGCGCCCGGCCCGCCGGACCCGGTTCGGCGGCGGCCAGGTCGCGCAACGTCCGCGCGCGCCACAGGTCCAGGTTCATCGCCGTCCACCGCTCCAGCGAGAACACGAGGTGGTCGCGCGCGGCGACGAGGTCGCCCCGCGCCAGGGCGAGCTCGCCGAGCGTCCGGGTCATCAGCGCGACGCCGAACCCGTCGCCCTGCTTCGTGCAGTACTCCAGGCAGGCCGCCAGGATCGCCTCGACGCCGGCCGGTTCACCGCGGCGGATCAGGGTTTTGGCCGCGGACTGGCTCGCGTACACCGCGCCCAGCTCGTCGCCCGCCGCGCGCAGCAGCACGCCGGCCCGCTCGTCCAGCTCCAGCGCGGTGTCGTAGTCGCCGACCGCGCGGGCGCACAACCCGAGGCCGCGCAGCGCCAACGCCTCGCCGCGCCGGTCGGCCAGCCCCCGGTACAGCTCGACGGCCCGCTCCAGCTGTTCGCGGGCGGTGGACAGGGCGCCGGTGTCCCGGTTGATCGCGCCGAGCCCGTACACCGCGGTGGCGGCGAGCACGAGGTCTCCGACGCCTTCGGCGATCTCCAGCCCGGCGCGCAGGTCGGCGCGCGCGTCGGCGAACCGGGCCTGGTCGCGCCGCACGGTGCCGCGCCCGATCAGCGCGGACGCGGCGGTGGTCCGGTTGCCGGTCGCCACCGCGTGGTCGTGCGCCTCGGTGAAGCACCGCTCGGCCACCGCGTACTCGTCCTTGGCGTAGTGCAGCTGCCCGAGCCCGGCGAGCACGGCGGCCTCGGCGTGCCGGTCGCCCTGCGCCCGCACGGCCGCCAGCACCGCCTCCTGGGTGCGCTGCCAGCCGTCGAACTCGTTGCGCACCGCGAAACCCGACGACAGCGCGGCGGCCATGGCGGCGGTCAGCGCGCCGTCGACGCCGAGCCGCTGCGCCCGTTCGACGGCGCGGATCACCGACGCCTGCTCGGACTTCAGCCACCCGCTCGGGTCGTCGGCGAGTTCGGTGACGAGCCTCGGGTCCAGCTCGACGGCGGCGGTGCGCACGGGTTCGGCCCGCACGGTGATCCGGGGCAGCTCGCGGGTGCTCAGCTCGACCAGCGCGGTCCACGTGGCGAGCGCGCGGGTGAGCGCGCCCGCCAGCTCGGCCGGCGGCTCGTCGGCGGCCAGTTCCGCGCCGAAGAGCTGGACCAGGTCGTGGAAGTGGTAGCGGATCCGGCCGATGGCGTCGATGCCGATCACGTCCACCAGCCGCAGGTCGACCAGCCGCTCTACCACGTCCTCGGCGTCGTCCAGGTCGATGTCGAGCAACGGCGCCGCGAGCCAGGACCCGAAGTCCGGCAGGTCGAGCAGGGTCAGCAGGTGGAACGCCCGCCGGTGCCGCGCGTCGAGGTCGGCGTAGTTCAGCCGCAGGCTGGAGCGCACCGTCAGGTCGCCCACGGCCAGCTCGTCCAGGCGCCGCCGCTCGTTGGACAGCCGCACCGCCATCGACTTCAGCGGCCAGTGCGGTTTGGCGAGCAGCTTGGCCGCCGCGACCCGCAGCGCGAGCGGGATGCCGCCGCACAGCGACGCGATGGTCGCGGCCGCCTCGGGTTCCGCGTCGACCCGGGCCGCGCCGACGACGCGGCGCAGCATCTCGACCGCGCCCGACCGGTCGAACACGTCGAGCTCGATGCTCTCGGCCGCCTCCAGACCGGACATCCGGGACCGGCTGGTGATCACCACCAGGCAGCGCGGGTTGCCCGGCAGCAGCCGGCGCACCTGGTGCTCGCCGCGCGCGTTGTCCAGCACGATCACCAGCCGGCGGCCCGCGACCTTGCGCCGGTACAGCTCGAGCCTGCCGTCCGTGGAGTCGGGCAGGTCGGCCGCCGGCACGCCCAACGTGCCGAGGAACCGGCCGAGTACCTCGTGCGCGTCGAGGTCGCCGTGACTGCTGCGCAGGTCCGCGAACAGCTGCCCCGCCGGGAACAGGTCGCGCATCCGGTGCGCGGCGTGCACCGCGAGCGCCGACTTGCCCGCGCCGCCCACGCCCGCGATGACCACGACGGGCGTCACCGTGCGACCGTCGTCGGACGCGCTGCCCGCGAGCGCCAGGATGCGGGCCAACTCGGCGTCCCGGCCGGTGAAGTCGCCGATGTCCGGCGGCAGGTGCTGCGGCACCACCTCGACCTCGGGTTCGGCGACCGAGGCGACGGCCGCCTCCACCACCTCCGCGATCACCGCCGCCGGACCGGGCGGCGCGGACTCGGCGGGTCGGGCCGGGCTGATCGTGCGGTCCAGGATCGACTGGTGCAGCGCGCGGACGGGCTCGCCGGGCTCGATGCCCAGTTCGTCGTCGAGCCGGGTGCGCAGGTCCCGGTACGCGGCGAGCGCGTCGACCTGCCTGCCGACCGCGTGCAGCGCCCGCATCAGCAGCGCGGTGGCCTCCTCGCGCAGCGGGTAGTCCGCGATCAGCCGCTCCAGCCGGGACACGACCTCGTGGTTCATCCCGAGCGCCAACCGGTTGCGCGCCAGGCTCTCCTCGGCCGCGAGCCGGTCCTCCTCCAACCCGGCGGCGTGCGTGCGGGCGAACACCGCGTCGACACCGCCGAACGCCGGGCCGCGCCACAGCGCCAGTGCCTGCTCGAACCGGACCGCCGCCGCCGTGTGGTCGAGGCCGCGCTCGGCCGCGCGGGCGGCCTCCAGGTGCGACTCGAAGTCGCCGAGGTCGGTGTCACCGCGCTCGACCCGCAGCAGGTAGCCGGGCGGCCGGGTGACCAGGGCGGCGCCCTCGCCCACCGCGGCGAGCGCGCGCCGCAACTGCGAGATGTAGGTGTGCACCAGCGCGTTCGCCGACTGCGGCGGCGCGTCGTCCCAGACCAGGTCGACGAGTCGTTCGGTCGACACCACCTGCCGCGCCTGGACGAGCGCGGCCAACAGGGCCTTCGGCTTCGGTCCGCCCAGAACCGCTTCCACCCCACCCGATCGCACCTCGATCGGTCCGAGCACGAGCACGCGCACGTCGTCAGCCCCCCGCCAACACCGGATGCACCGTCAGCGATCTTGCCCAAAAAGGGCCGGCCGCGACAGGGGTGCGGCCGGTCGGGGGACGCGGAGGACCACCCGGTGCGCCGATCGGGCGCACCGGGTGGTCGGGTCGGACGTCGTGGCGGTCAGGCGCCCCAGTTGTCCTCGGTGGTGTCGATGCCCTGGAACCAGTAGAAGTGCCGCAGCGTCCCGTCCTCGGCGCGGACGAACGCGTGCTGCTGGCTGCCGAAAGTGACCGCGGTCGGGTCGGTGGTGACACCGCCGGTCGCCCAGGTGTCGTGGTCGGGCAGGCTGCGGCCCTGGATGTAGTAGTAGTGCTCCAGCGTCTTGCCGGCGCCGCGGACCAGCACGTGCTGCTGACCGTCGACGGAGAACGCCGAGGGCCTGCCGACGACGCCGCCGCTCGCCCAGTTGTCGGTGATCACGTCGGGGCTCAGCCGCTCGGCCCAGTACCAGTGCTGGAGCCTGCCGTTCGCGGTCGTCGCCCACACGTGCTGGGTGTCACCGATGAACAGCGCGACCGGGTCGCTCACGATCGAGCCGGCGGGCGCCCACGGGTCGGTGAGCTTGCCCCGGCCCTCGATGTAGAAGGAGTGCTGGAGCGAGCCGTCGGTGCCCCGGACGAACGCGTGCTGCTGGCCGTTCGCGACGAAGACCGACGGCCGGCCGGTGACGGTGACCCCGGTCGGCCACTCGTCGTGCAGCGGGGCGGCGCCCAGGCGCTCGGCCCAGTACCAGTGCTGGAGCCTGCCGTTCGCGCCGACGGCCCACACGTGCTGGGTGTCGCCGATGACGAGCGAGGTCGGGTCGCCGGTGATCGAGCCGCCGTTCGCCCAGAAGTCGTCGAGCGGGGCGGGGCGGCCGTCGATGTAGTAGAAGTGCCGCAGGGAACCGTTGGCGCTGCGGTAGAACAGGTGCTGCTGGTCGTTGAACAGGAACGTGGTCGGCTCGCCCGCCACGTCGCCGCCGCCCCAGTCGTCGCGCAGCTTGTGGTCCGGAACCCACCACTGGTGCCGGATCTTGTTGCCCACCTTGCCGAAGAAGTGCTGCGCCTCGCCGACCTCGAGCGCCTGCGTGCCCTCCCGCGTCATCGGCGTCGGCGCCGCGACGTCCTCGATCACGTTGTTGTAGCGCATGGGGATGAACTCCGAGGCGTACGCCGCGCTCCAGGGGCGGATCGACGCGACGTGCCCGTAGTCGTACTCCTCCCACACCACGGGCTGCGTCTTGGCCGCGTCGGCCCAGTGCGAGAACAGCGCGATGTGCCCGTTGGAGTGGTCGGTCATGTTGTCCCGCCAGAACACGTCGCCGAACTTGAGGTCGGCGGCCGCGACGCGGTGCATGAGCGGCGGCAGCGTCCACGTCACGTAGCTGTCGTCCAGGCCCCAGGCCAGCGACACGTAGCCCGAGCAGTCCTGCCGGTAGCGGCCGAACTCGTTGCGGTACCACGATTCCTGGTCGTACATCACCCGGGCGTCGATCCACGACTGCGCCCGCCGTCTGATCTCGGACCTGGTGATCGGCGCGTTGACCAAGGCGGTGACGCCCTCCTTGGCCGGCTTCCCCTGCGGTGACCTCCCGCCGCTCACCACGTGCCCGTCCTGGTCGAACCGGGTCGGGTCCTGGTCCTGCACCTGGGCCGTCGGCGGTGGCGCCGCGAGGGCGTAGGCGGGCAGCGTGCCGACGAGCGTGCTGGCGACGACGACCCCGGCGATCAGGAGACGTGCGTTACCGGTCATTTCCACCCCTTTTTCGGTGCCGCCCCGGATGGCGACGGGAACGACGCTAAGGAGCGCGCCTATAAACGACCTCCGGGCCACCTCCAGGTTGCCCAGAAAGCCATAGAGGGCACCTGGAGAACAATTCCGGAGAACTTCGAGGCGGCTTCCCTAGCGTTCTGGGCGACGAAAGGGGAAACCGATGTCCAGGAACCTCCTCACCAGGATCGCGCTCGGCGGACTCGCCGTGCTGGCCACGTTCGGCCTGGCCGCGCCGGTGTCCGCGACGCCCGACCTGCACGCCACGGCCAACGAGGGCGCCTACATCGAGTCGAGCGCCGCGGCCGCGATCAGAGTGCACACCGAGTACGGACTGCCCGCGTCGGTGGCGCTGGCCCAGTCCATCCACGAATCCGCCTGGGGCACCAGCGGACTGGCCACCGCCGACCGCAACTTCTTCGGCATCAAGTGCGTGTCGGCGGGTTCGCCCGGCCCGATCGCCGCGTCGTGCAGCTCCTGGCCCACCACCGAGTGCGACCAGTACGGCTGCCACGGCACGAACGCCTACTTCCGGTCCTACCGGACGAAGGAGGACTCGTTCCGCGACTACGGCGCGCTGCTGACCACCTCGACCTACAGCCGGGCCTGGCCGTACCGCAACGACCCGAAGCGGTTCATCCGCGAGATCGCCGCCAGCGGGTACGCGACCGATCCGAACTACGCGAACCTGGTCATCGCGACGATGGACCGCTACAACCTGTACCGCTTCGACACCACGGTCGAGGAGGCGCGCTCCGAGGGCGGGCCGGTGCTGAAGGTCGGCAACACCCAGCACCACTTCGCCAAGGTCGGCACCACGATCAAGCACCGCTGGTGGCAGCCCGACTTCCTGCTGCGCGACGAGTGGGGCGGCCAGGACGTCGCGGGCGAGCCGGTGACCTTCCTGTTCAACGGCCAGCAGCACCTGTTCTACCGGAGCACCGACGGTTCCCTGAAGCACGTCTTCTACATCGAGGGCCGCGGCAAGCTGGCCGACACCTGGGCGGGCGCCGGCTCCATCACCGGCGACCCGGCCGCGATGGTCATCGGCGACACCCAGCACGTGTGGGCCACCGACGCGAACGGCAAGCTCCAGCACTGGTTCTGGGCCGACCGCCTGGGCACCATCCCGCTGCACGACGAGTGGGCGCAGGGCGGCACCACCGGCCGACCGAGCGCGATGACCGTGAACGGCCAGCAGCACGTCTTCGTCCGCGGTACCGGCGGCAGCCTGGAGCACTACTTCTGGATCGAGACCCGCGGCGTCCTGCACGACACCTGGACGTCGACCGGCGTCACCGGTGACCCGACCGCCCTGCTGATCGGCAACCAGCAGCACGTCTTCGCGACGACCTCCGCGGGCGCGCTCGGCCACTGGTACTGGTCGGAGACGCTGGGCAGCCGCAGCGACCAGTGGGCGCCGAGCGGTCTCGTCGGACGACCCGCCGCGTTCGTGGTCGACGGCCAGCAGCACGTGTTCGTCCGCGGCGTCGGCGGCACGCTGGAGCACTACTTCTGGATCGAGGACCGGGGCGTCCTGCACGACACCTGGGGCACCGGCATCACCGGCGACCCGTCGGCGGCGGTGTTCGGCGACCAGCAGCACGCCTTCGCGCCCGGCGCGAACGGCACGCTGCGGCACTTCTTCTGGTCCGAGGCGCTCGGTCAGCGGGAAGACGACTGGGGCGTCTGACGAGCCGACGGCCTCCCGTTCGAGGGGCGCGGGAGGCCGTCACCCTTCCCGGATTTCGAGAGGAGAGCGGAGAACATGGGCACGCACAACCTGGTCGCGACCGCGCTGGTGGTCCTGACCTCGGCACTCGCGTCGCGCCGGCCCGCGCGACGCGCGCCGTCGACCACCTACCGGTTCACCCGTCCACCAGGATCGTGCTCGACCCCGCGACCTCCTGGGCCGCGACCGGCGCCACCGTCGCGGACGACCTCCACGCGCTGACCGACATCCGGCCGACCGTCGTGTTCGGACCGGAGGCCGCGACCACCGCGGGCGACCTCTACCTGACCCTGGGCTCGGCGGACACCTCGCTCGGCGACGAGGGGTACCGGATGGAGGTCGGCGGCGTGCTCAAGATCCGGGCGCGGGCGGTCGCCGGCGCGTTCCACGGGACCCGCGGCGTGCTGCGGCTGCTGCGCCGGTCCGGCACGATCACCGGCGACGCGGCCCGCGACCTGACGGCCGGCGACGAGCCCGTGCCGCACCCCACCCCGTGGTGGGAGAACCTGGTGCGCGACAGGGGCTACGGCAGGCTGAACGGCCTGACCCCGATGGTCTGCGGACGGGGGCTCACCGACGCGGAGATCGCGGTCCTGGTCGGTCGCGACGACCGCCACCCCGTGCCGCTCACCCCGTAGGACGGCCCGGCCCGCGCCGGATCGGCGAGGTGCGCCGGCGCGGGGAGACCGCCGTCACGACACCCTCGACATGGTTGGACGTCCGACTATATGGTCGCCGAAAGTCCGCGACGCGGGGCCGCCGGTGCGACCTCGGCGCGGACCCTCGAGGGGACGGGATCATGCGGGTCGTCGTGGTGGGGGTGGCGTGAACGACGTCGTAATCCGGGTGGTGGCGGGCCTCGGCCGGATCACCCTGAACCGGCCGAAGGCCATCAACGCGCTGAACCACGGCATGGTCCGCGCGATCGACGCCGCGCTGGTGGCGTGGGCCGACGACGACGCGGTGCGCGGTGTCGTGGTGGACGGCGCGGGCGAGCGCGGGTTGTGCGCGGGCGGGGACATCAGGTCGATCCACGACGACGCGCGCGCCGGCGGCACCGCCTCGCTCGGGTTCTGGGCGGACGAGTACCGGCTCAACGCCCGGATCGCCCGGTTCCCCAAGCCCTACACCGCGTTCATGGACGGCGTGGTCATGGGCGGCGGCGTCGGCGTGTCCGCGCACGGCTCGCTGCGGGTGGTCACCGAGCGGACCCGGCTCGCGATGCCGGAGGTCGGCATCGGGCTGGCGCCGGACGTCGGCGGCACCTACCTGCTGTCCCGCGCCCCGGGCGAATCGGGCACCTTCGCCGCGCTGACCGGCGCGACGCTGTCCGGCGCGGACGCGGTGTTCCTCGGGTTGGCCGACGTGGTCGTGCCGGCCGAGCAGCTGCCGTTCCTGCTGGCCACACCGACGGAGGACGTGATCCGCGCGCACGCCGTGCCGCCCGGCGAGTCCCGGTTGGCGGCCGGGTGGATCGACGAGTGCTTCGCGGCCGACACCGTGGAGGAGATCCTCGACCGGCTGCACCGCGCCGGGGAGGACGCGACGGCCAAGGAGATCCTGACCAGGTCGCCGACCTCGCTGAAGGTGACGCTGGCCGCGCTGCGCCGGGCGCGGGACCTGCCGGACCTGGAGTCGGCGCTGGAGCAGGAGTACCGGGTGTCGGCCGCGTGCCTGCGCGGGCACGACCTGCCCGAGGGCATCCGGGCGCAGATCGTGGACAAGGACCGGTCGCCGCGCTGGTCGCCCGCGACGCTGTCCGAAGTGGACGAAGCCTTGGTGGAGAAGCACTTCGCCGAGCCGGAGATCCCGTTCACCCTCACCCGGGGCGCGCGGTGATCAGCGCGTGCGCCGAGAGGCACCCGACCCGCTCCTGAGTCCTGTGTGGAGGCGCGGTTCGCGAGGACCGCGCCACCACACCGGTTTCGGTCGATCGCGAGCCGGTCTCGCGGGTCCCGGCCGGCGTTCTCGGCGGGCCATCCGGTGGGGTTCCTCTACGCCGCACAAGATTCGGTCGTGCGTCACCCCGTCCTTTTCGGACGGCGCCGGACGAGGTCAGTCCTCCTCGGGCTCGCGCGGCGTGTCCTCGGACCGGCCCCGTCGCCAGTAGCCGCAGAAGTAGACCCGCTCGCGGTCGAGCCCTCGGTCGCGCACGAGGTGCCGGCGCAGGTCGCGCACCAGGCCCGCCTCACCCGCCAGCCACGCGTAGCCGGGACCGTCCGGCAGCGTCACCTCGCGCACCGCCGCGAGCACGTCGGACCGACCGTCGCGCACCACCCGGGTGACGGTCACGCCCGGCGGCACCGACCAGTCCACCCCGTCGCCCTCGGCGGGCACCTCGACCAGCACGTGCGCCACCGCGTCGACGGGCAGCGCCGCGACGATGCCCGAGAGCGCGGGCAGCGCCGTCTCGTCACCGGCGAGCAGCTGCCACACCGCGTCCCGCGGCGGCGCGTAGTCCGACCCGACCCGGGCGCCGCGCCGGTAGCCGGGGAACCGCGCGTCCGGCGCGAACAGCACCACCCGCTCCCCCGGTACCACCGCGCCCGCCCAGCGCGAGGCCGGGCCCGCGTCGCCGTGCCGCACGAAGTCCACGTCGACCTCGCCGTCCCGCGCGGACCGGATCGTGTAGGTCCGCATGACCGCGCGCTCGTGCTCGGGCAGCTCGCGGTAGCGGGCGTACCAGTCCGGCCCGGTCGGCACCCGCACCTCCGCACCGCGCTCGCGCGGCAGGAAGACCTTGATCCGCTGGTCCGGTCCGCTCGAGGTGACGTCGCGCAGGCCCGGACCCCCGAAGGTGACCCGGACCAGGCTCGCCCCGACGGACCGCACGGCGAGGACCTCCGCCTCGAAGTGGGCGTAGGGCTCGACCTCCACGTCGGTGGTGACGGACATCCGATTCCCCCCAGTCGTCAACGGTCCCGACCACCGCGGCCGCCCCGCCCACCCCCGACGACCGCTGGGCGGGGCGTGACCTCCGGTAGCGAAGGCTAGCCTACCCATAGTCACCGGTTCCCGGACAGGCGCCACCCGGACCACGACCACGGGTCTGCCTGTCCCCCGGCGGGAAACCGCCGGTCGGCGCACCTCCGCCCGGTGCGCGGACGAGGTGGATCGGCGAGTGACCGGAACCGGCGGCCCGCCTGCGGTCACTTCGAGTAGTCACCCTCGGGCAGCACGAACCACCGCCGCCGACCACCGCGTCGAGCCGCCCGCCCTCCTGCCCCGAGCGTGAGCGGCGGACCCGAACAGGTTCGGTTTCCGGCAACCGGACGGCCGATGGTCCACAGTGGACGTTGCTCAGCCCGGCCGGTCCACCACCGGGCGCAGCCCAGGAACTCCGCGCCCCAGCGGGAACCGGGTCGTGCCGGCCACCGCGACCGCGCCCGGGCGGTCCAGCCGCACGCGCATCCGGCCGACCGCCGCGCCCTCCGCGCCGATCAGCGTCCGGTAGCCCTCGGCCGGGCCGTCGCGCGCCGCGTCCACCTGACCGGCCAGCGCCCGCACGTCCGACAGCACCCGCTGCACCCGACCCTCGACCACCCGGTCGGCGACGTCGCGCGCCAGGTCCAACGCCACGCACAGCACGGTTTCCGCCTCCGCCAACCGGCCCTCCGCCCGGTGCACGGTGCCGAGCGCGAGCAGCGCGTGCGACTCGCCCGTCCGGTCGCCCAGGTCGCGCACCACCTCGAGCACACCGTCGACCGCCCGGCGCGCGAGGTCGAGCCGGCCGGAGGCGAGGTGCAGCCGCACGAACCGGTGCAGCACCAGGGCTTCACCCCGGCGGTACCCGACCTCCCGGCACAGCAGCAGCGCGCGGTCGAGCAGCAGGCGCGCCGCGTCGACGTCCTCGCCGGTCTCCAGCAGGCTTTCCGCCGCGCCGCGCAGGATGTCCGCCTCGCCGACCACGTCGCCGACCGCGCGCACGCCGACCAGCGCCTCCTCGTGCTTGCGGCGCAGGGCCGCGTGCCTGCCGCGCGCCGCGTCGACGCACGCCCAGTTCCGCAGCACCAGGGCGCACCCGTGGACGTCCTCGACGGCGCGGAAGATCGCGAGGGCGGCCTCGAACGCCTCCTCCGCCTCGTCCCACCGCCGCCGCGCCACGTGCAGCGAGCCGAGCGAGTGCAGCATCGCGGCCTCACCCCGGTCGTCACCCGCCCGCCTGGCCGCGGCGAGCCCGAGCCCGGCGGTGTCCCGCCAGTCCGCGGCGTCGCCCGTCAGCTCGGCCAAGCCGACCGCGGCGGCCGCCAGGTCCCGGCACAGGTCGTCCCACCCGGCCTCGGCCGCCTGGCGCACCGCGCGCGCCAGCGACCGCCGTTCGACCTCCCACCACCGGGTCGCGCCGTCCACCGCGAAGCCGTCCTCGGGTTCCCAGCCCGACGCGGAACCGCGCGGCACCCCGACGTCGCCGCCCCGGTGCGCGCGGTGGGCCCGTTGCGCGAGCCGCAACCACCCGCCCAGCAGCCGGCGCAGCGCGGCCGCCCGGTCGCCCGCGCCGCACACCACGGCCGACTGCTCCAGCGCGTAGCCGCGGACCAGGTCGTGGAAGCGGTAGCGCGGCGGGCCGCCCGCGCCCGGCACGATGTCCAGCAGGTGCGCGTCGACCAGCCGCTCCACCGCGTCCTCGGCGTCCGCGCGGTCGGTGTCCAGCAGCGCGGCGGCGGTCCACGCGGCGAAGTCGGCCGTGCCGACCAGCGCGCACAGCGCGAACAGCCGCCGTTCCCGGTCGTCCAGACCACCGGCGGTGAGCGCGATGGTGGAGCGGATCCCGACGCCGCGGTAGCTCAGCTCGTCCAGCCGGCCCGCCTCGTCGCCGAGCCGGTCCACCAGCGCCTCGACGCGCCAGTGCGGTTTGGCCGCGAGCCGGGCGCCCGCGATGCGCAGCGCGAGCGGCAGTCCGCCGCACAACCTCGCCAGCGCGGCGGTCGCGGCGGGTTCGGCGGCCACCCGGTCGCCGCCGACGATCCGGGTGAGCAGCCGGGTCGCCTGGCACTCGTCGAACGCCCGCACCTCGACGCCGTGCGCGCCGGGCAGACCGAGCCGGGCCCGGCTGGTGACGATCACCGCGCACGTCGCGCTCCCGGGCAGCAGCGGCCGCACCTGCTCCTCGCTCGCCGCGCCGTCCAGCACGACCAGCACCCGCCGCCCGGCCAACCGCGTGCGGTACAGCTCGGCGCGTTCGGCGGGCTCGCGCGGAATCCCGGCGGCGTCGAGGCCCAACGCGCGCAGGAACCGGGCGAGTGCCGCGTTCGGGTCGCCGTCGCCGTTCGGGCCGAGGTCGGCGAAGATCTGCCCGTCCGGGAACAGGTCCTGCACCTCGTGCGCGACCCGGACGGCGAGCGTGGACTTGCCGACGCCGCCCGCGCCGGTGATCGCCACGACGCGCAGCGCGTAGGGCGACTCCTGGCGGGCGAACTGCCGGCGGATCTGCTCCAGGTGGCTCTCCCGGCCGGTGAAGTCCACGATGCTGCCCGGCAGTTGCCGCGGCACGGTGGGCGGCGGCTCGGCGATGGCCTCGGGGTGCGGTTCCGGGGACCGCACGACGGTGTTCTGCCCGGCGCGGCGCGGGCCGGGGTCCAGGTCCCGGTCGTGGCGCAGGATCGACGCCTCCAGGTCGCGCAAGCCCGGCCCCGGCTCGATGCCCAGGTCCCGGACCAGCCGGTCGCGGGCCCGCCGCGCGACCTCCAGCGCCTCGGCCTGCCGACCGCACCGGTACAGCGCGAGCATCAGCAGTTCGTACAGCCGTTCCCGCAACGGGTCGGCGTCCACCAGCACGGGCAGTTCGGCGGCCACCTCCTCGTGCCTGCCGAGGACGAGGTCCAACCGGATCCGCTCCTCCATCGCCGCCTGGCGGTGCTGTTCGAGCACGGCGGCGGACCGCTGCACGAGCGGGCTGTCCACACCGGCCAGCGCGGCGCCGCGCCAGAGCGCCAGCCCCTCACGCAACGCGACCGCGGCCTCCTCGAACCGGCCGGTCTCGGTGTGCTCCCGGGCGAGCGCGGTCAACCTGAGGAATTCCACGCTGTCCAGCGCGGCCGGCGCGATCTCCAACTGGTAGCCGGGCGCCCTGGTGTGAATTGCCGCCGGGCACCCGCTGTCCCGGAACAACCGGCGTAATCGGGAAACGCAGATCTGCACCTGACCGCGCGCGGTGGACGGCGGATTTCCATTCCACACGGCATCGACCAGGCGCTCCAGCGGCGTCACCCGGTTCGCGTTCAACGCGAGCAGCGACAACATCGTCCGCTGCCGCAGACCTCCCAGGCCGATGGACCGTTCGCGAACGACCAACTCCGGCGGACCGAGCACGCGCAAACCCATTCCCACCCCCCTGTTCCGTCGAGCCACCACCGCGAACAGCCGGCCGTCCCGCTGGCACAGGTCCCACGCCCCCCCGGCGTCGGCGACACGCTAGCAGCGCCGACCACCCGTGCCGACGACAATTGCGCGGCCGTTGAACCGACCTGCTTCACCACCCGTGACCCGAAAACCCGAAACCCGTTGTCCGACCGCGCCGCGGAACACTGCGGAGATCGCCCACGAAACGCACCCGCACGGTTCCGCGCCGGTTCGCCCCGCCGTGTCGAAACGATCACCGACCCGCCTTCCTGCGCACCCGGTTTCCACTCCCGGAGTACGTTTCCGACAGGCCGAGCCGAGGAACCACGACAAGCCGGACGACGACGCGGGACCCGCATTTTTCCGGGCTGGACGCGACATCGGATCCACTACCCCTCGCCCCCAGAATACGCACACACAGTGACTACCCGAGGGGCGTCCCACTTCGGTCAACCGAAGCGGAATCACCCCCGTCGCGCCGCCGGGGCACCGAAAGGCCGACCATCACCGGGAAATCCGCCGCCGCCCACTCGGACATCCGGCCCCGACCGGTACACCCGACCGCCCCAGTCCGATCGCACTGGTCCGTCCACAGTGGAGCGATCGGGTCACCGGATCGTCACACCGATGTCATCGGTCCACTGTGGACTCCGAGTGCGGTGTTGTCCGGGATTGTCCGGAACCCGGCGCCACCCGCCACCCGCGCTGCTGTACTGGTCCGGTCGAGCCACCACACGGCCCGACGGCGCGGCACCCGGCACACCACGCGGGACCGCGTCCGGTGGGGGGGAGGGCCGGGTCTGGGGGTCCCGATCCTTCCCGGTCGGGCCGGACACCCGGACCGGGAGGGTGGGGCGGGGCTCCGCGGCCCCTCCGCCCCACCCTTCGCACCACCACCCCGACCCGAAAACCACGCCGCCGCAACCACATCGTCCCCGCACCACGCCGCCTCCTACCCCACCGGCACCACCGCGCACCCGGAGCACGAGCCGTCCGCCGTCGCGCGCACACCGAATCCCGCCACCGCGCCGAGCCGCACCGACGGGACGCCCACCTCGCGCCCGGCGCCGAATCCCGGTCACCACGCGAAGCCGCTCGCGTGCACCGCCGAGAAGCCTGGTCACGCCACACCCACCGCCGCAGGTCGCCACCGGATCGCACCCTGACGCCCGGCCGCCCACGCACACCCGGCAGAACGCCCCCGCCCCAGGCCCCCGCGCCACCTCCACCACCGTTCCACGTTCGGGCACCGGATCCGCCGCCACACCGTCCCGGCGCGCTCGGCAGGGCACCCGACCGCGCGCCGCGCCGCCGTCACGCGCCGTGCGTGGACACCACCTCGGCCGCCTCGCGGAGTGCTCCCGGCAGTCGGCCGCAGCGCTCGGCCAACTCGACCGCGGCGGTCCGGTCGGCAGGCGACGGCTGCGCGCCGAGCAGGGATCCCAGCAGTGCCACCGCGTCCGGCGTCGGGAGCGGGCCGAGGCCGATGCGGCCGGCGCCGTCGCGGGTGACCAGGCCGGCCAGGTCGTCGCGGCTCGTCACCACGACCACGCAGGTGCTGCTGCCCGGCAGCAGCGGGCGGACCTGGTCGGCGCACGCGGCGTCGTCCAGCAGCACCAGCATCCGCCTGCCGTCGAGCCGGTCGCGGTACCGGGCGGAGCGCACCGCCACGTCGGACGGCGCCTCCTCCCCCACGCACCCGAGCAGCACGCCGAGCGCCCGCGACGGCGCCAGCGGGCGGGACCGGCCGCGCAGGTCCACGTACAGGCAGCCGTCGGGGAACCGGTCCCGCACCCGGTGCGCCCACCGCAACCCCAGCGCGGTTTTCCCCACGCCCGCCGGGCCGCACACCGCCGCGATGCCCAACCCCGCGTCGGACCGCACCGCCGACGCGAGCAACCGGTCCAGCGCGGTCAACTCCGCCACCCGCCCGGTGAACCCCCGCACGACCGGCGGCAGCGTGAAGGGCGCGCGGACCGGCTGGTCGTCACCGGCGTGCACGCGGAACCACGCCTCGCTCCACTCCCGCTGCTCCTCCGGCTCCGCGCCGAGCGCCACCACGATCCGGTCCAGCACGTCGGACGGCGCGAGCGTCTTCCCGGTCAGGTAGCTGTACAACGTCGACCGCGGCAGCCGGACCGACTGCACCAGGTCCTCCAGGCTCACCTTCGCCTTCATCGTGCCCACCGCCGCGCGCGCCCGCAGCAGGTCCAACTCCCTGGCCAGTCCCGGCAGCCCGCGCACCCGGCGCGGATTCGGGCCAAAAGGCCTCATCGGACACCTCCCGCCGCCCGAGCGTGGCCCGCCGCCGCGCCGCCCGCATCGGGTGTTGCCCCGACACCGCACCCTGACATCGGTAACGCCCGACGTCGTCACCGCGACAACACGGTTGGACACGCACCGTGATAGCGGAGGCCACGATGGCCGGTGCCGGAGCGCGGCCCGAACCGCCGGTGGGCAGGGGACCGCAGCTCGATCGCATCGAGAAGACGCTGACCGAGGTCTCGTCGGGCGCGTTCCGGGTGGTCGCGATCCGCGGTGAGCCGGGCGTGGGCAAGACGGCGCTGCTGACCGCCCTCGTGGCGAACGCCGGCGCGCACGGGCTGCCGGTGCTGTCCGGCCGGGCGACCGAGTTCGAGCAGGACGTCCCGTTCGGCCTGTTCGTGGACGCGTTCGACCGACTGCCCGCGTCGGGCTCCGAGCCGCTGGCGGAACCGCTGGCCGTGCTGAAGGCCGCGGCGATCGGCCGCTCGGCCGAACTGGACCGCTACCGGCTCTTCCGCGGGGTCCGCGCGCTGCTCACCGCCCGGCCGGGCGTCGTGCTGGCGCTGGACGACCTGCACTGGGCGGACCCGTCGTCGCTGCAACTCATCGAGTACCTGCTGCGCCGTCCGCCGACCGGGTCCGCGCTGATCGCGGTCGCGCACCGCACCTCCCAGCCGCCGCCCGGCCTGTCGGACGCGTTGGCGCACCTGGGTTCCTCGGCCGTCCGGTTGGCGCTGGAGCCGCTGACACCGGCCGACGTGGCCCGGTTGTTCGCGCACGTGCCCGCCCGCCGACGCGCGTTGCTGCACCGGGCGACCCGGGGCAACCCGCTGTACCTGCGCGCGCTGGCCGACGCGGACGACCAGACGCTGACCGCGCTGGTCGAGCACCCGGTGGACGAGAACGCCGAACCCGAACGCGCGCTGCTCGACGTGCTCAGCACCGAGTTGCAGGCGTTGGACCCGGTGACCCGCCGGGTCGCGCAGGCGGCGGCGGTCGCGGGCGACCCGGCCGGGCCGGACCTCGTCGCGGCGGTCGCCGACCTCCCGCCGACCGCCGCCGCGAGCGCGTTCGACGAGCTGAGCCGGATCGGCCTGGTGGTCGCGGAAGGACCGCGCTTCCGGTTCCGGCACCCGCTGATCCGGGCCGCCGCCTACTGGATCGCGCCGCCCGCGTGGCGCACCGCCGCGCACCGCCGGGCCGCGGCGCACCTGCGCGACCGGCGCGGTTCGCTGCTCCTGCTGGCCCACCACACCGAGCGCTCCGCGCGTCCGGGTGACGAAACGGCCGTCGACACGTTGGCGCAGGCCGCCGCGGTGTCCCGGCACGCCTCGCCCGCCACCGCCGCCCGGCTGGTGCGCCGGGCGTTGCAGCTGCTGCCGGACGAACCGGCGTTCACCGACCGCCGCTCCGAGCTGCGGATGCTGCTGGCCCGCGCGCTCGGGCTCAGCGGCGAACTGGCCGAGAGCCGCCGGCTGCTGCACGAGGTGATCGGCGCGGACGGCCCGCACCGCGCCGAGGCCGTCACGTTCTCCGCCGTCATCTACCGCCTGCTGGGTCGCCTGGACGAGGCGAAGGCCATGCTCACCACCGAGTTGGCCCGGTTGCCCGCCGTGGGCGGACCCACCGCGCAGGCGTTGATCGAACTGGCCGGCGTGGAACTGCTGCGGCACGACGTGGAGGGCGCGTGCGACCACGCGTCCCGCGCCGTCGAGGCCGCCGCCGGCACCGGCAACACCGCGATGGGCGTCGCCGCGCACGCCCTGATGGCGATCGGTTCCCTGCACGCGGGCGCGACGCGGGCCGCCCGCACGCACGTGGACCGGGCGAGCGTGCTCATGGACACCACCACGGACACGTTGCTGCTGACCGAGTTGACCACGGTCGCGCCGCTGGCGTGGGTCGAGCTGCACCTGGGCGACCACGTCCGCGCCGCCCGCCACCTGGCCCGCGCGCTGGGCCTGGCCACCCGCAGCGGCCTGACGCACAGCATCCCGTACCTGCTGGTGGTGGACTCGACGCTGTGGGCGCGGCACGGCGACCCGGAACGCGCGATCGCCTCGGCCGAGGACGCCCGGGAGTACGCCCGGATCATGAACGCGCCGGAGACGGCCGCGCTCGCGGACGTGATCCTGTTGCGGCCCACCCTGTGGCGGCACGGTCCGAGGCACGCGCTGCGGCTCGCGGACCGGCTGGACGACGCGGTCCGCCCGACCACGGGCTGGTGGGCCGAGCTGGCCCGGCTGAACCTGGCCGAGGTCTACCTGGCGGCGGGCCGGTACGACTCGTGCCTCGCGGAGGTGGCGGGCGGCAGGCCCGACCCGCACCGGTCCGCGCTCGCCGCCGTCGCGCTGGCCAGGCTCGGCAGGCACCCCGAGGCGGCGGCGACCGCGGCGGTCGCCGTGGACCTGGCCGAGCGCACGGGTTTGCCCTACCTGCTGGGCGTCGCGCACTGCGCCCGGGCCCGGGTCCTGGTGTGCGCCGACCGGCCGGAGGAGGCGGCGCCGGACGCGGAGGCGGCGGTCGCGCACTTCGCGGCGGCGGGCTCACCGGTCGAGGAGGGCCACGCCCGGCACGTGCTCGCCGTGCTGCTGGCCGCGCTGGGCCGCACGGACCAGGCGCACGGCGAGCTGGCGCGCGCGAAGTCCTTGTACACCACCGCGTCCGTTACCTGGCAGGCGGCGGAACTCGCCCGGGACGCGGCCCGCCTGCACCGCGCGCCCCGCCCGGGCCTCGGCGTGCTGACGGCGCGGGAACGCGAGATCGTGGACCTGGCCACCGCCGGTCTCACCAACCGGGAAATCGCCGAACGCCTCTACCTGAGCCCGAAAACCGTCGAAACCCACCTCTACCGCGCCTACACGAAGCTCGACGTCCGCTCCCGCGTCGACCTCACCCGGCGCGTCGGCCGCGACGGCTGAGGGGTCACCACTCGGCCGCGCCGCGAAACGACGTGGGCGTCGGCCGGTAGCCCAACCGCTCGCGGGCCGCGGTGAGGTCGAGCGTGCGCTCGTGCGCCAGGTGGCTGATCGCGTACCGGGTGAGTCGCGGCGGGTTCTTCGCGCCGACCAGCCGCCACGCCCGTTCGGCGACGCCGGCGACCGGCCACGCCAGGCCCACCGGCAGGTGCCGGATCCGGACGTCCAGCCCGCGCTCGGCCAGCAGCTGCGCCAAGGCCTCTTGCAGCACAACGGGTTCCGCGTCCGCGACGTTGTACACCCCCGGCGGCCCGGTGCACGCCAGCAGGGTCGCCGCGACCAGGTTGTCCAGCGACGTCAACGACTGCGCCGCCCGCCCGTCGCCCACCAGCACCAGCGTCCGACCCCGGATCGCACCGAGCACCCGGGGCAGCAGCGTCGGGTCGCCCGGCCCGTACACCGCGTGCGGCCGCAGCACGACGGTGTCCGGCCGCCCGGCCAGCACCCGCTCGGCGTCGGCCTTGGTCGCGCCGTACGGGGTCAGGTAGCGGGTCACCGGCGCCCGCGACTCGATCGCGCGCACCGTCGGCCGGAACGGGTCGTAGACGCTCGCCGACGAGACGTGCACGAACCGCGCGGCCGGGAAGGTCGCCGCCACGTTCCGGGTGCCGTCGACGTTGACCCGCCGGATCCGCGCCGCGTCGCCCCAGTCGGACACCGCCGCCGCGGCGTGCACCACGACGTCGACCTCCGGCGGGTCGGGCAGCGGCCCGGTCGCGATGTCCCAGTCCCGCGAGCCGTACCCGTGCACCCGCCACCCCAGGGCCGTCGCGGCCCGGGCCACCGCGCCGCCGACGAACCCGGTCGCGCCGGTCACCGCGAGCCGCATCAGCGGGTCAGCGACGCGCGCAGCGCGGCCCGGTCGATCTTCCGGTTCCGGCCCGACACCGGGAGTTCCGGCACCACCACCACCTCGTCCGGCAGCGCGGAGGCGTCGATCACGCCGGGCAGCGCGGCCCGGACCCGGTGCGCCAGGCCGGGTTCCGCGTCCGGCAGCGCGGTGAGCACCAGCACGATCCGCTCGTCGCCGATCTCGTCGGGCACCCCGACCAGGACCGCCGCCGCGACACCGGGCAGGTCCGCGATCGCCGGCTCGTACAACCCGGGGTACACGTTCGTCTTGCCGCGCAGGATCATGTCCTTCTTCCGTCCGGTGAGGACGATCCGCCCGCCGTCCAACCGGGCCAGGTCACCGGTCGCGTGCTCGGTCAGCGGCGGCTCGCCGAGGTAGCCGCGGCACAGGTTCGGCCCGGACACCAGCAGTTCGCCGTCGTCGGCGATCCGCGCGCGGACGCCGGGCAGCGGCGCGCCGAGCAGGTCGCCGTCGTACCCGATCTTCTCCTCGGCGCCGGCGATCGCGACGGGCAGGATCTCGGTCATCCCGTACACGGCGAGGAACTCCACGTCCGGCAACGCCTTCCGGGCCCGCCGCAGCAGCGCGGGCAGCACCGGCGCCGAGCCGAGCAGCACCTGCCGCAGCGAGCCGGGCAGCGCCACGCCGCGGTCCAGGATCACCGCCAGGTCCGCCGGCACCAGGAAGGTGTGCGTCGCGCCGGCCAACCCGGCGGCGAGCGCGACGGGGTCGGCGGACGGGGCGAACCCGTACGGCGGCATCGACCAGTGCGCGCCGGCCACCAGCGCGGGCAACCCCAGCATCATCTGGTCGGTGTGCACCCGCGACGACGGCCCGAGTTCGCACCGGACCGCGAGCGCCCGCAACGCGGCACCGAGCGAACCCCGGGTGTGCACCACGGCCTTGGGCGCGGCGGTCGTGCCGGAGGTGAACACCACCACCGCCTCCTGCTCCGGGTCGTCCGCCGGCGGCGGCGCGTCCGGAACCGGCTTCGCCAACGCCTTCGCGGACACCGCGCGCCACGGCACGCCCGGAAGCCACGGCCCGGACCTGATGTGCCGCACCGGAAGCGCGGCGTAGTCCGGCAGCAGCACCCCGCGCCGCCGGGCGAGCGCCCGCAGCGGTCCGGGCGCGCTGGCCGCGTACAGCACCGACTCCGCCGCCGCCCACCCCGGCCCGGCCAACCCGGTCCGACTGGCGAACAACTCGGGCCCACCACCGGGGTCCACGAACACGACCGTGCCGCCGGCCGCGACCGTCCCCAGCGCCAGCACGATCGACGCGGGTCCCGGCCGCACCGAGAACAGCATCCGGGTGCCCGGCTCGAAACCCCGCGCCCGCAACCGGGACGCGGTGGCCAGCACCCGGTCGGACAACTCCCGGTAGGTCAGGCTCCGCCCGCGCGCGTCGGTCAGCGCGGTGGCCGACGCGTGCTCCCGCGCCGCCCGCACCACCTCGCCCAGCAGGTCAACGGCCACCGCGCAGCACCAACCTCTCGTAACCCGGTATCAGCACCCGGCGCGCCACCTTTCGGTCCACAACGGACACCGGCGCGGCATCCAGCACCGCGGTCAGCACGGCCCGGATCTCCGCGTTGGCCAACGGCATCCCCAGGCAGAAGTGCGGTCCCGCGCCGAACCACAGCTGCCGCACCTCCACCGGGTGCGGCCGGTCCGGGTCGAAACCGCCGTAGGCGCGCGCCGCCGAGATCGTCGCGATGACCACCCGGTCGCCCGCGCGCACCCGCACCCGGCCGATGGTGGTGTCCGCCGCGACGCTGCGCAGCATCACCGGCGACGGCACGGTGACCCGCAACGCCTCCGCCACCACGTCGTCCACCCGGTCCCGGTCCGCGGCCAACCGCGGCAACCACCCGGAGTCGTGCAGCAGCGCGATCAGCCGGGGCACGTAGGACACCAGCGTCTCGGTGCCGGTCAGCACGAACGCGGCCACCGCGCCGAGCGCCTCCTCCTCGGTCAACCCGAGCGCGCGCATCCGACCGGGCACCGTCGCCGGGTCGCCCTCCGCGTACGCCCGCGCCGCCGGCCGGGTCAGCTCGCCCAGCGCGGCCCGGCCCGCCCGCACCTGCGCCGGCGTCAAACCCGGTCGCCCCAACCGGATCATCGACGTCACGGCGGTGCCGGCGGCCAGCGCCGGGCCCGCGCCCGCCGGGTCGAGGCCGACCAGCTCGCAGATCACCGCGCCCACCAGGTTCCGCACCACGGCGACCAGGTCGACCCGCCGTCCCGCGGCCAACTCCGCGCGCAACGACGCCATCGGTTCGTCCGCGACCCGCGCGCACAGCGCCGCCACCGCGCCCGGCGTGAACAGCCCGGAGAGCTTGCGCCGCAACTCGCCGTGCGCCGCGCCCTCCATGTTCAGCAGCACGGTCGGCCCGACCACCGGCGTCCACAGCTGCGCGGGCGAGCCCGGCCCGGTCTTGGTGAAGTGCCGGGTGTCGGTCAGCACCCGCTTCGCCAGCGCGGCGTCGCTGACCACCACGCCGACCCGGGGCACCCGCACCACCGGCGCGATCCGGGCGAGGCCGCGCACCAGCGGGTAGGCGACCGGGTGCGCGGCCAGCTGGAGCCCGCGCTCGCGGTTCACCGGATGTCCACGACGTCCGGGCGGTAGCGGTGGTCCGCGTACCAGGCCAGCGTGTTGCGCAGGCCCCACGCCCGCGCCCGGCGCGACGACCCGCGCACCACCACGTCCCGGCGCAACCCGTACCGGTCGGTGTGCAGCCGCACCGCGTTGACCAGCGCGCGATCCTCGTGCAGGTCCTCGATCCGCGACCGCGGGAACCCGCCGGCCAGCTCGTAGAGCTCCGCCGTCACGGCCATGTTGCAGCCGGCGGTCATCACGTACGGCCCGAGGTAGCGCGGATCCCGGTTGCCCGCCCGGAACCGGCCGAACACCGACGCGATCTCGACGGCCGCCACCAGCACCCAGCGCGTCACCGCCGGCAGGCCCTCGTCCGTACGCGGCAACAACTGCCCGGAGACCAGCCGCAACCCGGAGTCGAACGCGGCCTTGACCCGCGCGGTCCAGTCCGGCGCGGGCAGGCAGTCCGCGTCGGTGCGCGCCAACCACGTCGCGCCGCGCGCGATCGCGTGCCGCATCCCGGTGTCCGCCGCCGCGCCGGTGCCCTTCTCCGGTTCCGGCACGATCTCCAGCCGCGGCAACGGGTTCCGCTCGGCGAACGCCCGCACGACGGCCGCGGTGGAGTCGGTGGACCCGTTGTCCACCACCACGAGCGTGAAATCCCGGTCCCGCTGCGCGGCCAACGCCTCCAGGGTCGCGGTGATGCCGCGCTCCTCGTTGTACGCGGGCACGACCACCCAGAGCCCGCTCACAGCCGCACCACCACGATCCCGAGGCTGACCCCGCCCGCCAACCCCACGAGCGCCACCAGGTCGCCGGGTCCGCACCGCCCCAGCTGCAAGGCTGTCACCAGTTGCAGCGGCAGGCTCGCCGACGCCACGTTGCCGTGCTCCGGCAGGGTGATCACCAGCCGGTCCGTCGGCACGCCCACCCGCTGCGCGAAGACGTCCAGGTACGGCAGGGAAACCTGGTGCACGCCGATCATCGCGAAGTCGTCCCAGGTCAACCCGAGCCGCTCGAGCGTGCGGTCCAGCACGTCGCGCCCGAGGCCGAGGAACGCGGACTTGAGCCGCGCGCCGTCCATCGCGA
Source organism: Actinosynnema sp. NPDC020468 (assembly GCF_040642015.1). Classification (NCBI taxonomy): domain Bacteria; kingdom Bacillati; phylum Actinomycetota; class Actinomycetes; order Pseudonocardiales; family Pseudonocardiaceae; genus Actinosynnema; species Actinosynnema sp. NPDC020468. Next base: position 135,325 of record NZ_JBFAEO010000007.1, read on the forward strand.
AGTACGAGTGCTCCGGGTCGCGCGGGTGCCACGACCCGCCGCCGGGCAACGTGCCCACGTCCCACTTCGTGGAGTCGGCGGTGAAACCGCACCCCAGCACGCCGCTCTCCCCCTCGGTCAGCAGCACCGCCGCGCCCGCGTCGGACAGCGTGTAGCCGGGGAAGGCGCGCAGGAACTCGGTGAGCCCGCCGACCTCCCACCGCACCGCGCGCGACGGCGCCTCGCCACTGGCGATCAACACGGTCCGGTAGCGGCCCGCGCCGATCAGCGCGTCGGCGACCTCGATCGCGTTCAGCACGCTGTTGCACGCGTTCTTCACGTCCATCACCGGGCACCGCAGGTCCAGCTTCGCCGCCACGATGTGCGCGGTCGCGGGCTCCACCAGGTCCTGGCTCGCCGACGCGAACAGCAGCAGGTCCACCTCGCCCGGCTCGGTCCCGGTGTCCGCCAACAACTTCCGCGCCGCCGCCGCGGCCAGGTCCGACGCCTGCTCGTCGTCCGCCATGACGTGCCGCGACTCCACGCCCGTCAACCGGTGGATGAGCCCGGCGGGCGGCACGAACGGCGCGAGCCGCCCCTCCACCTCCGCCGTGCTCAACCGTCTCTCGGGCAGATGTACCGCCACCCCGGCCAGTCTCGTCCCCACGCCCCACCTCCGTGAGGGCACGCTATACCCGAATGGCCTAGTCCGACGTCGGTAGAACTACTCGAAGGGCCGCCGGAGCAGGTATCTGCCCTCGTGCAACCGCCACTTGTCTCATGTCGGGAGTTCCGGTTGGGGAACCGGACCGCCGACCACAGGGGGAATACCGCGCGACGATCGGCCGACGGGCCTCGTCGCGCCTCGACACGCCAGGGGGCGTTGGATGACCGAAGTCATCACCCGACCCGCGGTCCCGTCCGCGGGTCCCACGTCAGGCCTCACCAAGTTCCTCGACCCGCTGCGGGTGCCGCCGGTGCTGCGGCCGCACCTGTCGTGGCACCAGGACGAGCTGACCGTGACCATGATCCGGACCGAGGTGCGGCTGCACTCGCAGCTGCCGCCCACCACCGTCTGGGCCTACGACGGCCACTTCCCGGGCCCGACGATCGTGGTGCGCCGCGGCCGACCGCTGCGGATCACCTGGACCAACGGGATCGAGGGGAAGATCCCGCTGGTCGCCGTGCAGGCGCCGATCGCGTCGGCGCCGCAGAACACGCCCGGGTTCCGCAACCCGGACGGCTCGCTGCCCGCCGGGGTCTCGCTGATCGAGGGCGTGACCGACCTGCCGTCGTGGAACGTCGTGCACCTGCACGGCGCGCGCACCGGCGGCGGCAACGACGGCTGGGCGCACAACTCCGTGCTGAAGGACGCCTCCCAGCTCGCCGAGTACCCGAACGACCAGCAGGCCACCACGCTCTGGTACCACGACCACGCGATGGCCATCACCCGCTTCAACCTGCACGCCGGTCTGGCCGGGGTGTACCTGGTCCGGGACGAGGAGGAGGACGCGCTCGACCTGCCGTCGGGCGAGCGCGAGGTGCCGCTGGTGATCTCCGACCGCAACCTCGACACCGACTCCCGCGGCAACCTGACCGGGCAACTGCTCTACAAGGTCCCGTACCTCACCACGCCCGCGGGCGCGGCGCTGCACCTGCCGTTCAGCGGGCCGTTCACCCTGGTCAACGGGGTGATCTGGCCGCGACTGGACGTCGAGGCGCGCTGGTACCGGTTCCGCGTGGTCAACGCCTCGAACTCGCGCTTCTACCAGCTGCGCCTGGTGGACGACGCGACCGGCGAGCCGCTGGACGACGCGGTGCGCCAGATCGGCACCGACGGCGGTCTGCTGCCGAGGCCTGCGGCGCTGCCGGCGGGCGGGTTGACGATCGCGCCCGCCGAGCGCGCGGACCTGCTGATCGACTTCTCCCGGCTGCGCGGGCGGCACGTGCGGCTGACCAACGGGCACCGGACCGCCGCGCCCGAGCCGGACATCATGCAGTTCCGGGTGGAGGACCGCGCCCGGCACGACCGGTTCGAGCTGCCCGAGGTGCTGTCGCCCTCCTATGTGCGGCTGCACCACGGGACCACCGTGCCGGAGGACCACGACCACATCTTCGTGGGCCTGGTGCCGCCGGGCTCGGGCGGCGAGGACCACCCGCAGATGTGGGAGTTGCAGGAGATCACCGACCCGGCGCGGATCCCCGCGACCCTGCCGGCGCCGGGGATCGTGCAGCTCACCGACCCGAACACCGGGCAGGTGCGCACCTTCGAGCGGGTCGCGAGCCTGTTCGACGACACGACGAGCGTGTTCATCGACCACGAGCGGTGGGCGATCTGGAACTTCGTCCACCTCGGCGGGCCGACGCACCCGATGCACGTCCACCTGAGCCAGTTCCAGGCGCTCACCCGGTCGAACCTCGCGCTGGACCCGGCGACCGGCGCCGCGGCCGGGTTCGACGTCGCGGTCGGCGGCACCACCGCGCCGCTGCCGGCACCCGGTCCGGGTCGACCGCTCGACCCCCAGGAGGAGGGCTGGAAGGACACCTACCAGGTTTCCGCCGGCGAGTGGCTGACCATCGCGGGCCGCTTCGACGGCGCGACGGGCAACTTCATGTACCACTGCCACATCCTCGACCACGAGGACGAGGGCATGATGCGCCCCTTCGTGGTCATGCCCGCGCAGGCCGCCCGCTTCCACGTCCACCGCTTCGGCGGTGGTCACCACCACGGTGAGGCCGCCGAAGGCGCCTGACCGCCCCCAAGGTGGGCCCGTCCCCCGCGAACGCCCGGGGGACGGGCCCACGCCCTCCCGAGCCGCAGCGTCCGTCCACTGTGGACCGTTCAGGCCGTCACCGGTCCGCGAACATCGCCGGGTTCGCCGGCACGACCCGGTGCACCTCCGGCAGGACGGTGTGGACCGTCCGCCCCGCCACCACGGCGTCCAGCACCAGCACGAATTCGCAGTCGCACGCCACCACGTCGAAGCCGACCAGCAGGACCTCCGGGTCGCCGCGGCTCACCTTGTACGGGAACGAGGGCGCGGGTGGCTTCGTCGTCGGGACGTGCAGGGACCGGCCGGTGGCCGATTCCGCCATGTCGGCCGTGACGGCGGTGGGGTTGTCGGCCTCGACGGCGATCGCCAACTCGCGGACCACCTGGTCGGAATGGCGAAGGCACCCCGGCAGTCTCACGAGTCGGCCGGTCGACGGCGGGTTGCGCCCGCGGACCTCGCCCCGCAGCGCGAGCAGCACCACCTCGGCCTCGCTCGGGTTCTGCACCACGAGCCGGACCACCCGCTCGCCGGTGTACCCGACGGGGCCGCCCGCGGCCGACCGCTCGTCGCCGACGAGTTTCCGCGCGCACCAGCCGACGGCGGACTCCTCCACCTGCAACCGCGGCGGTTCCGGCGCGACGGCGGGCTTGGGCCACCAGGCGAGGGCCGCGGCGAGGACCGCGACCACCAGCACGAGGTGCCGCGCCCGGAGGCCGGGCGGGTGGTGGTGCACGCCGCCCTCGATCACTCCCGCCTGGACGACCGGTCCGGTCACCGGGGCGCGGACGGAGTTCGTGGTGTCGCGCGTCATCACGGCGAGCCTAGGACGATCGCCGGGACGGCGGTCCGCAATTCGGCCGCCGGCACGTCCGGGTACACGTGCGGCGGCCGCTCGTGCGGCACCTCCGCCGAGGTCGTCTTCCCCGCGCCGATCGCGCCGTCCACCCCCGCGACCACCTGATCCCCCGTCGTGGTCACGGCGGTACCGGCACCGGTGAAACGAACCCGGTCCGCGCGACGACGTGATCGAAGAAAACGCGGTTCGACCACACCCCCGGCGAGGACACTGGCCACGGTGCACCACTTACCCGATCGGGAGCGCTCGTACGCCGTGCTGGTCGGCACCAGCCGGCACACGTCGGCCGAGCTGCCGGAGCTGCGCGCGGTCGCCACCGGGCTCGTCGACCTGGAGGCGTGCCTGACGCACCGGGAGCACGGCGCGTGGGCGCCCGGGCAGTGCGTGTCGATCACCAACCCGACCGACGTTGGCCACCTCTACCTGACGGTGCAGCGCTACGCGCGCGCCGCCGAGGACACCCTGCTGCTCTACTACGCCGGGCACGGGCTGCTCGGCCGGGGCGGCGAGCTGTACCTCGCGCTGGAGACCACGAACCCGGACGCGCTGCCGGTGACCACGCTGCCGTTGAGCACGCTCCAGGAACTGTTCGCGGAGAGCCCGGCGGCGCGCAAGATCCTGGTGGTGGACTGCTGCTTCAGCGGGCGGGCGCTGACCACCGCCGACCTGGCGACGTTGGGCGCGCGGGAGATCTCCGGCACCTACGTGCTCACCTCCGTGACCACCAACGCCACCGCGCGGTCGCCGCGCGACGCGCGGCACACCGAGTTCACCGGCGAGCTGATCGACCTGCTGCGGCACGGCGAGCCCGGCGGGCCGGAGCTGCTGACCCTCGCCTCCGCCTACGACACGCTGGTCGAGCGGATGCGCGCCAAGGACCTCCCGATCCCGCACAAGACGGGCACCGGCACGATCGAGCACCTCGCGCTGGGCCGCAACGCCGCGTTCCGCGCCGAACCCGACGGGTGCGCGCCGCTGCTGCGCCACGAGCTGGTCGCGCTGACCGCGCTGTGCCGCGAACTGCCGCTGAGCCTGGTGTTCGACCTCCACCGGCGGGTGGTCGGGCGGTGGGGGCCGCCGCCGGACGCCGTCGACGCGGCCGGTGTCCTGGAACGGCTCTGCGAGGTGCTGGCGCGACCGCACGACGTCCCGCCCGTGCTGCGGTTCGCGCTGTGGGTCGCGCACACCCGGGCCGGCACCCCGTTGGGCGGCCTGGTCGACCAGTGGGCCGACGGCGTCGCGGACCGGTTGCGGCTGGGCGCGGAGGGCATGCGCGCGTCGCGCCGGGTGATCGCCGCCGAGGCCGACCGGCTGCCGCGCCGGCACCGCCTGGTCGTGCGCCTGGACGCGGTCCCGGTGCTGCGCAAGGACGACGACCGGCACTACTACCTGTCGCTGCGGCTGCACCGGGACGAGGACGAGGGCGAGGCGCACGGCCACCCCGACGAGGACCGGCCGCTGTCGATCGACGCCGTCCGGGACCGGGTGCGCGCGGAGCTGCCGGTGGTCCTGCGCGGCAGGCCCGCGGACCGCGTCACGGTGGAGTTCGTGGTGCCGCGCGACCTCCTCGACCACGCCTTCGACCAGTGGCCCGGCCACGCGGGCGACGTGCTGGGCGTGCTGCACACCGTCGTGGTGTGCGACGGCGAGCGACCGGACCGGGCCGACCCGGAGCACCCGTGGCGGTCGAGGTGGGAGCTGGCGCAGAACGCCGTCGGCGCCGTGGAGTGGTTGAGCGGCAACGGGAACCGGTCGGCGAGCGCGACGCGGGCCGCGTTGCTGCGCCGGGGCGACTGGGCGTGCCTCGCGCTGGACGCCGCGGCCGAGCGCGGTTCGGTCGGCCGGCTGCTCGGGCCGGGGTTGGACCTGGGCGCGCCGGTCGCCGTCTGGCACCGGGCGGGCGCGCGCGACCCGCTGCGGGACGTGCTGGCGGGCACACCCACCGCGGCCCTGCCCGACCGCGTGCTGGACCTGCGCCGCGAGGCCGTGGAGCGCGACGAGCACGAGCACTCCGGCCGGCACCTCGGCCTGCTGTGGGACGAGCCCCGCCGACCGCCCGAACCCGATACCGCCCTCGCGGCGCCACCCCAGGGGGTACCTCCCGCATGAGTCCATGGCTGGCCTACCGCGGCACCGGCGTGCCGGGCGAGCACAGCGCGCTGCCGCTGCCCGACCCGCCGCCGTGGCGGGTGTTCGACGGCGGACCACCGGTCGAGCCGGACTTCGGCGCGCCGAGGTCGGGCGGCACGGCGTCCCGGCGCGGCCGGACGTTCCAGGCCGACGCGGCCGAGGTCGACATGGTCAACGCGGCCCTGTACCTGCGCCGGCCGCTGCTGGTCACCGGCGGTCCGGGCACCGGCAAGTCGACGCTCGCCTACAGCGTGGCGGAGGAGTTGGCGCTCGGGCCGGTGCTGCGCTGGTCGGTCACCAGCCGCTCGACGCTGCACGAGGCCCTCTACGGCTACGACGCGATCGGCAGGCTCCAGGACGCGAACCTCGACGGCGGCGCGCCGGACGTGGGCCGGTACCTGCGCCTGGGCCCGCTCGGCACCGCGCTGCTGCCCACCGAGCGGCCGCGGGTGCTCGTGGTGGACGAGTTGGACAAGAGCGACATCGACCTGCCCAACGACCTGCTCGACATCTTCGAGGAGGGCGAGTACGAGATCCCGGAGTTGTCCCGGCTGACCCGACCGGTGGTCGAGGTGACGACCGCCGACGGAGGCGCGCGGGTGCCGGTCCGCGGGGGTCGGGTGCGCTGCCGCGCGTTCCCGCTGGTGGTCCTGACGAGCAACGGCGAGCGCGAGTTCCCGCCCGCGTTCCTGCGCCGGTGCCTGCGCCTGCACGTGCCGCCGCCGGACGAGGCGAAGCTGCGCCGGATCGTCGCGGCCCAGCTGGGCGAGGACGCGCTGGAGGTCGGGTCGACGCTCATCGCCGACTTCCTGTCCCGGCGGGAGAAGGGCGAGCTGGCGACCGACCAGCTGCTCAACGCGGTGCACCTGGCGCTGTCCGGGCTGCGCCCGCCGGGCGAAACCCGGGAGCAGCTCGCCGAGGCGCTGCTGCCCCACCTGGGATCGGGGTGACGACCGGTCGGCTCCGGGCCGTGCTCGCGGCGGCCGGGGTGGACGCGCACGGCGACGACCTGGCGGACGCGCTCTGGCTGGCCTCTCTGTCCACAAAGGACGGTGTGCGGACGCCGGATCCGCCGGTGCGCGAGGATTCGCCACCCGCGCCGGCGCCACCGCCGCCACCTCTCGTGGTGCCGCCCCGCCGGTCGGACCCGCCTTCGCCCGCGCCCACGACCGTGCCGGTGCACCTGCCCCGGCACGTCGGCGGCGGCGCGGTGGCCGGCGTGCCGACCTCGGTGGCCGGGGTGCGGGCGTTGCGCGACCCGTCGGCGCTGGCCCGGGCGTTGCGACCGGTGAAGCGCCGGGTGCCCTCGCCGCGGCTGCGGGTGGTGGACGACCGCGCGACCGCGGACCTGATCGCGGACACCGGGCTGTGGCTGCCGGTCGTGCGGCCGGTCCGGGAGCGGTGGCTCGACCTGGCGCTGGTGGTGGACGACAGCGCGTCGATGGTCGTGTGGCGGCAGTCGGTGCGGGAGCTGCGCGGGGTGCTGGAGCAGCTGGGCGCGTTCCGCGACGTCCGGCAGTGGCGGGTGACGACCGACGGACCGCCCGTGCTGCACGGCGAGGCCCGGCGCTCGTCCGCCCGGTCGGTGCGCGAACTCGTGGACCCGACCGGGCGGCGCGTCGTGCTGGTGGTGAGCGACGGGCTCGGCGCGGCCTGGCGGGACGGCGGGATGACCCGCCTGCTCACCACGTGGGGCAAGGCGGGTCCGGTGGCCGTGCTGCAACCCCTGCCGCTGCGGCTGTGGCGGCGGACCGGATTGCCGGTCGTGCCGACGAGCCTGCGCGCACCCCGACCGGCCGCGCCGAACACCGACCTGGCCCGTGCCACCGGCACCGGTGTCGCGGTGCCGGTGCTGGAGCTGGAACCGGAGTGGCTCGGCCCGTGGGCGGCGCTGGTCGGCGGGTCGACGTGGACCGATCTCGCGGTCGCGGTCGCGCCCACCCCCGCCACCGCCGAGCCACCCGACTCGCCCGAGGCCCTGCTGGAGTCCTTCCGCCGGGCCGCCTCGGCGGGCGCGTACCGCCTGGCGTGCCTGCTCTCGGCGGTGCCCCTGAGCCTGCCCGTGATGCGCCTGGTGCAACACGCCGAACTGCCCGACTCCCGCCCGGCGCAGCTGGCCGAGGTCTTCCTGGGCGGCCTGCTGCGCCGCGTCACCCCGACCGACGCGCGCGTGGACCCGGACGAGATCCAGTACGACTTCGCGCCCGGCGTCCGCGACCTGCTCCTGGACACCGTCACCCGCGCCGACGCGCTGCGCCTGCTGACCGCCGTGTCCCGCCACCTCGCGGCCCCGAACGCCCGCCCCCTGGACTTCCGCGCGGTCCTGGCCGACCCGGACGGCGCGGGCACCGCCGAACTGGACCGCGCGAGCCGCCCGTTCGCCGAGGTCGCCCGCACCGTCCTGGCCCGCTTCCCGCGCCCCACCCGCCGGATCACCACGCGCACCGTCGATGCTCCGATCCGCCGCGTTCACCGCCCGTTCCTCTTCGTCGGCCTGGGCGGCACCGGCATCCGGATCGGCGCCGAGGTCGAACGCCGCCTCCGCGACGACCTGTGCGGCCCGGACGGCACCGCCCTGGTTCGAACCGGCCTGCGCCCCTACCAACTGCCGGGCTTCCAGCAGTTCGTCTACGTCGACGTGGCCGAGGAAGGCCCCCGCCTGCTCCGCGGCGCCGTGCCGGACGCGGCCCACCGAGGCGTGGCCTCCCGCAACCGCCACCACTCGGAGGGCCTGAGCCGGTTCTCCTCCTTCGCCAAGGTGGCCACCCACCTCCGCGCGAACCTCGACCAGGAGGTGCTCTCCTGGCTGCCGCCCAGGCTGAACCAGCCCAAGGTGACACCACTGGGCAGAGGCTCGGGTGGCCTGCCGACCGTGGCGCGCGCGGTGCTGTTCGACGCGTTGAGCCGACAGCCCTCCCCCGTCCTCGACCCGCTGACGGACGCGGTGCACCGGATCGCCGAATCCGCCACCGATCCGAACGAGGACTGGGAGGTGTACGTGGCGTTCTCGGTGAGCGGTGGAACCGGAGCCGGTCTGTTCCTCGACTACCTGCACCTCGTGGACGACGCGGTGCGCCGGGTCGCCCCGCGCCGCCGCATTCACCCGGTGGTGCTGCTGCCGTCCGCGGTCGACCACTCCGATCGGCAGGGCGGGCTCAACGCGGGTTCGGCGCTGACCGACCTGATCCAGTTGAGCGACTCCGGCCGCGGCACGGTCCGACACCCCGGCCGCGACCTGAACCTGACCTTGGACGTGGTGGAACCCGCGATGCTGTTCGACGGTCCTGACGGGAGCACCCAAGCCGCCACCTCGATCGTCACGACCGTGCTCCAAGTGGATCCTCGGGTAGTACTGGTCCGAGCAACCTCGCTGGTCACCACACCACCCGGACCGGGTGTGCCCGGCCACCCGGAGGCCCGGGCGTTGCTTCGCGAGTGGAGACGAGCACGGCGCACGCCGAAGCCCGCCGACTTCCTGCCGTGGCGACGCCGGTTCACCGAGGAACGCCACCTGTTCACCCGGGCCGAGCAGGTCGGGCTCGTGCACCGCTTCCTGTGCGCCGCGTGGAAGGGCCAGGTGACCGCCGACGACCCACACGTGCCGCGCGTCGTCACCTACAGCCCGCCCCGGCTACCCACGACCATGCGCCTCCACCTCGACGGCTCGTGGTCGGGGCTGGTGGAGGCCTACGAGGACTGGTTGGTCGCCGGCCACACCCCGAATCGCTTCGAGCTGGGCGCGTGCCTGCTGGAGACGGTCGTGGACGGGTCCGTCGACCCCGTGCCGGCCCCGCTCTTCACGGCGATGCTCGAACCGTCCGACGAACCGGACGAGTTCCGGACCGACGTGCTGCCCGCGGCGCTGGCGTTGCGGTTCGCGGGTGTCACGGGCACGTACGACAACCTGGACGAACTGAGGAACGGGTGACAGCGGTGGACGCACGGGTATCGGTCGAGGGTGGTCGCGACGAGCAGGCGGAGGTGTTCGCGCTGCGGGACTGGCTGACCGCCGAGCCGGAGTTCCGGGGCCGGGTGGGCACGGCCGGCCGGGAGTTGCGGCCGGACGAGATGGGCGGGGTGGTGGACGTCGTCACGGTCGCCCTGTCCAACGAGGGCGCGCTGACGGTGCTGGCCGGCTCGGTCGCGGTGTGGCTGCGCCAGCGCCGGTCCACGATCAAGGTGAAGATCGTCACCGAGGACGGCCGGACCCGGGAGATCAGCGCCACCGGACCCGCCGCCGACGTGATCGCGGCCAAGGTGGAGCCGGACGGGCTCTGACGGATTCACCCGGTGGGACCACGACACGACCGGTTCCCGCCCGTGCGCCCGACGTCACGTACTACGGTGTGATCGGCCGGGACGCGCGAAAGGCGATGACAGTGACCAGTTGGACCGATGTGATCAACTACGTCCGCACGCGGTACGACGTGCTGGAGGAGACGGACAACTGGCTGCGCTTCCGACTCGACACGGAGGGTGACCGCACCCAGCAGGTCGCCGTCCACCACGTCCCGGAGGCGGACGGCCGGGCCTGGCTCGAGATCTCCTCCGCGGTGGGCAAGGCGGACGCGATCGACCTGGCGCGGCTGCTCACCCTGGCGGGCGGGTCGCTGGTCGGCGGCGCGGGCGTGGTGGACGGGGTGGCGCTGCTCAAGCACACCGCGCCGCTGGAGGACCTGAGCGTCCTGGAGGAGTTCGAACGCCCGTTGAAGCTGCTGGTCGCGGACGCCGACGCGTTCGAGCAGGAGCTCGCGGGCGCCGACGAGTTCTGACCGCACCCCACCGCGCCCGTCCCCGTGTTGGACCCCGGGGGCGGGCGCGGTCGTGTTCGGTCCACTGAGGACGCACGCGTTCGGCCGGACGGCGTCGGGGCGTCACCCGGGCGACGGGTGGTCGGCCCACCAGGTCGACGGCAGACTCAAGGGTCGTCCCGGTCGCGGCGGGCCGGGCGACGCCTGGGGGGGGAATTCCATGTCACGACAAGGTTTCTCACGTCGGGACCTGCTCGTCCGGTCGGGCCAGGCCGCGGCCGTGCTGGGTGTCGCCGGCGTGGCCGCGCCCTCGGCCGCGGCCGAGCCGGACGGGCCGACCGCGACGTTGCGCGAGGGCACGAACATCTCGGCGGCGCCGTCGCCGGACGGCCGGTGGATCGCGGTGGACCTGGTGACGGCGATCTGGGTGCTGCCGGCCGGCGGCGGGTCGGCCCGCAGGCTCACCGACGAGTCCCAGGACGCGACGCTGCCCACCTGGTCGCCGGACGGCGGGCGGATCGCGTTCCAGTCCTACCGGGACGGTCGGTACCACCTCTGGCAGGTCGACGTCGCCGGTGGCGCGCCGCGGCGGCTGACGAGCGGACCGCACGACGAGCGCGAACCGGCGTTCTCCCCGGACGGCGGGCGGATCGCGTTCACGAGCGATCGGGGCGGCAACTACGGCGTGTGGCTGCTGGACGTCTCCTCGGGCGCGATCACCGCGCTGGTGGGCGGGCCGGGCGAGGCCGCCGCGCCGCGCTGGTCGGCCGACGGGACCCGGATCGCGTTCACCGTCGACGAGACCGCGATCGACGTGGTCGTGGTCGCGACCGGCGAGCGGACCCGGGTGGTCACCGCGCCGGCCGGCGGACGGTTGTACGGCGCGAGCTTCGGCCCGGACGGCGCGCTGAGCCACACGCTCGTGCAGGGCCCGAAGTCGTTCCTGGTGCACGGCGACCGTCGGCTCACCACCGACGAGGACGTGTTCGGCTTCGCCGCGACGTGGACCGGCGGGTCCGCGCTGTACACCGCCGACGGCCGGATCCGCCGCCGGGACCCGGACGGCACGGTCACCGACATCCGGTTCGAGGCGACCGTCCCGTACCGGCGGGTCGCCGCGCCGCGCACCCGACCGCCCGAGTCCACCGGCCCGGAGCCCGTGCGGGGCATCGCGAGCCCGGTCGTGTCGCCCGACGGCCGCCTGCTCGCGTTCCGCGCCCTCAACGCGATCCACCTCGCCCCGGTCCTGGGCGGCCGGCCGCGCCGGATCACCGAGGGCGACTTCTTCGACTCCGACCCGGACTTCGCGCCGGACGGCCGATCGCTCGTCTACTCCGGTGACCGGACCGGGGTGCCGACGCTGCGCCTGCGCGACCTGGTCTCGGGCGCGGACCGGGTGCTCGCGCCGACCGGCGGCGCGCAAACCCTGCCGCGCTTCTCCCCCGACGGCCGCCGGATCGCCCACGTCGACCAGGACGGCGTGGTGTGGGTGCTGGACGTCGCCGCCGGCACGCGACGCCAGGTGACGCCGACGTTGTTCATGCCCGGCCGCCCGTCCTGGTCGGCGGACGGGAGAACGCTCGCGCTCGCCGCCGTGAAGCCGGTGTCGCGCCGGTTCCGCGAGGGCACGAGCCAGGTGCTGACCGTGGACCTCGACACGCTCGCCCTGACCTACACCGAGCCGATGCCGTTCCGGTCCCTCGCGACCCGCGGCGACGACGGCCCGGTGTTCTCGCCGGACGGGCGGCGGCTCGCGTTCGTGGTGGAGAGCGTCGCGTGGGTGGTCGACGTGGACGCCGCCGGCCGGTTCCTCGGCGACCCGCGCCAGGTCACCGACGAGGTGACGGACTCACCGTCGTGGCTGGGCAACGACACGCTCGTCTACCTGTGCAACGGGAAGGTCCGCCGCACCGCGCTCGACGGCCGGCCCCGCACCATCCGCCTGGACTTCACCTGGCGCCGCGCCACCCCGCCGCCGCGGACGATCGTGCACGTGGGCGCGCTGTGGGACGGCGAGTCCGCCGGCGTGCGCACGGACGTGGACGTGGTGGTCGAACACGGGCGCGTGCAGGAGATCCGCGCGCACCGCGGCACGACGGACCCGGTGGTCGACGCGCACGACCTGGTCGCGTTGCCGGGTCTGGTCGACGCGCACAACCACTGGCACCTGCGCGGTCGGGCGTGGGGCGCGCGGCAGGGTCGGCTGTGGCTCGCGTACGGGATCACGACCACCCGCTCACCCGGCGACCCGGCGTACCAGATGGTCGAGACGCGGGAGGCGCTCGCGGCGGGCGCGCTGGTCGGACCCCGGTTCTACGGCACGGGCGAGGCGATCGACGGTTCCCGGATCTACTACAACTTCATGCGCCCCACGCTGTCCCGCGCGCAGCTGGACAAGGAGCTGAAACGCGCGCGGGAACTCGACTACGACCTGATCAAGACCTACGTGCGGCTGCCCGTCGACCTCCAGCGCGCCGCGGCGAGCGCCGCGCACCGGGCCGGGCTGCGGCTGACGTCGCACTACCTGTACCCGGCGGCGAACCTGGGCATGGACGGCATGGAGCACGTCGGCGCGACCAACCGCCTGGGCTACTCGCACACCGTGAGCCGCACCGGGCGCGCGTACCAGGACGTGGTGGAGCTGTTCACGAGGTCCGGCATGTCGATCACCCCCACCCTGTTCCACTCCAGGGCGCTGTACGACACCGACAAGTCCCTTGTGGACGACGAGCGCACCCGAATCCTGTTCCCACCGTGGGAGTACCAGCGCTACGTCGCCGACGCGGGCAACGCCGGCACGCCCGAGTACCCGTACCACCGGGAAACCCTGGCCGGCTGGGTGGACCTGGCCCTGCGCGTGCACCGCGCGGGCGGCCTGGTGATCAGCGGAACGGACGCGCCGCTCGACAACGTCGCCACGTCCACCCACCAGAACCTCCGCGCGATGGTGGAATTCGGCTTCACGCCGAGGGAGGCGCTCACCACGGCGACCCGCAACCCGGCCGCCTGGCTCGGCCTGGAGGACCGGCTGGGTACCCTGCGCCCGGGCGCGTTCGCCGACATCTCCTTCGTCGCGGGCGACCCGTTGACCGACATCCGCCACGCGGCGGCCGTCCGCCGGGTGATGGTCGCCGGCACCCTGCACACCGTCCCCGACCTCCTGGCCCCGTTCCGCACCACCACCGCGGCCGCCGTGCCACCACCCCCGACCGGCGACGACCACTGGTGGCACGAGCCGGAGTGGTCCGTGCACGCCTGCTGCGGCGAGTTCTGACCTCGCGTCGAAGCAGACGGGTTCCCGCCCGCGAACCCCGCCCGTCACCGGTCCTGGTGGACCTCCGCCGACACCGGGAGTGACGCATCCGTCGACTCCCTGTCGTCGGAGGGCTACTCTGCGTCGATGGCGAACGAGCAGGCGAGGCGCAGGATCCGCGTGTCGGTCGAGATCGTGGTGGAGATCGAGGACCCCGCCGCGCTGCACGAGGCCGCCGTTGCCCACCTCGACCAGGCCGAGCACTTCGGCGACCCGGCGCACGAGGCCGAGGCCCGCGCGCGGGACCGCGCCGACCTCGGCTCCGACCCGGTCGCCGCGCTGCACCTCCTCCTGGACCCGGCGGGCCTCCTCGACCGGATCCCGGGCGCGACCGCCGTCGACGCCGGTTTCACCCTCGCCGAACTCGACGACGACGGTCAGCCCCCGGCGCCGCGAGCCGACTGAACCACCGCGCGCCGGGGTCCGACCTCCGGCACGTCACGGGGCTCCGGAGTCGCCCGCCGTGACGGTGATCCCGGTGACGGGCATGTCGGGCGCGGGCAAGTCGACCGCCCTGACCTCGTTGGCGCACCGGGGTTTCCGGGTCGTGGACACCGACTACGGCGACTGGACCGCACCCGGCCCGGACGGCGCGGACCCGCGGTGGCGCGAGGACCGGATCGACGCCCTGCCGACCGCGCACGGGCGCACCGGCGAACCGCTGTTCCTGGCCGGCACGGTGCGCAACCAGCGCGTCTTTTCACCCGCGCCGCGCCCACGTCGTGCTGCTCACCGCGCCGTTGGAGGTACTGCTGGACCGCGTGACCCACCGCGCCGGCAACCCCTTCGGCCACTCCGCGCGGGACCGCGCCCGCATCGCCGCGGACACCGCCGCGGTCGAGCCGTTGCCGCGCGCGTCGGCCACGCTCGTGCTGGACACCCGGATGCCGCTCGCCGCCGTGGTGGACCACCTCGCCGCGCCGACCGCGGGTGGAGCCCGGCGCGCCGACCTGCCAGGCTCGAACCCGTGATCGACTCCCACGCCAAGGCCCGCCTGCGCGAAGACCTGCGCGACACCCACGACGCGCTGCTCGCGAAGCTGGACGGCCTGTCCGACCACGACGTCCGCCGCGCCCTGACCCGCACCGGCACGAACCTGCTGGGCCTGGTCAAACACCTGGCGACCTGGGAGGCCAGGTACCTGGGCGAGGTCTTCGGCCGCCCGTTCCCGGACCCACTCCCCCGCTGGGACGACGAGTCCGCCCGCAGCGCCGACCTGTGGGCGGCGGAGCACGAGTCCCGCTCCGACGTCCTCGCGCTCCACCACCGGGTCCGCGCCCACACCGACACCACGATCGACACCCTGCCGCTGGACGCGCCCGGCCACGTGCCGTGGTGGCCGAGCCCGACCGTGACCCTGTTCGACGTCCTGGTCCACCTGCTCACCGAGACGAGCAGGCACGCCGGTCACGCCGACATCCTCCGCGAACAGCTGGACGGCGTCACGGACACGGCACCGGAGAAGGACGACGACTTCTGGCGGGCCCACCGGGCGACAATCGACCACGCCGCCCGCGTCACCTCCGACGGTTCCCCGGGCTGACCACGCCGCACACCACCCCGGTCCAGGCGGCCAGATCGGCGACGAGCCGCAAGAGCAGGCGGTGGTGGCGGGCCGACAGGAACGGCCCGACGAAGAACACGGGCAGCAGCCCGATCACCACGACCACCAAGGGCAGCGCCACCACCACTGAGAACACGTGCGCCCACACACCTCCACGTCCGGTCCCGGGTGGAGTGGAAAACGGTGCCACGGTCTACCTCCTGATCGATCCGTTGTCGTCACCGACGAGTGGACCAGCGCGGTGCAACCGCGTGTCGCACGACCTCGGGGGGTTCCAACGGGCCACCCTGGCGCGATGCCCCGTTCCGCGCCGAGCAGCGCAGACCACGCCCTCATCGCCTCGGCGGCCGCGCGGGGTGTCGAGGTCACCGCGCGGCAGGTCGAACGGTGGCGCGAGCGCGGCCTCGTCGCCCCGAACCGGCGACGAGGACTGGGGCGGGGCAGGGGAAGCAGCTCGGAACCCGTCGCGGGCACCCTGGAACTGGTGGTCTGGTTGGCCACGCACACCGCGCCCGGCAACCGTCCTCACCACCTGGCGCTGCGCGCGTTCGGCGAGAACCTCGCGGTGCCCGAGCGAACGGTCCGCGCGGCGTTCGAGTCCGTCCTCGACCCGGCGCCCACCGACTACCCCCACTCGGGCAAGGGCCTGGTTCCGGCCAGGGTCCGCGCCATCGACGACCGGGTGTTCGCCCTGGCCGCGCCGGTCCTGGGCGCGGCCGACGACGGTGCGCAGCTGAGGCCCTCGGAGTTCCGGGAGCTCGGGATCGAGGTCGTGGCCGACGGCGCCGGGGCGGTCGACGTCGGCAGCCTCGCCGCCGGCGCCCGGGCACTCGGAGCTCGAGGCGCCCCGACCCTGCTGCCGCACGACCTGGAACACCACCTGCCGCAGGTCGGCAACCCGTTGGTGGACACGCACGGCGCGTTGGCTTTCCTGCCGGAAGGTCCGTTCACCGACCACCTGCGCGCACTGGCCCGGACGACGCCCCTCGCCGACCTGCGCGCCGGCTGGCTCACCGCCGGTCGCCTGGAGCAGTGGGCGCTGGACCTCTGCGCCGCGGTGGAGGCGGAACTCGCCTCCACACCCGGAGAGGCGTGCGGGGAATGGCGGGCGACGTCACTGGGCGTGGGACGAGCGAGTCTGGTCACCGGCGTCCTGGACGGTGGCCGGCCGTCATCGCGGGCCACGACGGCGCTCCTGGCCCTGTTCCAGCGCGACATGATCGCGCGGTTGCGGCACGTGTGGCCCGAAGGCCGGTTCGACCGGCTCGACGGGCCGAGCGGACTTCCCGCCCCGTTGCGGGAGTTCGTCGGTCAGGAGGCGAAGACCGGGTAGTGGTCGGAGTAGTCGGTGTAGGAGTAGGTCTTGAACCAGGACGTGACCGTCCACACCGGACTCTTCACCCGGCGGGTTTCGTTGGTCAGCACCGGACCCTGGAGCGTCAGCACGTAGTCCAGGTGTTCCGAGGCGTACTCCGGCCCGTACTGGCCGCGGCAGACGCTGTTGTCGGCGCAGTCCCACGAGTACGGGTGGCCGGTGAACGTCGGCGTCGCGGCGCGCAGGTCGCGGAGCATCGCCGGGTACTCGGCGCCGCCGCGGATCACGTTCAGGTCGCCCGCCACGTACACCGGCTCGCCGGCCGGGATCCGCTCCGCCGCCAGGAAGTCCGCGATCTCGGCGCGCTGCGCGGCCCGCACCGAGCCCGACGGGACGGCGCAGGAGGAGTCCTCGGCCTGGAGGTGGGTGCCGACGACGTGCACCGCGCCGGTCGGCGTGGCGAGTCGGACGTAGGCGAAACCCTTGTTGGCCAACCGGTCCGCGCCGCACCCGTCCCGGTACACGTGCTGCACCCGCCTGGTGATGGGCCACCGGCTGAGCACCGCGACCCCGCCGTCCTCGGCCGCCGCGTCGCGGTACGACCCGCTCGTGGCGTCCCATCCGGCCTTTGTCCGGCCGACCGTGGGCGTCCGGTTCGGGTAGGCGTCGGCCAGGTTGGCCAGCAGCCGGTCGCCCGCGGTGTTGTCGAACAGCTCCTCGAGCACCACCACGTCCTGCCCGGCGAGCACGCCCTGCCGCGCGATCAGGTCCGCCCGCGCCACCTGCCCCCAGTTCGGGTACAGCGCCCGGGACAGCATGAACACGTTGTACGCCGCGATCTTCGGCCCCACCGGCGCCGCGGTCGCGCCGACCGGCGTCCCGACCGCCACGAGGGCCACCAGCGCGAAGAACGTGAATACGATTCGCCTACCCATGCCCCGATCGTGCCCACCGGGCCACGACGAGCACAAGATCCGCGACCAACCTGTCGACCGGACCGACCCGAGTGTTCACCTTCCCGACGGCACGCCTCGCGGCCGCAGGTCGCGAACCCGGCGCACGTTGCCGTGGCAGCACTCGTAGAAGCCCTCGACCACGCGGTACCGGTCGCAGCGGTGGCCGGCCGCGAAGGTCAGGACCGGTCTCGCCGGGACGTCGTGGGTCGTGGGTGCCATGCGCGTGCCTTCCGGGGGCCGGGTCGTCGGATCACCGGCAAGGATGACCCGCACCCGGCACCGCGCGCAACGCCCCGGCGCGCCACCGCCAACTCTGTGAAACCACGGCCCGCGACACCGGGTTCGACCCCCCGCCGGCACCGGGGACTGTGAAGAACCCGGCTCAGGACCGGGACTCGGCGGCGGTCTTCAGGTCCGCCAGCCACGCCTTGAGGCCCTCGCCGAGGTAGTAGGTGGCGGTGGGCACGTCGGTCTCCACCTGCGCGCCGGTCCACGTCTCCTCGGTGCGCACCAGCACGCCGCCCCGGACCCGGGTGAAGGTCCAGACGTGCACGCCCTGGTCGATGCTCAACCTCTCGCCGATCGCGGGCCCGGTCCAGCGCAGGCACTCCTGCCGCTGGACCTGGCGCACCGTCGAGGTGATCACCAGGGTGGTACCGGGGGTCGTCGGCGTGGGCGGCGCCGGGGTGGTCCAGCGGAACTGCGAGCGCGGACGCAGCGGGCCGTGGTCCAGGCGCTTCGCGCCGGTGACGGGCTTCTGCCAGGACGGCCAGCGCTCCACGTCGGTCTGGAGGTCCCAGATCCGGCTCAGCGGCGCGTCGATCACGGTCTCGGCGCGGTAGCGGATCTCGGCGTTCCGGTCCACGGTCTCGCCGCGGCAGCCGAGCGGCGCCGTGCCGCGGTCGGGCGTGGCCTGTGCGGGCGCGGCGGTGGCGCCGAGCAGGCCGACCAGCGGGAGCACGAGCAGGGCGGCGCGGGCGCCGAGCCGGCGGGACGGGGTGGTCGTCATGACTTCTCCTCCGAGTGCGGTCCGTGCTGTCGCGATCGACTCTGCCGGGCCGTCGACACCCTCCGCGTCGGTGAGAACTGCGTAGATCGGATCGCCGAGTGGGCCGGATCGCCTCGGGCTCCTCGGCGGAACACTGGAAATCCGCCCGGTTCGTCCGTCATGATCCGGGCACATGGACGGTCTGCTCGGACGACGTGACGAGACGTCGCGACTCCAGGTGCTGCTCGACGAGGCGCGGGGATCGCGCGGCGGCGCGGCGGTGGTGCGCGGCGAGCCCGGCATCGGCAAGAGCGCCCTGCTCGACCAGCTCACGACCTCGGCGACCGACTTCCTGGTCGTGTGTGCCTCCGGCGTCGAGTTCGAGACCGACCTGCCGTACTCGGCGCTGCACCAGCTGTGCGTGCCCCTCCTGGAGCACCTCGACGCGCTCCCGACCCGGCACCGCGCGGCGCTGCGGATCGCGTTCGGGCTGGACACCGGCACCCCCGACCCGTTCCTGGCCGGCGCGGCGACGCTGGGTCTGCTGCTGGAGCACGACCGGCCGCTGCTGTGCGTCGTGGACGACGCCCAGTGGCTGGACCGCGCGTCGGCCAGGGCACTGGCGTTCGTGGCCCGCCGGGTGGCCGCCGAACAGGTCGCGGTGGTGTTCGCCGCCCGCGCGGACGTGGCCGAGCTGGACACCCTGCCGCGGGTCGACGTGCGACCGCTCGGCGAGCCCGAGGCGCGCGCGTTGCTGGCCCGCGAGATCCGGGCGCCGCTGGACGAGCAGGTGCGCGACCGCGTCCTGGCCGAGGCGCGCGGCAACCCGCTGGCCGTGGTCGAACTCGCCCGCACGGCCGGGTTGCGCGGCCTGGCGGGCGGTTTCGACCTGCCCGCGCCCGCCGCCGCCGAACGCAGCTTCCGGGCCCGTCTGGAGGGGTTGTCGCCCGAGGTGCGCCTGCTGCTCACGGTGGCCGCGGCCGAGCCCGTCGGCGATCCCGGGCTGCTGTGGCGGGCGGCGGCGCTGCTGGGCGTCGAGGACGCCGCGGCGCGGGGCGTGCCGCTGGTCGAGTTCGGCACGCGGGTGCGGTTCGTGCACCCGCTGGCCCGCTCGGCGGTGTACCGCGCCGCGACCGAGCCGCAACGCCGACGCGCGCACGCCGCCCTCGCCCGGGTCGGCGACCCGCTCACCGACCCGGACCGGGTCGCCTGGCACCGCGCGCTCGCGTCCGTCGGACCGGACGAGGACGTGGCCGCCGCGCTCGCCGACTCGGCGTCCCGCGCGCAGGCCCGGGGCGGGGTGGCCGCCGCGGCCGCGTTCCTGGAGCGCTCCGCCGCGGCGACGCTCGAGCCGGGGTTGCGGGTCGAGCGGGTGCTGGCGGCGGCCGAGGCCAGGCTGGCCGCGGGCGACTTCGACGCGGCGGCCGGGCTGCTGCCCGCCGTGCCCGCCGACGACCACCGCGTCGACCTGCTGCGCGGCCGGATCTCGTTCGCCCGCTTCCGGGGCGAGGACGCGCCCACCGACCACCTCCTGCGGGCCGCCGCCGCGGTCGCGGGCAAGGAACCCGAGGTCGCGCGCACCATCCACGTGGACGCGGTCGAGATGGGCCTGCTGACCGGCGGGTGGGACGCGGCGATCGGGGCGGCCCGGAACGCGCCGCCCGCACCCGGCCCGCCGGGCAGCTCCGACGTGCTGCTGGACGGCGTGGTCGCGTTGGCCGACCGCGGCCACCGGGCCGCCGCCGCGCTGCTGCGCCCGCTCGTGGCCGACCGCGACGACCCGGTGTGGACTCGCTGGCCCACCCTGGGTTTCCTGCTGGCGCTGGAACTCTGGGACGCCGACGCCCTGCGCGGCATCGCCGCCCGCACCACCGCGGCGGGCCGCGAGTCCGGCTCGTTCCACGTGCTGCCGATCGGGCTGGCGATGCTCGCCACCGCCACCGCGCACACCGGCGACTTCGGCGCGGCCCAGGAGATGATCTCCGAGGAGGAGGCGATCGCGGAGGCCACCGGCGCCGCGCCGCTGGTCTACCCCCGGCTGCACCTGGCCGCGCTGCGCGGCAGGCGGGCCGAGGCCGCGGACCTGTTCGCCCGGGTCGGTCCCGGGATGAGCCTGAGCGTGCAGTACGCGACCGCGGTCCTGCACAACGGCCTGGCCGACTACCCCGCCGCGCTGGAGGCCGCCCGGCGGACCGTCGCGACCGGTGACCTCGGCATGGCGGGTCTGGCCCTGCCCGAACTGGTCGAGGCGGCCGTCCGCTGCGGTCGGGACGAGGAGGCCCGGGCCGCGCTGGCGACGCTGACCGAACGCGCGGCCGCCGGCGGGCAGCCGTGGGGCCTGGGCGTCGAGGCCTGCGCCCGCGCGCTGGTCGCCGACGACGAGGACGCCTACCGGAACGCCGTCGCGCAGCTGGAGGCCGGTCGGGTCGGGGTGTGGCTCGGCCGCGCGCACCTGGTGCACGGCGAGTGGCTGCGCCGCCAGGGCCGCCGCCGGGACGCCCGGGAGGCGTTGCGCCGGGCGCACGAACTGCTGACCGAGGTGGGCGCGGAGGCGTTCGCGGCGCGGGCGGCGACCGAGCTGCGGGCCACCGGCGAACGCGCGCGCAGCCGCACCTCGCCGACCCGGGACGCGCTGACCGTGCAGGAGGTGCACATCGCCCGCCTGGTCGCCGAGGGCGCCACCTCGAAGGAGGTCGCCGCGACCCTGTTCGTCAGCCCCCGCACGGTCGACGCCCACCTGCGCAACATCTTCCGCAAGCTGTCGATCACCTCCCGCCGCCAACTGCGCACCCTGCCCGCGATCCGCTGACCGCGCCTCAGCAGGGCGAGTACACCGTCACGTTCTGGTCGGACACCCGCACGACCGCGCCGTGGACGACGAACAGCGACGTGCCGGCGTTGCCGCCCAACCGCAGCACGCAGTCGGTGGTCGGCGCCGGCGCGCCGGGATCGGCCGCCGCCAACCGGGCCGGCGTCACCCGGATCACCGACATGCCCAGCACCCCGAACTCCACCGGCACGCCCGCGCGGGCGTCGGCCGCGAACCGGTCGCCCAGCCGGAACGGCAGCACCGCCAGGAACACCACCGAGAACCCGACCAGGAAGCCCGTCAGGCCGCGCACCCACAACCCGCCGCGCAACGGGAGGCGGACGACCAGTGACCGGACGTCCTTGCCCGCGGCCAGCACGAGGTCGGTCGACAGCACGAGGTCGATCGACCCCGCCGACGCCGCGCGCCGCTGCAACCAGCGGACGGCCAGCACCAGCAGCAACGCCAGCAGTCCCATCAGGAACGCGCGCACCACCAGCGACGAGACGGTGATCCCCACCTCCTCCGGCTCCACCCCGAGCGCGCCGTAGAACCGGGCCACCAGCACCCAGCCGAACGCGGAGGACACCCCGGCGACCACCGTCGTGACCTGCGCGGCGTGCCCGGCCCACTCGGACAGGCCGACCAGCAGCGGCGGCCGCGTCACAGGAAACCCACCAGCACGTACACCGCCACGCACATCCCCACCAGCAGTCCCACCAGGAACGCGACCCGGTCGCCCGTCCCGCCCGCCCGCGGATCGGCCACCGGCTCCGGTTCCACGACCTCGTTCACCGTCTGCGGCAACGCCCGGCCGACCGCCCGGCTCCACTCCGCGAGCGATGGCCGGTCGCCCACCGGTCCGCAGGCCCCGGCCACCAGCGGGACCAGCGCCGCCGGCACCCGGTCGCCCGGCAGCGGGTCGCCGGGGTGCCAGTACGGCGAGACCAGGACGCGCGCGCTCAGCAGGCCCAACAGGTACGAGGTCGACGCCCGGTCCGGCCTGCTGCCCGGCGTGGCCAGCACGCGCGGATCGGTCCAGTCGACGGTGGTGTAGAGCGGTTGGTCGCTCGGCACGGCCACCGCGCGCACCGAATCGCAGTCCAGCACGAACACCGCGGGCGGGTCCAGCGACCAGAGCACGTTGTGCGCGGCCAGGTCCTCGTGCACCAGGCCGCGGACGTCGAGCCACGACAGCACGGCCACGAGTTCGCGCAGCAGCTCGACCTTCTGCCGGTCGGTGGCCCGGACGACGCCGAGCCGCTCCGAGCGCTTCTCGTACAGCAGGTGGTTCAGGTCCCGCACGCGGGTGCGCCCGGTCGGCAGCGCGAAGTGGAACTCCGCGCCGGCGCGCACCACCAGCGTGCCGACCGCCCGTCCGCCGGACAGCACCACCGCCACCGGCCACGCCAACCGCTCGCGCGCGTACGCCGCCTGCTCGACGTCCAGTTCGGTGTGCACGTGCACCAGGTGGTCGAGCGCGACCCGACCCCGCAGCTCGTCGTACTTCTTGTACAGCAAGGACTTCCGCTCGCCCGCCAGGGCGAAGACGGTCGACGCGCCACCTCGACCGACCTGCTCGCCGGGCCCGACCTCGGCGACCGGCACCTCCGCCGGCACGACCGGGAACGACGCCGTCACAGGTCCTCCGGCCGCACGACCAGCCGCGAGGTCGTCAACTGCTCCAACTGCGCCATCAGCAACGACTTCAGCTGGGCCGCCAACGGCTGGTCCGGCGCGTCGTCCAGCACCCGCACGCCGGACGCCAGCAGGTCCGCGCCCAGGGCCTCCGCGCGAGCGGGATCCAGGCCGACGGTGACCAGGAGGAGGCGCGGATGGCTGCTCCGGTGGTAGCGGTCGAACGAGCGGTTCCAGCCCCGGTCCAGCGGCACGCCGTCGGTCAGCACCACCACCAGCGGCCGGTAGAAGGCGATGCCCAGCGCCACGTGCGTCGCCGTGTCCGAGGCGATCAGCTTGGCCAGCAGGTCGAACACCGGCGCGAACCGCGTCTCCCGGCCCACCGCGAACCGGGGCGGCTCGAACCCCTCGGTCAGATCGGCCAGCGGCAGCGCGCACCGGGCCGTGTCCGAGAAGGTGACCAGGCAGAACCGCACCCGGTCGCCGAGCACCGGCGAGTACAGCAGCTCGTCGCCGAGCGCCGTCATCAGGTGCTCGACCTCGGGCAGCCGGGCGGCCATCGACACCGACGTGTTGACCACCAGGTAGATCGGCATGATCCTGCGCATACGTCCTCCCGGTGGGTGATCTCGGCCGGGAGGGGCGAACGTTACGGCGCCGCCGGGTTCAGTCCGATGTGGACGGTGCCGCGCCGTGCGAGAACGAGGCGGACTCCGCGCCGTGCCGGGGTTCGGACTGCCGGCGCAGGCCCGGCAGGGCGCGTTCCAGCGCGTCCACGAACAGGTCGGCCAGGTCGTGGCTGAAACCGTTGCGCACCACCACGCGCAGCACCGCCAGGTCGGTCCGGCCCTCCGGGAAGGTGTACGCGGGCACCAGCCACCCCTGCTCCCGCAACGCGCTCGACACGTCGAACACCGAGTAGCCCTCCTCGCCGTCGGCGAGGGTGAAGGCGAACACCGGCAACTGCCGGCCGTCGGTGACCAGCTTGAACGCGCCGAGCGCGGCGATCCGGTCGGCCAGGCCGGACGCGACCTCGCGGCAGTACCGCTGCACCCGGCGGAACCCGTCCTGGCCCAACCGGAGGAACGTGTAGTACTGCGCGACGACCTGCGCGCCGGGTCGGGAGAAGTTCAGCGCGAACGTCGGCATGTCGCCGCCCAGGTAGTTCACCTTGAACACCAGGTCGTCGGGCAGCGCGGCGGCGTCGCGCCACACCACCCAGCCCACGCCCGGGTACACCAGCCCGTACTTGTGCCCGGAGGTGTTGACCGACGCGACCCGGGGCAGCCGGAAGTCCCACTCCAGGTCCGGGTCGCAGAACGGGGCGATCATCGCGCCCGACGCGCCGTCCACGTGCACCGGCACGTCCGGACCGCCGTCGGCGTGCACCCGGTCCAGCGCCGCGCAGATCTCCGCGACCGGCTCGTAGGACCCGTCGAAGGTGGACCCGAGGATCGCCACGACGCCGATCGTGTTCTCGTCGCAGCGGGCCACCGCCTCCTCGGCGGTCAGGTGGAACCGGTCGCCCGCCATCGGCACCAGCCGCGCCTCGACGTCCCAGTAGTTCGCGAACTTCTCCCAGCACACCTGGACGTTCACGCCCATCACGATGTTCGGCCGGTCGGTCGACAGGCCCGCCGCGCGCCGGCGGTGCTGCCAGCGGCGCTTGAGGGCCAGGCCCGCGAGCATGCACGCCTCGCTGGACCCGGTGGTCGAGCAGCCGGGCGCGTCGTCGGGCGCGGGCGCGTGCCACAGGTCGGCGAGCATCCGCACGCACCGCCGCTCCAGTTCGGCGGTGCGCGGGTACTCGTCCTTGTCGATCATGTTCTTGTCGAAGCACTCGGTCATCAGGTCCTGGGCGCGCGGTTCCATCCAGGTCGTCACGAACGTCGCCAGGTTGAGCCGCGCGTTGCCGTCGAGCATCAGCTCGTCGTGCACCACCTGGTAGGCGATGTCGGCGTCCAACTCGCCCTCGGGCAACCGGTCCCGGGGTATCCGCACCGGCTCGCGGGTGAACACCGGGTTGACCGCCACCTGCGCGCGGGCGGGGTCCGAGGGCTCGTTCAGCGGCATGGGCCTTCCTCAGGTCTGGGACGCGGCGGCGCGGGCGCCGAGGTGGCGCAGCGACAGCGGGTGGCGCGGCGGTCCGGTCACGACGGTGGTGCGGGTGGCGGTCAGGTGCGGGTCGACGTGCAGCAGTTCGCCGGGGAGCAACGGCCGCCAGCCCGGGTCCTCGTCCATGCGCTCGGTCGCGACCACCACGGACGGGTGGTCGGCCAGATCGCCCGACCGGGCCCGGATGCGACCGGCGGTGCTCGCGTGCTCCAGGTGCCGGTGGCCGTGCGGACCGCCGGCCGCGCGTTCGAGGACGAACAGGTCGTGGGTGTCCGGGTAGCGCAGCGCCCACAGCTCGGTCGGCGTGGTCAGCACCAGGTTGATCGCGTAGACGGGGACGTGCTCGGCGACCCAGCGGGCGGCGGCCGCGATCCCCGCGCCCACGTCGCCGTCCTGCTCGTCGATCCGCTGGGTGATCAGCGCGAAGAACCGCTCCGAGTCGGTGTCGCCCTCGACCAGGTCCCGGTAGTCGCCCAGCTCGGCCTCGAGCGTCGGCAGGTCGGCGAGGACGCCGTTGTGCGCGAACAGCCTGCCGTGCTGGACGAACGGGTGGGTGTTGCGCGGGTCCAGCCCGCCGGTGGAGGCGTAGCGGATGTGCGCGAGGAACGTGGTCGACTCGCGTTCCCGGGCCTCCCGGGCGAACGCGACGTCCTGGTAGGCCGCCAGCGCCGCCTTGTCCACCAGGGGCGTGCCGTCCGCGCCGAACACACCGAGCCCGGTCCCGTCGGGTTCCCGCCTGCTCTGCCGGGCGAGGCTGTCCGGCGCGTCGAGCAACCAGAACGCCGCCCGGACCCGGCGGGGCGCGGCGGACAGCCCGAACAACCGGCACATGAGGACCTCCCTGGGCCCCAGTGTGGTCACCCCGATCGCCGCGCGCACCCCGGGAACGCCGAGGATCGGGTCCCCCGTGGTGCGGGAACCCGATCCGGCCGCGGTCGACCGGTCCGCGTCAGGAGGCCGGTCGCTCCGAGTCGTAGTTCGGCGCCAGCGACAGCGCGCTGAACCGGAACGGCCGGTCGACGCGGACGAAGCCGAGCGGGCAGTGCTTGGTGCCGGCGGGGATGTAGATCGACCCGCTGGTCGTGATGGTGTGCCGCACGCCCTCGATGTCGAGGTAGATCTCGGCGCCGAGGTCGTCCACGTCGTGCGGGTCGTTGCCGTGCCAGATCAGCACCTCGTCGTAATCGTGCTCGTGCTCCTTCACCCACTCCACCGGCTCGGTGCACTCGTGCACCCAGGTGTAGGTCAGGTGGATCTTGCTCTCCGGCACGTCCTTGGCCCGCATCAACGCCAACGCGGCGCCCACGTTGTCCGGCTCGGGAGCACCGGCCGCCGCGCCCTCGTTGACGAGGTCGTCGAGGCAGCTCTGCATCTTCCGGACGATCAGGTGCTCGTACGGGCTGGTCATGTGCTCTGTCCTCCACGTCGTCGCCGGTGGCCGCCGCCGACGCTAGCCGGCCCTCCGGGAAACGAAAAGTCATTCAACTCCGCTTTTCCGACACGGAAATCGAATCACCGGACGCCAATTCCCGTGCACTGCCGGACAACCGCCGACAAATCCGTCGCACTAAGATCCGGTCCCGCCGACCGGGTTTCCCGACCGCGAATGCCTCAACCGTTCACGACGCTGCGCCAGTAGGCGACGTTGCTGCACGTCGTGCGCACCTCCGGGTCGTCCGCCGGCGCCACCTCCAGGCGGTCCGCGAGCAACTCCTCGAACATCAGCAGCGCGCCGATCGCGTCACCACCGTCGCCGAGCCGGCGCGCGAGGTGACCGCGCGTCGTCAAGGTCAGCGGGTGCCTGCGCCCCAGCACCCGCTCCTGGTCGGCCACCAGCACGCGCAGCGCCTCGGTCGCGGCGACCCGATCACCGCACTCCGCCCGCCAGAACTCGATGTTGCCGCGCACCGTCAACACGTCCACGTGCTCCGCGCCCACCACCAGGCCCAGATCCACCAGCACGTCCCGCAACGCGGCCACCGCCGAGTCGACCTCGCCCGTTTCGGCCAGGCACATCGCGAGGTTGTTCCGGGTGGCGAACACCGTCAGGTGCGACGCCCCGAAGGCCCGCGTCCGGTCGTGCAGCAGACGGGCGAACGACTCCGCGGCCGCGGCGGGCTCCCCGAGCGCGGCCAGCGTCGACGCGACCCGGTCGTGCATGGCCAGCGTGTCCGGGTGCAGGTCGCCCAGCACCCGGGTCTGGTCGGCCAGCACCTTGCGCATCGCCGCCAGCGCCTCCGCCGACGTCCGGGTCACCCCGTAGGCGGTCAACTGGTGCCGAACCCGCCAGTACTGCAACTCGGCCCGCGCGTTCAGCGTGTCCCGGTGGTCCTTGCCCAGCACGCGGAGGTGGTCGGCGAACAGCACCTCCAGCAGCGCAACGGCGTCACCCGGCGCGCCGGCGCGACCGGCCCACCCGGCAGCCTCGGTCCGGAGCGCGAGCGCGTCGCGGTGGTCGGGTCCGAGTCGGTCCGCCGCGTCCCGCGCCAGCCGGTCGAGGTAGTCGCGGGCCTCGGCGGACCGACCGCCGGCACCCAGGCTGTCCGCGACCCGCCGCAGCAGCGGGTGGCAGCCCGGCGACCACAACCACCGCCCCGCGACCGCGCGCAACGCCGCCGTGTTCGCGCGCAGCACCTCCACCAGCACGACGTCGCGCTCCACCGACGGCCACGCCTCCAGCAGCGAGCGCGCCACCACGTCGGCGAGGCCCGCCGCGCGGTCGTCGTCCACGGTGTCCCGGGTCGCCCGCTGCACCAGGCCGTGCACCCGGACCTCGCCGTGCGGCCGATCCGGTCGCACCGTCACCAGGTTCAGCCGGCCCAGGCACGTCAAGGCGTCCTGCGCCTGCTCCGCGTCGACCTCACGACCCACCGCCGCGGCGAGGTGGCCCAACACCGCGGGCGTGGTCAGCACGACCGCCGGGATGCCCTCCGGGTCGAGCATCGACGCCACCTCCAGCAGCGGACCGGCCAACCCCCTCGGCTCGAGCCGGTCGGCGAGGTCGACCGACAACGACCAGGTCGTCGCGACCGTGCCCCGGTACTCGTCGGGCACCGCGCCCGGCTCGGGGAGCAGCGCCGCCAACCTCCGCCGCGTGTCGTCGAACCGCCGCACGTACTCCGCGCAGGTCAGGCCGCGGTCCATCAGGTAGGCGGCGGCCTGCGCCAACGCCAGGGGCAGGTGCTGCACCCGGCTCGCCAACTCGCCCGCGCCCTCGCCCAGTCCGGGGCACGGCGCGAGCTTCGCCGCGAAGTAGGCGGCCGACTCGGCCGGCACGAACATGCCCACCGGCAGCACGGACCGGCCGCCGAGCAGGGCCGCGTCCGCCCGGCGGCTCGTCACCAGGGTGCGCCCGGAACCGGTGCGCGGCGGCCACAGGCCGTCCAGGTCGCCCGGCACCCGCACGTCGTCCAGCACGATCAGCCAGCGGGCACGGGTGGACACCAGCCAGCCGAGCAGCCTCCGGGCGCCCGAGGCCGGACTGGCGTCCTCGACCCCGGTGAGGTCGGCGGCGAGCGTGGCGTAGTCCGCCTCCACCGCGTCCCGGTCGCCCGCGGTCACCCACACCAGCAGGTCGACCAGGCCGGACGTCCACGCCCGCTCGGCGTGGTCCACCGCGAGCTGGGTCTTGCCCGCGCCGCCCGGGCCCGTCAGCACCACGGTGTGCGCGTCGTCCACCGGCAGCCGCCGCCGCTGGAACGCGTCCGCGCGCGGCGGCACCCGGCCGAACCGGTAGGGCAACCGCGCGGTCGTCCGCGACGCGTGCCGGTGCTGGTGCACGTCGCCGTGGACCACCCCGGCCTGCACCAGCATGTCCGGCACGCCACCGGCGACGCTGTTGGACACGTCGCGCGCCTCGTCCGGCCCGTCGACCATGCCCCGATCATGCCGTGGAACGCCCGGCGGGCCCGGTCGACGTGCCGATCAGCCCGCCGCGGGCCGCGGACTCAGGCCGGCGACCGCCAGCCGGAAGAGCCGGTCCGCGCGGTCGGCGGGGTCCGGGTGGTGCTCGGTGGCCAGGACGACGCCGACGGCCAGGGCGATCAGGTCGGAGACGGTGACGCCCGCCGGCACCGCGCCGTCCTCGACCGCGCGGCCCAGCAGCGGGTCGCCGGCGTTCTCCAGCGCCGCCGAGCAGGAGTTCTCGTGCACCGACTCCGGTTCGGCGCCGTCGTAGGCCAGTGCGGCGGCCAGGCCGCGGGCGGACACGCAGTAGGCCACCACGTCGTCCATCCAGGTGAGCAGCGCGTCCCGGCTGTCGGCGGTGTCCGCCAGGTCGCGCGCCCGGCCGCACAACGCGTCGATCCGCTTGCGGGACACCGCTTCCAGCAGGGCACGGCGGGTCGGGAAGTGCCGGCGCACGGTGGCCGAGCCGACCCCGGCGGTCCGCGCGATCTGCTCCAGCGACGCGCCCGCGCCGTGCGTCGCGACCTCGTCCTCCGCCACGGCGAGGATGCGCGCGTAGTTGCGCACGGCGTCGGCGCGCTGGCGGTCGGGCACGGCGTCATCTCCGAGGGTGCTTGCTCAAGTGGCGGGGCCCGCCGTATCGTACCGGACACCGAAACGGCGGACCCCGCCATTTAGCTCGAGGAGCACCCATGCCCACTCCCGCACCCGTCCTGGTCACCGGCGCGACCGGCCGCCAGGGCGGCGCCACCGCTCGGGCCCTGCGCGCGGCGGGCGTCCCCGTCCGCGCCCTGGTGCGCGACCCGGACACCGACCGGGCCCGGGCCGTCGAGGCGCTCGGCGCGGACCTCGTCACCGGCGACCTGCACGACCGCGACTCCCTGGTCCGCGCCGCCACCGGCGTCCGCGCCGTGTTCTCCGTGCAGATGCCCGCGATCACCGCGACCGGCTTCGACTTCGCGGGCGAGGTGACCCAGGGCGTCAACCTGGTGGAGGCCGCGAAAGCCGCGGGCGTGCCGCAGTTCGTGCACACCTCGGTCAGCGGTGCCGGTCAGCACACGTCCGCGCCCGGCTGGGCCGAGGGCCGCTGGACGTCGATGGAACCGACCCTGGGCGCCAAGTCCGCGATCCAGGACCACGTGCGCGCCGCCGGCTTCGCCCGCTGGACCCTGCTGAAGCCGGCCTTCTTCATGGAGAACTTCCTCCCCTCCATGAAGTTCCTGTTCCCGCGCGGCGTCGAGGGCGGCCTGGTGAGCGTGCTGCGCCCGGACACCCGGCTGTCCCTGGTGGCGGTGTCCGACATCGGCACGGCCGCGGCCGCGGCCCTCGCCGACCCCGACCGCTTCCACGCCGCGGAACTGGAACTGGCGGGCGACCACCGCTCGATGACCGAGATCGCCGCCACCCTCACGACCGTCCTGGGCACCCCGCTGTCCGCACCCGACCTGTCCGAGGCCGAGGCATTGGCCGCCGGCATGCCGCCCATGGGCGCGTCCCACGAGTGGCTCAACGCCACCGGCCAGCCCGCCCGCCCCCACCTCGCCAGGGCGTTCGACCTCCCCGTCACCGACTTCGCCACCTGGGCCCGCGCCCACCTGTGACCGGTCAGTCCCGCACCAGGCGGTGCCACACGCCGTCCAACCCCTTGACGGCGACACCCTCGACCGCGGGACGCCACCCGGGCGGCCAGGTCGACCGACCGGGCACCGGGGGGACGGTCAGGCACCCCTCGAGGGACGTCGTGCGGCCGTAGTCGACCCGGTCGAACCGGGTGCCCTCGCCGAAGCGGGCGTCGTCGAACCACGCGACCCGGCGGAACTCCGCCCCGTCGAACCTGGCCGCACCACCGAACTCCGCGCGGTCGAACCGGGCGTGCGCCGCGAACCGGGCACCGCCGAACTGGGCGTGCACGCCGAACCGGGCGTCCTCGAACCACGCGATCCCGCCGAACCGGGCCCGGTCGAACGTCGGCTCCCCGACGAACACCGTCCCGGTGAAGTGGGCGTCCGCGCCGAACTTCGCCTCGTCGAACCTGACCCGGCCGCCGAACTCCGCCCCCTCGAACCAGGCGCCGCCCGCGAACCGCGCGTCGCGGAAGCTCGTCACCCCGCCGAACCTCGCGCGGTGGAACGACGTGACGCCGGTGAAGCTCGTGCCGACGCAGGTGAGCGAGCGGACCTCGCAGCCGGACAGGTCGAGGTCGATCAGGGTCGCGCCGGCCAGGTCGAGATCGAGGTCCGGCCAGAAGGCCGGGCTCGGGACGCGGTCCTCGCCCGGCCGGAGGTGGTCGGTCAGGAGGCGCTGCGCGGTGAGCCGCACCTCGCGTTCCCGCAACCACTCCCGGTGCGCGGCGACGGCGTCCGGGTCGGCCTCGCGCCCGGGCGGGGCGGGCACCGGATCGAACGGCATGTGCAGGCACGCGCACAACAGGTTGAGGATGGTCTGCCGCTGCGACGGGTTGTCCTGCGCCAGGCGCTCGAGCGCGTACAGACCGGCCATCCGGACCGGTGTCTTCTCCGAACCCAGCAGCTCGGCGGACTTCGCGTAGGAGTCGGTGATGCGCTGGGCCCGCGCGTGCGACCGGGTGTCCTCGGCCGCGCGCGACGCGAGCTCGTGCGTGCGGTCGGCGGTGAGCTCGGTGTGCGCCTGGGCCAGGTCGCGCTGGGTCAACTCGGCGCGGCGGTTGACCAACTCCTCGTCCCGCCGGGCGAGTTCCGCGTGCCGGGCGCGCAACTCGAACTCCTGCGTGCGCTGCCGGCGCGCGGCGAGGTAGAGCGCGACCATCCCACCACCGCCCACCGCCACCGAGGACCCGATCCTGATCACGTCCAACACCGCGCCGACCTGCCGATCGGCGTCGGCGAACACGTGCCCGCCCACCCACGCCGACACCGCCAGCGTGACGGCGACCGCCACCACCAGCACGCCCGCCAGGGCGGCCGGAATCGTCCACCGC
Organism: Actinosynnema sp. NPDC020468; assembly: GCF_040642015.1. Classification (NCBI taxonomy): domain Bacteria; kingdom Bacillati; phylum Actinomycetota; class Actinomycetes; order Pseudonocardiales; family Pseudonocardiaceae; genus Actinosynnema; species Actinosynnema sp. NPDC020468. The sequence goes on from NZ_JBFAEO010000007.1 coordinate 167,375, forward strand.
CCGAGAGTGCGCTCCGGCTCCGCCGCCGGAGCACCTCGCTCCCGTGCCACCGCCAAGCCGGACTCGGTCATACCCCGAAGACGTCCGAACCCCCGACCGGGTTCCCGCCACCGCGATCGCGACGGACGCTCATGTCCTTGTCGCACTTCAGGTTCACGGGGGTCCACGGCGGCAACGGGTCGCGGTGCGCGCGATCCCGGCGAGGAAATCCCGCCGACCGATTCGTCCACAGTGGACTCGACACCGCGGCCGCGGCCGACCCGATCGGGCGGTCGGGGTTTGGCCGGCCCGGACTCGGGCTACCTCCACGGGGACAGCCGTCGACGGCCGAGAGGTGCGCATGCGTTTCAGGAGGGTGATCGTCGCCGGTTCGGCGGTCGCGCTGGTGGGTTTCGCCGCCGCGTGCGGCACGGCGATGTCGGGGTCCTCGTCGGGCAGCACGTCCGGCGCCGCGACCACCACCGGACGACCGACGACCACCGCCGGGCAGCCCTCGACCGCGACCGACGCGGCGGTCCGGGCGGAGTTGACGATGCAGGGCTCGGACAAGCCCGGCGTGGGGCTGCTCACCGTGACCAACGACGGGAGCGCTCCGGTCACCGTGCGGGGGTGGCCGAGGCCGACGTTCACCGACCTGTCCGGCGCGCCGGCGGAGATTCCGGTCGAGCAGGTGGCGGTTCCCGGCGAGGGGCCGTCGATCACGCTCGAACCCGGGCGGACCGCGTTCGCCGGCGTGGCGCTGAGCACGGGTGACGACGGTACGGCGATCGACACGATGGCCGTCGAGGTGCCCGGCGCCGGCACGGCCCGGGTGACGTTCGTCGGCACCGACGGCCGACCGGTCACCGACCCGAGCAGGCTGAAGGTGAGCGGGGTCCGGGTCGGCACCCTCCAGCCCGCCGCCCAGGGCGTGCTGGTGTTCTAGCGCACCCGTCAAGGCGGTTCCCGATCCTCCGGCGCGGAGTTCCGCTCGGCACTCGGCGGCGCACAACAGAACCCGGCGCACCACGCGCGAAGGAATTGCGAATTGGCGCGACCCGCCGGGTGGAATACGGCGCGGTTGCCCGGGTGTGTCGGACGCCACGGGAACCGACGTCCGGGCGCACCGCCCGACTGCGCGTGATATCGGTGCGTAGTCACCGCGCGCCACCGGATTCATTCGGTCGTCGCCTTGTGACCCCGACGCCGGGTGGGGAACAATTTTCCGAGTACGTGTGGTGATCGTGTCCGGCGGCCTGGGGGGTTCGGGAACGACGAGTGTGTCGACGGTGAAGTGCGCCTCACGAGCGGTGGGCGGTCGCGGACCGGGGCGCGCGGTGCCGACGTGCGGCGCGACGTCCGGTGTCACGGTGTCCGCGCACCGGTGGTGCCGCATTTCGCCGCATACCTGAGCGACTATTCCACGCCGGCCACGGGTTTTCGTGCGACACCCCCGCCGAATTGCCCGGTTCGTGCTCGCAGGCCGGTCCGGCCGAAATCGTGCGATCGACCATCGCGCCACTTCGGGCACCCCCTGAATCCGCCCCGGACGTCGTCCGGCGAGCTGCTCGGGAAATGTCCTGCAAAGAAGTTCCACCCCGTCGGGTTCCGCCGATCGGGGTATTCCGCCCGAAGGGGGACTTCTGGTTGTATCGGTGGTAATCCAATTCCCGCCGCCTGGCGCCTGAACGCCCATGGGCAATCCCGCCTCGCGGTCGTGGAGCACCTCTCGGAGGTGGGGCGTCAAGGGCGATGTCCCGCACCACGCGAATCACACACCGCTGTGTGCGCCGTCACGCCTACATCGAAATCCGGTGCGCGGGCAGAGCTGCTTCGGTCGACCGGGGGCCGCCGAGTCCGCAGACTCTTCTGGGGGAAGCATGCGGGAAGCGCTCGACATCACCGTGGGGCAACGCATCGAGCACATGAGACGCCGGCGCGGGATGTCGCGCCGGACGTTGGCCTCGCTGCTCGGGTACAGCGACGAGTGGCTGCGCCAGGTGGAGCGGCGGGGTCGGCCGGTGGACCGGGTGTCCACCGTCCTGCGCCTCGCGGACATCCTCCAGGTGCGGGACGTGCTGACGCTCATGGACACGGCGACGCGGCGCGAGCGGCGGCAGGAGGAGGGCGTCGCGACCGGCGCGATCCGGGAGGCCCTGCTGCGGCACTGGCGGCGCGGCGCCACCACGCACGACCCGGAGCCGCTGACCCGCGCGGAACTGGACGAGGCGCGCCGGCTGTGGTGCGACTCGGAGCGCCGGTACACCGTGCTGCGCGGCCGGTTGCCCGACCTGCTGGACCGGCTCGGCACGGTCGCCGACGACCGGGCGGGCCGGCTGCTCCGGGCGGAGGCGTTCCGCCTCACCTCGCGGTACCTGTTGCGCACCGGCGACGTCCACTTCGCCCAGATCGCGGCGGACGGCGCGCTCGCCGAGCTGGCCGACCAGCGCGGCGGACCCGGGTGGTTCGCCGCCGTCGGCCAACTCGCCGAGGTGCTGCTGCGCTCGGGCTCCCCCGGCGAGTCCCGGTGGCTGGTCACCGACACCACCGCGCAACTGGTCCGCGCCACGCCCGACCAGTGCACGACGTTGGTGCGGCTGCACGCCATCGGCGCCGAGGCCGCCGCCGGCGTCAAGGACTACCGCGGCGCGCAGCAGTCCCTGGAGAGCGCGCGCGAGGTCGCGGCCCGCCTCGGCGCCCCGTGGACCGTCCTGGTCGAGGTGGCCGCCACCCGGGTGGAGCTGGCCGTCGGCCGCGCGGCGCAGGCGCTGCGGCTGGCCGCCGACGTCGAGGGAATCCCCTTGCTCTGCAAGGGGATGCAGAGCGCGTGCTACCTGACGCTGGCGCGGGCGCACCTGGCCGAGGGCGACCTGATCGCCACCACGTTCGCCCTGATGCAGACCGAACGCGTGCACGGCGACGACATCCGGTTCGACGTCCAGGTCCGCCACGTCCTCGCCGAGGCGATGGGCAGCGACAGCGCGAGCGTGCGCAACGAGCTGGGGTGGCTGGCCGAACGTGCCGGGATCCTCTGACCGCCCGACCGAACACCCGACGGCGAAGTCCCCACCTGGCAAGGAGATCTGATGAACGCAGCGGCGCAGACCGCGCACGACCGGTTGTTCGTCGACGGCGACTGGGTCGCACCGGCCGGCGACGCCGTGCTGGCCGTCGTGAACCCCCACACCGAACAACGGATCGGGCAGGTGCCGGACTCGACGCCCGCCGACGTGGACCGCGCGGTCGCGGCGGCACGGGCCGCCTTCGACAGCGGGCCGTGGCGTCGGACGAGCCCGGCGGAACGGGCCGAGGTGCTCGGCGGGCTCGCCGCCGCCTTCGAGCGGGAGCGCGACACGATCGTCGGCCTCACCACCGCCGAGATGGGCTGCCCGGTGAGCCAGTCCGCCCTGATCAACGGCGTCCTGCCGACGATGCAGCTGGGCTACCACGCCGGTCTGGCCGCGGACCTCGCCGTGGAGGAGCGCCGGACGGGGCCGATGGGCACGACCGTCGTGCGGCGCGAGCCGATCGGGGTGGTCGCCGCGATCGTGCCCTGGAACGGGCCGATCTACCTGGCGCTCAACAAGATCCTGCCCGCGCTGCTGGCCGGGTGCTCGGTCGTGCTCAAGCCCGCGCCCGAGGCCTCGCTCGGCCTGCTGCACCTGACCGGGCTGATCGCCGCGAGCGGACTGCCCGCCGGGGTGTTCAACGTGGTGACCGGCGGCCGCGAGGTCGGCGAGAGCCTGGTCGCGCACCCCGGGGTGGACCGGGTGAGCTTCACCGGCTCGACGGCCGCGGGTCGGCGGATCGCCGCGCTGTGCGGTGAGCGCCTCAAGCGGGTCGGCCTCGAACTGGGCGGCAAGTCGGCGGCGATCGTGCTGGACGACGCAGACCTGGCGGCCACCGTCGAGGGCCTGAAAACCGCGTCGCTGCTCAACACCGGGCAGATCTGCGCGGCCCAGTCCCGGCTGCTGGTCTCGCACCGCCGGCACGACGAGTTCGTGGACGCGCTGGTCGACGCGGTGGGCGCGATGCGGGTCGGCGACCCCACCGACCCCGCGACCGAGGTCGGTCCGCTCGTCTCGGCCCGTCAGCGCGACCGGGTGGAGGGCTACCTCGCGCTGGGCCGCGAGGAGGGCGCGAAGACGGCGCTGGGCGGCGGCCGGGTGCCGGGCCGGGCCACCGGCTGGTACGTCGAGCCCACCGTGTTCACCGGTGTCGACAACTCGATGCGGGTGGCCAGGGAGGAGATCTTCGGCCCGGTCCTCACCGTGATCCCCTTCCGCGACGAGGAGGAGGCGGTGGCGATCGCCAACGACTCCGAGTACGGCCTGGCCGGTTCGGTGTGGACGGACGACGTCGAGCGCGGCCTGGCGCTCTCCCGCGCGGTGCGGGTGGGCAGCTACGGCGTCAACTGCTACACCTCCGACGTCACCGTGCCGTTCGGCGGGTTCAAGGCCAGCGGGCTCGGGCGGGAGGGCGGGCCCGAGGGCGTGGACGAGTACTTCGAGTTCCAGTCGGTGAAGCTGCCGTACTGACCCGGTGCCGGTCCGTCCCGCGAGGGCGTGGGACGGACCGGCCGGCACCCGCTTGGCGCTGCTCACGAACCCACCTCCCCGAACCTTCCGTCCTCGGTGGACGGTCCACTCGGCGACCGGCCCGCGGGGGACGGTCGGACGACGACGCCGAGTCCCACAATAACATAAGCAGCTTAAATAATCTAGTGATATAGGATGGCGCGGTGGAACCCGACGAGCTGGACGTAGAAGCCTTCACGACGGCCGTCGAGGCCTTCAGCCGCTACTTCATCCGCATCCCGCTGCTGGAGGTGCACTCGTTCACCACGCTGTCGGTGCTCGACACCCTCGCCAACGCCGACAAGCCGCTGCGGCTGACCGCGCTTGCCCGCACCGAGCAGGTCAGCCAACCCGGCATCACCCAGCTCGTGACCCGGCTGGAGCGCGAGGACCTGGTGCGCCGCGGCCCGGACCCGGACGACGGCCGGGTGGTGCTCGTGCACATCACCGAGGCCGGTCGCCGGATCGTGCGGGCGCGGCACGACGACCGCGCCCGGCACCTCGCGCCGGTGCTCGCCGCGCTCACCGCCGCCGAGCGCCGCGCGCTCGCGGAGGCGCTGCCCACGATCGCGCGGCTGGGCGAGGTCGGCCGGGCGGGCATGGCGGGCTGACCCGGCGGTCAGCCCTTCGCCCGCGCGGTCAGCCGCAGCGCGAGCTTCCTCGGGTGGTAGACGGTGGCCAGCATGACCGGCCGCACGTCGGCGCCGGGCTCGACCTCGACCCGCCACCGGCTCAGGATCGTGGCCAGGGCGAGCGCGCACTCGGTGCGGGCGTAGATGTCGCCGATGCACTTGCGCGCGCCCGTGCCGAACGCCACGAACGCCCGCCGCGCCAGGTTCGTCGTCCGGTCCGGCAGCCAGCGGTCCGGGTCGAAGTCGTCCTCGTGCGGGAACACGCCGGGGTAGCGCTGCACCGCGGACGGGCTGAACACCACCGTCGAGCCCGCCTTCAGCGTCCGGCCGGCCAGTTCCGTGTCGACCGCGATCCGCCGGGTGAACAACCAGGCGGGCGGGTACAGCCGCAGCGCCTCGGTGACGATCCGGTCGGTCAGCTCCAGCCGGGCCAGGTCCTCCCACTCCGGCGCCCGACCGCCCAGCACGGTGTCGATCTCCTCGTACAGCCGCTTCTCCACGTCCGGGTTGCGCGAGAGGAGGTGGAACACCCAGGTGAGCGTCGCGGCCACGGTCTCCGTGCCGGCGGCCATGATCGTGATGACCTGGTCGTGGATCTCCTGGTCGGACAAGCCCGCGCCGTCCTCCTCGCGGGAGGACATCAGGGCCGACAGCAGGTCGTGGTGGTCCTCGCCGTCACCGCGGTACTCGGTGATCAGGTTCTGCACGGTGTCGTGCAGGAAGTCCAGGTTCGCGCGGTAGCGGCGGTTGCCCGGCGTCGGCAGCCTGCGCACCACCGCCGGCAGGAACATCTGCCGGAACAGCAGGCTCAGCACCTCCTCGAACGCGTGCTCCACCCGGTGCACCAGGTCGTCCTCCACCGGCACCGAGTAGAGGGTGCGCGCCACGGTGCGCAAGGCCATGCCGAACAGCTGGGGGAAGGACTCCACCACGGCGCCGTCCCGCCACCCCGAGGTCGTCGCCTCGATCTCGGCCTGCATGGCCGGCGCGTACCGCTCCAGCTGCGAGCGCTGGAACGCCGACTGCATGAGCCGCCGCTGCCGGCGGTGGTCGAGGTGCGGGCAGGTGACCAGCCCGTTGCCCGCGATCTCCCTGGCCCGGTCGTAGAACGCGCCGCCCTTGTCGTAGACGCTGTCGTTGACCAGCACCTCGCGCAGCACGTCGGGGTGGCAGGGCACGTACGCGGAGGTCGGGCCGAGGCGGATCTCGACCAGGTCGCCGTGCTCGGAGAGCGACGACAGGAACTCCAGCGGGCGGCGCATGAGCTGCCACGCGTGCCCGACCACCGGCAGGGACCCGGGAGCCGTGCCCGCGACGAAAGTCTGAGTTGGCATCGGTACGCCACCTTCCGGAAAATGCGTGAGGGGACTAGGAACGGATACCGAGGTCTTCCAGGAACGCCTGCCGGCCGACCGAAACGGCGAACTCCGCGTCATAACGGCCGGAACTGCCGTGCCAGTCCTGCGAGCCGCGGATGACGGTGCGCAGGCCGTCGGTCCGGAACCGGTCGGTCCGGTCCCGCTCGGCCGCGTCGAGGTCGAGCGCGTCGTACAGGCCGGGCAGCACGGTTTCCAGCAGCAGGAACTGGTCCACTCGGGTGCGGACCTCGTTCTGCATGTGGGCGATGCTGCGTTCCCTGGTCCAGTCTCGTTCGCGCATCAGGATCAGCACCAGGTTGTTCGGATCGCCCACCGCGAGTTCTTTCTCCAACGACGCGATGTCGTTGAACAACACGTTGACGTCGATCGCGATCTGGAGCATCGCGGACATGACCGCGGTCTCGTAGACCCGTGCCGGCACCTCGCAGTGGCTGGTCCGCTCCGCCATGTCGACGGTCGGCAGCACCCCGATCGTCCGGCGCCGGATCGCCAGGTACCGGCGGGAGTCGACCACCTCGGCGCCGTCGCGACCGGCCGCCTCGTCGACGTACCCGGTGAGGTAGTCGCGCCAGTGCCGGGCCGCGCGGTCCCGGTAGTCGGCCGACATGCCCTCGACGGTGCGCCGCCAGACGTCGGCCAGACCGCGGGAAATCAGTGGTGCGGAAGGGTCTTCCGGTCCGTCGAACACCGCGGTGACGGCGGCGACGAGCCGGGCGGCCTCGACCGGGTCCTTGCCCGCCGGGCCGTCGAACAGGTCGTCGTAGAGGAAGAACCAGCTCATCAGGTCGACGCCGAGGTCGAGGTCCGGCCCGGTCGCGGCCGGGTAGAAGTAGGTCGCCAGGTCCGCGTAGTTGCCCTTGGCGTGCCGGCGCGCGGCCTCGTCCGTGGTGATCATGTCGAGCGCCCGCGGCCAGGCGAGGTGGTCGGCGACGGCGCGGTCCGCGTCCGGGCTCCGGCGCGCCGGGAACGGGATGTGGAATTCGATGTCCTGCGGCACGTGCGGTCTCCAGATCTCCCGAGGTGGAAATTTCGGAATTTTCGGCGAGTGCAGTCGTGTGCCGAAACGGCGAAGTCGCGAAAGGCCGCGAACGGAACCGAGTGTAGTGACGGTTTTTCCGCGACCGCAGTATGACCCAACTCACAGCCGGCGCTTTCGGCCGATTCGGCGGCAACGCCACCCGAATGCCCTGCCGAAAATGCGGTGTGGCCCAGGGAAGAGTGCATCAACGCGCCTCCACCGCTGGGGCGTTCGGCCTACCAAATTCGGCCCGGGCCGGTACGGGCAACTGGAGTTGGGTCGTCGGCGCGGGTCCGCTGCTAGCGTCGGCGACACCCATTTCGAATTGCGGACCGATCGCCGTTGCGTCTACCCAGTGGAGAAGTGTGTGAACACGCCATTGCTGCGCGAGCGTGATACGCCGGCCGTCCTCGACGACGCCCGGTCCCGGATCAAGCCGGTCCTCCGCGGCGCGGTCGACTCCCTTCCGCCCACCATGCGACTGGTCACCGACTACCACTTCGGGTGGCGGGACCGGGACGGCCTGCCGGTGCCCGGCGACCCGTGGTCCGGCAAGGCGATGCGGCCCGCGCTGGTGCTGCTCGCGGCCGCCGCGGTGACCGACCCGGCGCTGGAGCCCCGGACCGACGGCGCCGTGCTGCGCGCCGCCGTCGCCGTCGAACTGGTGCACAACTTCTCGCTGGTGCATGACGACGTCATGGACAACGACGCGCTGCGCCGGCACCGCGAGACGGTGTGGAAGGTGTTCGGCGTGCCCGCCGCGATCCTCGCCGGTGACGCGCTGCTCGCGCTGGCCAACCAGGTGCTGACCGACGACGCCACGGCGGTCGCGCCGGCCGCCGTCACGATGCTCAACGAGGCCGTGCAGGAGCTGATCGAGGGCCAGTCGCTGGACGTGTCCTTCGAGGTGCGCGGCGAGGTCGCGCTGGAGGAGTGCGCCGCGATGGCGGACAAGAAGACCGCCGCCCTGATGGCCTGCGCGTGCGGGCTCGGCGCGCTGCTGGCGGGCGGCAGCCCCGAGCAGGTCCGGCTGCTGCGGCAGTTCGGCACCCACCTGGGTCTGGCCTTCCAGCTGGCCGACGACCTGCTGGGCCTGCGCGGCGACCCGCGGCGCACCGGCAAACCGGCGAACAACGACCTGTGGACGCGCAAGAAGAGCCTGCCCGTGGTGGCGGCGCTGACCAGCGACACCGACGCCGGTCGCGAGCTGGCCGCGCTGTACGCCCGGACCGAGCCGTGGGAGCACGCCGACGTCGAGCGCGCGCTGGTGCTCGTGGAGGAGGCGGGCGGGGTGGCGTGGGCCCGGGACGAGGCCGCCCGCCGCGTCGAGCAGGCGCTGGCGGGCCTGCGCGAGGCGGGCGCCCGGCCGGACGCCGCCGCCGACCTGGCCGGGTTGCTCCGGCTCTCGGCCAGGCGCGACCACTGATGACACCCACGGTTCGCGCGGAGGCGACGGTGACCCCACCCCGAGTGCTCCCGGACCCGGCGGTCGCGACCGCCTCGTCCGGTGTCGGAAGTGCCCACGCGAAGGCGATCCTGCTCGGCGAGCACGCCGTCCTGTACGGCTCGCCCGCGCTCGCGCTGCCCGTGCCGGGGCTGACCGCGACGGCGCGCGCCACCCGGTCCGCCGACCCCGGCGACGTGACGTTCCTGGTGACCGGACCGGCCGGACCCGCGCCCTACCCCGGCGACGGCCTGCGGCAGGCGGCGGCCGCGCTCGGCGGCGTCGACGGCGGGCGCACCCGGGTGCTGATCGACTCGGCGATCCCGGTCGGTCGGGGCCTGGGCTCGAGCGCGGCCTGCGCGCGGGCCGCCGTGCTCGCCCTGGCCGACCTGCTGGGTCGCGAGGTGACCCCCGCGCGGGTGTACGACCTGGTGCAGACCGCCGAGCACGTCGCGCACGGCCGGGCGAGCGGGATCGACGCGGCCGCCACCGGCTCACCGGTCCCGATCGTCTTCCACGACGGCGTCGCGCGACCCGCCGACATCGGGTTCCGCGGCGTGTTCGTCATCGCGGACAGCGGCACGGAAGGCCGCACCAAGGCTGCGGTCGACCTGGTGCGCGCCGGTTTCGAGCGCCGGCCGGGCGCCCGCGAGGCGTTCGTGGCCGCGGTGTCCGAGCTGACCCGCGACGCCGTGCGGGACCTCGCCTCCGGTGACGCGGCGGGCCTCGGCGCGCGGCTGACCCGGTGCCACGGGCTGCTGCGCGACCTCGGCCTGAGCACCGAGCCGATCGACGGGATGGTCGAGGCGGCGCTCGACGCGGGCGGGCTCGGCGCGAAGCTCAGCGGCGGCGGGCTCGGCGGGTGCCTGGTCGCGCTGACCGACGAGCCGGACCGGGCGCACGAGCTGGCCACCGCCCTGCTGGCGGCGGGCGCGGTGCGCACCTGGGCGGTGCCGGTGTCGGGAGGTGCGGGCGATGGCCGCTGACCTGGCCGCGACCGCGGTCGCGCACGCCAACATCGCGCTGGTCAAGTACTGGGGCAAGCGGGACGCGGAGCTCGTGCTGCCGTGGACCGGGAGCCTGTCGATGACCCTGGACGTGTTCTCCACGACGACCACCGTCGACCTCTCCTCCCCCGCCGACGAGGACCTGGTGACGCTGGACGACGTGGCGGTGACCGGCGAGCCGCGCCGCCGCGTCGTCGCGTTCCTCGACCTGGTCCGCGAGCGCGCGGGCCGAACCGGGAAAGCCGTGGTGCGGAGCCGGAACACGGTGCCCACCGGCGCCGGGCTCGCCTCGTCCTCGAGCGGGTTCGCCGCGCTCGCGCTGGCCGCGTCCACCGCCTACGGCCTCGACCTGGACGCGACCGCGCTGTCCCGGCTGGCCAGGCGCGGCTCCGGGTCGGCGTCGCGGTCGGTCTTCGGCGGGTTCGCGCTGTGGCACGCGGGTCACGACGACGCGAGTTCCCACGCCGAGCCGCTGCCCTCGACCGGGTTCGCGCCGGCCATGGTGATCGCGATGGTCGACACCGGCCACAAGACCGTCTCCAGCCGGGAGGCCATGCGCCGCACGGTGGAGACCTCGCCGCTCTACCGGCCCTGGGTCGACTCGGCGGCGGCCGATCTCGAGGAGATGCGGGCCGCCGTGTCCCGCGGCGACCTCGAGGCCGTGGGCGAGATCGCCGAGCGCAACGCGCTGGGCATGCACGCCACGATGCTCGCCGCGCGCCCGGCCGTGCGGTACCTGTCGCCCGCGACCGTCGCCGTGCTCGACGCCGTGCTGGAACTGCGGCGCGCGGGCGTGGCGGCGTACGCGACCATGGACGCCGGCCCCAACGTCAAGATCCTCTGCGCGCCCGCCGACGCGGAGCGGGTCGCCGAGGCCGTCGCGCCGCACGGCACGACGGTGGTGGCGGGCATCGGACCCGCGGCCCGACTGGTGGCGGACCGGTGACGCCGCCGGTCGTCCGGCGCGCGCCGGGGAAGCTGTTCGTCGCCGGCGAGTACGCCGTGCTGCACCCCGGGTCGCCCGCGATCCTGGTCGCGGTCGACCGGGGGATCACCGTCACCGCGACACCGGCCGCCGAGGACGTGGTGATCGCCTCGGACCTCGCGGCGGGCGAGGTGCGGCTGTCCCGCGACGGCGCGGGTCTGGCCGCGGGCGACGGACCGCCGCCGGTGGTGTCCGCGATCGAGGCGGTGGACGCGCTGCTGACCGAGTGGGGCCTGCCGCTGCCCCGGATCCGCCTGGAGATCGCCAGCGACCTGCACGAGGACGGCGTCAAGTTCGGCCTCGGGTCGAGCGGCGCGGTGACGGTGGCGACGATCGAGGCCGTGCTCGCGCACTGCGGGGTCACCCTGCCGGTCGCCGAGCGGTTCCGGTTGGCGCTGCTCGCGACGGCGAGGCTCGACCCCCGCGCCTCGGGCGGCGACCTCGCGGCGAGCACCTGGGGCGGGTGGATCTCCTACCGGGCGCCGGACCGGACCGCGGTCCTGTCGCTGGCCCGCCGGGTCGGGGTCGGCGAGGCGCTGCGCGCGCCGTGGCCGGGGTTCGAGGTGCGCCCGCTGCCCGCGCCGCGCGGGCTCGCGCTCGAGGTCGGCTGGACCCGCCGGCCCGCGTCCACCGCGCGCCTGGTCGCGGGCGACGCCGTGCGCAACTGGCGGGCGGGCCCGGCGTACCGGGAGTTCGTCCGGCGCAGCGGCGAATGCGTCACGGCGGCGGTGGAGGCGTTGGAACGCGGGGACGACCCGGCCCTGCTGGCGGAGATCCGCGGGGCCCGCCGACTGCTCGCGGAGGCCGACGACACGGCCGGCCTCGGGATCTTCACCGACGGGCTGACCGCGCTCTGCGACGCGGCGGAGGCCGTCGGCGGCGCGGGCAAACCCTCGGGCGCGGGCGGCGGCGACTGCGGCATCGCCCTTGTCGAACCCGCCGCGACCACCGTCGACCGGCTGCGCGAACACTGGCGCGCGGCGGGGATCTCCCCGCTGCCCGTCCGCATCCCGGCACCCGAGAGGACCACCACCGTGATCTCCGACCGCAAGGACGACCACGTCCGGCTCGCCCTGGAGCACCACCGCCCCCACGACCGCAACGAGTTCGACGACATCGCGTTCGTGCACCACGCGCTCGGCGGCGTCGACCGGGCGGACGTCTCGCTCGACACCCGGTTCGCCGACCTGCACTGGCGGGTTCCGCTCTACATCAACGCGATGACCGGCGGCAGCGCCAAAACCGGTGACATCAACCGGGACCTGGCCATCGCCGCCCGGGAAACCGGCGTGCCGATCGCGAGCGGCTCGATGAGCGCCTACTTCAAGGACCCGGCCACCGCGGGCACGTTCGCCGTGCTGCGCGAGCAGAACCCGGACGGGTTCGTGATGGCCAACGTCAACGCCAACGCGACCGTCGAGCAGGCCAAGCGCGCGGTCGACCTGCTGCGGGCCGACGCGCTCCAGATCCACCTGAACGCGGTCCAGGAGACCGTGATGCCCGAGGGCGACCGGTCGTTCTCGGCGTGGGCGCCGCGGATCGAGGAGATCGCCGCGGGCCTCGACGTGCCGGTGATCGTCAAGGAGGTCGGCTTCGGGCTGAGCCGGGACACCGTCGTGACGCTGGTGAAGCTCGGCGTGCGGGTGGCCGACGTCGGCGGTCGCGGCGGCACGGACTTCGCCCGCATCGAGAACAGCAGGCGGGAGCACCGCGAGTACGCCTACCTCGACGGCTGGGGCCAGTCCGCGCCCGCGTGCCTGCTCGACGCGCGCGACGTCGGGTTGCCGCTGCTCGCGTCCGGCGGCGTGCGGCACCCGCTCGACGTGGTGCGCGGGCTGGCCCTGGGCGCGAGCGCGGTCGGCGCGTCCGGCACGTTCCTCAAGACGGTGCTCGACGGCGGCCCGGACGCGTTGATCGCGCGGATCTCCGGGTGGCTCGACCAGATCGCGGCGCTGATGACCGCCCTCGGCGCGCGGACGCCCGCCGAGCTCGCCGGGTGCGACGTGCTGATCCGCGGCGCGCTGCGCGAGTTCTGCGCGGACCGGGGCGTCGACCTCCGCGGGTCCGCCACCCGCACCCGTGCCACCGCACCCGAACAGGAGACCCTCCATGACCGATGAGTACGCGATCGCCGGCGTCCCGATGCGGTGGGTGGGCCCGCTGCGCATCACCGGCAACGTCGCGAACACCGAGACGGAGGTGCCGCTCGCCACCTACGAGTCGCCGCTGTGGCCCTCGGTGCGGCGCGGCGCGCGGATCTCCATGCTGGCGCCCGACGGCATCGTCGCGACCCTGGTGGACGAGCGGATGACCCGGTCGGTGCTGGTGGAGGCGCTCGACGCGGCGACCGCGCACGCCACCGCGCGGCAGGTCGACGCCCGGTTCGCGCAGTTGCGCGACATCGTGCGGGCGAACAGCCGGTTCGCCGACCTGGTCGCGATCCGCCACGAGATCACCGCCAACCTGCTGTTCCTGCGGTTCGAGTTCACCACCGGCGACGCCTCGGGCCACAACATGGCGACGCTGGCGTCCGACCTGCTGCTGACCCACATCCTGGAAACCCTGCCGGGCATCTCCTACGGCTCGATCTCGGCGAACTACTGCACCGACAAGAAGGCCACCGCGATCAACGGCATCCTCGGCCGGGGCAAGAACGTGATCACCGAGCTGGTCGTGCCGCGCGACGTCGTGCGCGACCGGCTGCACACGACCGCCGGCCGGATCGCCCAGCTGAACGTGCGCAAGAACCTCATCGGCACCCTGCTCGCGGGCGGCATCCGCTCGGCGAACGCGCACTACGCGAACATGCTGCTCGGGTTCTACCTGGCGACCGGCCAGGACGCGGCCAACATCGTGGAGGGCTCGCAGGGCGTGACCGTCGCGGAGGACCGGGACGGCGACCTCTACTTCTCCTGCACCATCCCGAACCTGATCGTCGGGACGGTGGGCAACGGCAAGGGTCTCCCGTTCGTGGAGACCAACCTGACCCGCCTGGGCTGCCGGGCCGAGCGGGAACCCGGCGCGAACGCGCGCCGGCTGGCCGTGATCGCCGCCGCGACCGTGCTGTGCGGCGAACTCTCGCTCCTGGCCGCGCAGACCAACCCCGGCGAGCTGATGCGCGCGCACCTGCACCTGGAGCGCCCCGTCGAGAAGATCGGACAAGAGACGTGAGCACCGGATTGGCGGTCGGGATCCACGACCTGTCGTTCGCCACGACGGAGTTCGTGCTGCCGCACCTGGAACTGGCCGGGCACACCGGCGCCGACCCCGCCAAGTACCACGTGGGGCTCGGCCAGCGGTCGATGAGCATCGCCGCCGCGGACGAGGACATCGTGACCATGGCGGCGTCGGCCGCCGCGCCGCTGGTCGCCCGCTGGGGCGCCGACCGGATCCGCACGGTGGTGCTGGCCACCGAGACCTCGATCGACCAGTCGAAGGCCGCGGGCGTCTACGTCCACTCGCTGCTGGGCCTGTCCCCCGCGGCCCGGGTGGTCGAGCTGAAGCAGGCCTGCTACTCGGCGACGGCGGCGGTGCAGTTCGCCCTCGGGCTGGTCCACCGCAACCCGGGCCAGCTCGTCCTGGTGATCGCCACCGACGTGTCCCGGTACGACCCGGACAGCCCGGGCGAGGCCACCCAGGGCGCCGCCGCGGTCGCGATGCTCGTCGGCGCGGACCCCGTGCTGCTGCGGGTCGAGGAGCCGTCCGGACTGTCCACTGTGGACGTCATGGACTTCTGGCGCCCCAACTACCGCAGCACGGCCCTGGTCGCCGGTCGGGAGTCGGTCACGGCCTACCTCCAGGCGCTCGAGGGCGTGTGGAAGGACTACACCGAGCAGGGCGGCCGTCCGCTGGGCGACTTCCGCGCGTTCTGCTACCACCAGCCGTTCACCAAGATGGCGCACAAGGCGCACCGGCACCTGCTGGGCTTCACCGGGAACGTCGTCGACGAGGACCGGATCGCGGCGATGCTCGCCCTGACCACCGCGTACAACGAGGTCGTCGGCAACTCCTACACCGCGTCGGTGTACCTGGCGCTCGCGTCGCTGCTCGACCACGCGGACGACCTGGACGGCGAGGCGATCGCGATCGCCAGCTACGGCTCGGGCAGCGTGGCCGAGTTCTTCGGCGTGACCGCGGTGCCCGGCTACCGGGAGCACCTGCGCACCGAGGAGCACCGCCGGGCGGTGGAACGGCGGCGGCCGATCGACTTCGCCGCGTACCGCGAACTCCAGGCCCACGCGCTTCCCGTCGACGGCGGGCACCACCCGCTGCCGCGCCAGACCACCGGCGACTACCGCCTCGCGGCCCTGTCCGGGCACAAGCGCGTCTACGAACGCCGCTGAACCCCCGTCCGCCTCACCGACGAGGCCACCCACCCCCAGAAAGGCCGCTCATGCGCCGACCCATCGGTGTCGTCGGGACCGGGAGCCACCTGCCGCCCACCGCGGTGGGCAACCACGAGATCGGCGCGGCGGCCGGTGTCACCGACGAGTGGATCACCCGGAAGACCGGAATCCGGTCCCGCCGCCGCGCGGCGCCGCACGAGGCGACGTCGGACCTGGCGGCGCAGGCCGCGCGGGCCGCCCTGGCCCAGGCCGGCATCGAGCCCGACCGGCTGTCCTACGTCGTGGTGGCGACCTCGACACCGGACCACCCGCAACCCGCGACGGCCGGGATCGTGCAACACCTGATCGGCGCGACGAACGCGGCGGCGTTCGACGTGAACTCGGTGTGCAGCGGCTTCGTCTTCGCCCTCACGGTCGCGAGCGGGCTGCTCCGGGACCGGCCCGACCGGCACGCGCTGGTGATCGGCGCGGACATCTACTCCCGCATCCTGGACTACTCGGACCGCCGCACGGCGATCCTGTTCGGCGACGGCGCGGGCGCGGTGGTGCTCGGTCCGGTCCCGGAGGGCCAGGGCCTGCTGGACACGCGCCTCACCACCCGCGGCGACCAGCACGAGCTGATCGGCGTGCCCGCCGGCGGCAGCCGACTCCCGACCTCCGCGGCCACCCTGGCCGAGGGGAGCCACCACTTCCGGATGGACGGCCGCGGCGTCCGCCGGTTCGTGGAGGACAGCCTCGCCCGGGAGGTCGACGCGTTGCTGCACAGCGCGTCGGTGCGCCCGGAGGACATCCGCCACTTCGTGCCGCACCAGGCGAACGGCGTGCTGCTGGGCGAGGTCTGGCCCACCCTGGGCCTGCCGAACGCGACGTGCCACCTGACCGTCGAACACCACGGCAACACCGGCGCCGCCTCGATACCCATCACCCTGGACCTGGCCAACCGCGAGGGCCTCCTGGCCGAACACGACCTGGTCCTCCTGTGCGGTTTCGGCGGCGGCATGTCGGTCGGCTCGTCCCTGCTCTCCTGGACCCCGACCCACACCACCCACCCACCCGAACCGGCCCTCGCCGCGAGCAGCCGGACCACACCGTGACCGCCGCGACGGACCGCCCGCGAAGGCCATCCGGGGTTGGCCGCACCAGTGCCTGATCGGAATACCCGGAGTCGGCCATGCCTGCGTCTGCACCCCGACGTCGGTCGGCAAGGGGGAGACGGCACGCGCGGCTCAACGGGGTGACGCCGCGTCCTCGGCGACGGTGGTGCAGGCGGGGCGCGACGCGACGGTCACCGTCGAGGTCCACCACGGGCCGGCGGTACCGCGGGTCACCACCGCCGCGCCGCGCTGGTTCTGCGGCGGGGCCGTACAGTCGGGCGTCGTGATCGTCGCGGGCGGCGGAGCCGCGGCGCGGCCGGTACCCGTGCGGACGGGCGCGAGGCGCGACCGCCCAACAGGCGTTCCTCGTCACGTCGGCGTTCAACGAGAAGCGCCGGGTCGCCGACCTGGTGCTGAAGGTGCCCGACCGCGAACACGCCGCCGCCGCGCACACCCACGACCTCCGCAGGATCCTGACCACCCGGAACGGCTACGTGGGCGGGTTCGTCTCCCCGACCGAACCGCACCGGTTGCGCCCACACCTGGTCGAGTTCTGCTCCGAGTCGGCGTTGCCGGTGGTGTTCACCGACTGCGTCGGCTACCTCGGCTCGGCCGTGTTCCGCACCGGCGACGACATGGCGCTGGGCGTGGTCGACGCGCTCCGGGAAGCCCCCTCGCCCGTCAGCGAGCACCGTCGTCCTCGGCGTGGACGGGACACCCGAGGTCAGGAACCTGATCACGGCCGGCACCCGCTAGCCGAAAACCCACCGGCGGTAGGCGTCCAGGTCGACGTTGCCGCCGCACACGATCGTCACGACGTGGCGGTCGGCGAAGCGCTGCGGGTCCTCCAGCACGGCGGCCACGCCCAGGGCCGCCGAGGGTTCGACCACCAGCCCGGTGTGCTCCAGGAGCAGCCGGACGCCCTCCACGATCGAGGACTCGCGGACCAGGACCGCGTCGTCGGCCACGACCAGGAGATCGTTCAGCACCTCCGGGATGGGGTGGCGGCCGGCGACGCCGTCCGCGATGGTGTCGGTCGGCCCGGTGGTGACCACCCGGCGCTCGTGCCACGAGCGGGTCATCGCGGGCGCGCCCGCCGGTTGCACGCAGACCACCTCGACCGACGGCGTCGACGCCTTCAGCACCCCGCCCACCCCGGTCGCCATCGCGCCGCCGCCCAACGCGATCAGCACGGTGTCGAACGACGACCCGGAGTCCACCAGTTCGAGGCCGATCGTCCCCCGCGCCCTCCACCGTCTCCAGGTCCAGGCTGTCCTCGACCAGCCGGATCCCGCGCCGCGCCGCCAGGTCCGCCGCCCGCTCCCGCGCCACCTCGATGTCGCCGTCCACCAACTCCAACTCCACGCCCAGCGCCCGGATCCGGTCGAGTTTGACCGCCGGCGCCCACCGCGAGGCCACCACGGTCACCGCGACACCGCGCCGCCTGCCCGACCACCCCAGCGCCTGCCCGAGGTTGCCCGCGCTCGCGCACACCACGGCGGCACCGGCCGACCCGGCCACCACCACCTCGGTGCCGCGGGCCTTGAAGCTGCGCACCGGGTTCGCCGTCTCCAGCTTCACGCTCACCGCGCACCCGAGCCGACGTCCCAACGCCTCGCACCGGTACAGCGGCGTGTCGAGGAACACCGGGTCGACCACCCGCCGAGCCGCCCGGATCCGATCGAGGTCGAGCCGAGTCCCGAACATGCCGGGCACCGTACCCGCCGCCGGGAAAACCGAAGCCCCCTCGACGATCCGCGATTCGACGCGGTGTCGACGTGGAACCCGGGCGGACCGAGCCGAGGGGGTCGTTCGATGCGGTGGGCGTTGATCAGCGGGGACGGGTTGCCGGTGAGCGGGTTGCTGACCGTCTTCCGCAACGTGGTGGACCGGGCGGCGGGCGCGATCGACTTCCCGGTGGGCGCCGACCTCGGCTACTCGTGGCGCCCGGACAAGCCGGCGTTCTTCCCGCGAGGACCGCGCGACGCCCGCTACCCGGACTGGCTGCGGGTGCGCGACGACGTGCCGGTGCTGACGAAGGAGTGGGGCGACCTGCGGGTCGAGGTGGCCCGCGCCGACCGGTCGGACCCGGCCGAACGCGCCGCGCTGCGGCAGCGGATCGAGGAGCTCGCCGAGCCCTACGAGGAGCACTTCGCCCGCTGGTTCGCGGAGGACGACGTCGACTGGGCCGTGGCGATCAACCTGACGCTGTCCGACGCGCCACCGGTCACCCTGGCGCTGCACCGGGCCGCCGCGCGGCACTGGTCCGGCGGCCGGCCGGGCGGCGTCCTGTACTGGGACCACGACCTCTTCGGCACGTGCGCGATCCACGAGCACGGCGCCCGCGTGTACCCCCCGCGCCCCAACGAGTTCACCCCGCTGCCCGGCACGTCGCCCGCGGACCGGTGGGCGGTGGTGTCCGCGCTCCAGGAGCGGGAGACGCGCGACTACCCGACCCCGCTGCGCCCGGAGGTGCTGACCAACGTGCTGCCCGTGGTGCCCGACGGTCCCCTGGAGCAGGCGCACCGGGAGTTCCTGCGCCACCACGACCTCGAGGGCCGACCGGTGGTGCTGGTGCCGGTCCGGGTGTTCCCGGTCAAGGGCGTGGAGATCGCGGTCGAGGTGTTCGCCGGCCTGCGGGCGGAGTGCGCGCGCACCGGCGCCCCCGACCCGGCGCTGCTGGTGTTCGGCAGCCCGGACGAGGACCCGGACTACGCCGAGGTGGTGGCACGCGCGGTGGCCGACCACCACGTCGCGGACGCGGTCACCTTCCTCGGTGGGGTCCCGATCTCCAGCCACACCGACGAGTCCGGCACGTGGCGGCCGGACGAGATCGACCTGCTGCGCCTGGCCCGCGACACCGGCGGCGCCGTGCTGTTCACGCCGAGCCGGACCGACGTGGAAACGGTCGGACTCGGTCCGGCGCTGGCGGCGCTCGCGGGCATCCCGTGCGCCGTCACGCCGTACGACGCGTTCGCCGAGCACTTCGGCCCGGACTTCGCGCACGTGTCGGTGGACCCGCGCCGCGCCCACGACGCGGGCGTCGTCCTCGCCGCCCGGATGGCCGCCCTCCGCGCGGGCGACCACCGGGCCCGGGACGACGCCCGGGCCAACCTCGACCGGGTGCGCAAGCGCTTCCCCGACCGGCCGTGGGTCGACTTCCTGGCGCGGATGACCGCTCAGACCAGCAGCACCCGACGCCCGCGGGTGTGACCGGCGCGGCTGTCGGCGTGCGCCCGCGCGGCCTCGGCGAGCGGGTACGCCTTCTCGACCGGGATGTGCAACCTGCCCAGTGAGATCAGCCGAACGGCCTCGGCCAACGCGTCCGGCACGCTCCCGGCCACCCCGGAGAACCGGACGCCGAACTCCGGCGCGCCCAGGTCCGCGATGGACACCACCCTCGCCGGGTCACCGGTCAACCCGACCAGTTCCGGGATCACCCCCGACCCGGCCAGGTCCAGCGCCGCGTCGACCCTCCCGAGCCGCCGGACCCGCTCGACCCACCCGTCGCCGTAGGTGGTGGCGAGCGCGCCCAGACCGCGCAGGTAGTCCTGGTTCGCCGCGCCGGCCGTGCCGATCACCGCGACGCCGCGATCACGGGCGATCTGCACCACCGCCGACCCGACTCCCCCGGCCGCACCGCTGACCAGCACCGTCTCCCCCGGCCGCACCCCGACCTGCCCGAGGACCCGCACCGCGGTCTCCACCACCGACGGGTACCCGGCCGCCTCCGCGAAACCCAGCCCCTCGGGCATCGGCGCCCACGCCGACAGCACGGCGGACTCGGCGTAGGTGTCGACGCCCTCGCCGAACACCCGGTCGCCGACCCGCACCCCCTCGACGCCCGCGCCGACCTCGTCCACCACCCCGGCCGCGTCCAACCCGACCCCGGAGGGCAACGACACGGGGTGCGCGCCCAGCACCTGCCCCTCGCGCACCCTCCAGTCGACGGGGTTGACCCCCGCCGCCCGCACCGCGATCCGCACCCGACCGGGTCCCGCGTGCGGCTCCGGGGCGTCCACCAGCCGCAGCACGTCCGGACCGCCGAACTCGGCGAAGCTCACCATCCTCATGCGGCCGACCGTAGCACTAACGGTTAGCCTTTTGAAACAGTGCCACATTCGCACCTGATAGCATCAGCGGGTGACCGCGCCGACCGGCCGTCGCGAGCGCAAGAAGGCCGCGACCCGCCAGAAGATCGCCGACACCGCGCTGCGGCTGTTCCTCGAGCGCGGCTACGACGCGGTGGGGATCCGCGACGTGGCCGCCGAGGCCGACGTGGCCGTCACGACGCTGTTCGCCCACTTCGCCTCGAAGGAGGCGCTGGTGTTCGAGCAGGACCGGGACTTCGAGCGCCGCCTCGTCGAGGCGGTCACCTCCCGCGCGTCGAGCGAGCCGCTCATCCCCTTGCTGCGCCACGAGATCCACGCCCTGGTGCGGCACTGCGCGGCGGACCGCACCGCACCCGTGTGGCGGATGATCGAGGCCACGCCCGCCCTGCGCGAGTACGAGGAGTCGATGCGGCTGCGGCACGCGGAGTCCCTGGCGACGGCCCTCGCCGCCGCACTGCCGCAGAGCGCCCTCGCCTGCCGCACGATCGCGCGGTTCGCCATCGACGCCTACGCGCTGGCCCGCGAGGCCGCCGACCCGGACGCCGCGGTGGACGAGATCTTCCGGATGATCGAGGCCGCCTGGGCGGTCACGGGCTGACCGGGCTCACTCCCGCGCCGCGACCAGCGACACGGGCGGCCGCCTCGTCGCGACCACCGCCGTGATCGCGCTCGTCACCGCCACGACGACCACCGAGCCGAGCGCGACGACCACCAGCAGCGTCCACGGCACGGCCACCACCGTCACCCCGATCGCCCGCCGCACCGCGCCGCCGATGCCGATCAACCCGGCGCCCGCCACCACGCACCCGCACCCCACGCCGACGACCGCCACCGCGACGGCCTCGACCACCGCCGTGCGCACCACCTGGGCCCGGGTCAACCCGGTCACCCTGGCCACCGCGAACGCGCGCCGGCGCTCGGTGCCGGCGACGACCACCGCGTTCACCACGGCCATCAGCGCGTACAACCCGGCGAGCCCCATCAGCACGGTCAGGATCTTCACGTTGCCGTCCTGGGCGGTCTCCGCGCGCGCCACGGCCCAGTCCGCCACCGTCCGCACCCGGTCGAACCCCGCCCGCCCGATCCGCTCGGCGACCACGTCCGGGTCCTGCCCCGGCGCGACCCGCACGACCGTCTCGGTCGGCGCGCCCGCCCACACCTCCCGGGGCAACGCCCGACGCGGCACGAGGAAGCTGTCACCCGTCTCCAGGGTTTCCGGCAGCCCGCCGACCACGGTGAGCCGCGACGACCGACCGCCGGCGTCGACCGCGAGCACCCGACCCGCCTCGATCCGGTCGGCGTGCCGGGCGGGCCCGGTGATCACCGCGTCGCCGGTGAGCGCCTCCAGGCTGCCGAACGACGGCGTCACCACGTGCGTGCGCGCGTAGTCGACCGCGTCCACCGCGACGATCCCGGCGTAGTAGTCCCTGGTGGTCACCCGGCCGCCCCGGGTCGTCTCCACGGTGATCGTGACGTCCACCGCGTTCTGCCGGGAGGCGACCGCCACGCCCTCGACACCGGCCAACCGCTCCGCCTCCTCGCCGGTGGAGTCCACCACGAGCTGGGCATCCACGGACCGCTGCGCCTCCTCGCCGCCCGCCGCGGCGAGCGAGCCGAACGTGCCCGCCAGGCCGAGCAGCAACGACACCAGCACGATCAACGGCGAGGCGGTGGCGGCACTGCGCCGCACCCCGTCGCGCAACTCGGCCACCGCCAGGCCGACGAGCGTCCCGGTGGGTGCCAGAACTCCGCACAACCAGGCCGTGAACGGCACCACCAACGGGCTCAGCAGGCTCATCGCCACCGCGCCGCACAGCGAGATGCCCAGTGCCGCCATCATCGCGCCGATCAGGTTGGCGCCCCGCGCCCACACCACCATCGCGATCGTGCAGGCCGCGAACGACAAGCCGACCAGCCACCGCGACGCGGTCATCACCCGGGCGGCCGCGCCCGTCTCCCGCAACGCCTCCAGCGGCCGGATCCGCGCCGCCCGCAGCGACGCGGTGAACACGCCGGCCAACGCCACGCCGACACCGACGACCGCGGCGACGACCACCGCCCACAGCCGCCACGGAGCGTGGAAACCCTCCGGCAGCAACCCGATCCCGACCAGCAGCCGGGTGTGCGCGTACTTGGCGACCACCCCGAGCGGCACGCCCACCGCCGACCCCACCACCCCGAGCAGCAGCGACTCGGACAGCAGCAGCACCCGCACCTGGCCGCGACTGCCGCCGGTGAGCCGCAGCAGGGCGAGGTCGCGGCGGCGCTGGGCGACGGTGAAGGCGAACGTGGACCCGACGACGAAGACCGCGAGGAACACGGCGAGGAACGCGGTCATGCCCATCACGGTCGCCGCGCCGACGAACCCCTCGCGGACACCGTCCTCGGCCTTCCGGGACAGCCCCGGCGGGATCCGCGGACTGCCGGTCGCCACCAGCACCAGCGTCGACGCCTGCACGAGGGCCGCGCCGACGGCCACGCTGAGGATGGCGCCGACGAACAGCTCCCACCGCTCGCGGAACGTGCCGAAGGACATCAGGAACACCGCTCAGCCCTCCCACCGCGCGAGGCGCTCGGCGACGTCGCGGACGGTCGGCGCGTCCACCCGGTCCACGATCCGGCCGTCGGCCAGGAAGACGACCGCGTCGGCACGGGCCGCGACGGCGGGGTCGTGCGTCACCATCACGACGCTCTGCCCCGCGGCCGTCACCATGGTGCGCAACAACTCCAGGACGGTCCTGGCCGAGCCGGAGTCGAGCGCGCCGGTCGGCTCGTCGGCGAACAGCACGGCGGGCCGGGAGAGCATCGCCCGGGCGAGGGCGACCCGCTGCTGCTGACCGCCG
Source organism: Actinosynnema sp. NPDC020468 (assembly GCF_040642015.1). NCBI lineage: Bacteria > Bacillati > Actinomycetota > Actinomycetes > Pseudonocardiales > Pseudonocardiaceae > Actinosynnema > Actinosynnema sp. NPDC020468. The sequence goes on from NZ_JBFAEO010000007.1 coordinate 190,791, forward strand.
GACAGCTCGCGGGGCCGGTGACGCGCGCGGTCGGCGAGCCCGACGCCGGCCAGGACCCGGCGCACCTCGTCCCGGGACACCCGCGCGCCGGCCAGCTTCGCCGGGAACGCGACGTTCTGCTCCGCGGTCAGCGAGCCGATCAGGTTGAAGCCCTGGAACACGAACCCGATGGTGTGCCGCCGCAACGCGGTGAGCACGTCGTCCGGCGCCGCGGTGATGTCGTTGCCCGCCAACAGCACCTGCCCCCGGGTGACCCGGTCCAACCCGGCGGCGCAGTGCAGCAGGGTCGACTTCCCGGAACCCGACGGGCCCATGATCGCGGTCCAGCTGCCGGTCGGGCAGCTCAGGCTCACGTCGTCGAGCGCGGCCACCCCGGCGTTCCCGGACCCGAAGACCCGGGTGACCCGGCGCAGTTCCACGGCCGACCGCGCCGCGAACGGCGTGCCGCTGCGGACACCGGCGGCGCGGTGCTGATCCCTTGACATGCCATCCCCCGTCGTTCGCCACCGGTCAAGCCAACCGCGCGCCGCGGGCCGGTGTCACGGTGTCCACCCGCCGTTCCCGGGGTGGAGGTTCCTCTACCCCCGACCGGTGTTGGCTACGGTTGTCCCCGTGGGGGCACAACCGCGCACCATCGGGGAATCGTTGGCACTGCGCCGGTTCCTGCTGACCGGGTGGCCGTGGCGCGGACTGTGGTACGTGCTGAGCACACCGGTGGTGTCGGTGCCGGCCGGCGCGCTGGTCGCCGTGCTGGGACTGCCCTGGGTGTACCTGGTCCTCCGGCTGCGGGGCGCGGACCCGGTCGCGCCGGGCGAGGTGGTGCTGGTGAGCCTGGCCGGCCTGCTGCTGATCGCGCTGGGCGGTCCGCTGGTCGCCGTGCCGGTGGCGCGGCTGGAACTGCTGCGCCTGCGGCTGGTCCACCCCGCCCCGGCGCCGCCCCTCCCGACCGGTGCCGGCGGTCGGCTGCGCCGGCACTACACCGCGCCGGGGGTCTGGCGGCAGCCCGCCTACCTGGTCGTGGTGGCGCTGGCCGCGCTGCCGAGCGCGGTCGTCGCCCTGACGCTGACGATGGTGGTCTCGCTGATCGTCAGCCCGCTGGTGGTCGCGCCCGGCCGGTCCCTCGCGCTCGGGCTCGGCCAGGCGGACACGGTCGCCGAGGCGCTGCCGTACGCGCTCCTGGGCGTGGCGCTGCTGCCCGTGACGGCGTACCTGGTCGCCGGGCTGGCCGGGCTGCACGCGGCGGCCGCGAGGGCGTTGCTCTCCCGGGGTCCGGACGAACGGCTGCGCACCGAGCTGGTGGAGGTCGCCCGGTCCCGCGAACGCCTGGTGACCGCGTTCGAGGCGGAACGGCGGCGGATCGAGCGGGACCTGCACGACGGCGCGCAGCAACGCGTGGTGAGCCTGATCCTGCACCTGGGCCTGGCGAAGCTGGAGATACCGCCGGGCGCGCCCGGCGCGGAGCTCGTGGCGGGCGCGCACGACCAGGCCAGGCAGCTGCTGACCGAGCTGCGCGAGTTCATCCACGGCGTCCACCCGCAGGCGTTGACGGACCTGGGTCTGCCCGCCGCGCTGCGCGAGCTCGCGGACCGGTCGCCGGTGACGGTGACGGTGGACTGCGCGCTGCCGCGCCGGCCGTCCGGCGCGGTGGAGGGCGCGGCGTACTTCGTGGTCGCCGAGGCGCTGGGCAACGCGACGAAGTACAGCGGCGCCCGGGAGATCCGGGTGACCGCGGCGATCCGGCGCGACGTGCTGACGGTCGAGGTCACCGACGACGGCCGGGGCGGCGCGGACGCGGACCGGGGCACCGGCCTGACCGGTCTCGCCGACCGCGCCGCGGCCCTGGGCGGCACCCTGTCCCTGTCCAGTCCGCCCGGCGGACCCACCACCGTGCGAGCGGAGTTGCCGTGCAGGCCCGAAATTCCCTGATCCGCGTCGTCCTGGCCGAGGACAGCGCGCTGCTGCGGGAAGGCCTGGCCGCCCTGCTGGAGCGGTTCGGCTTCCAGGTCGTGGCGGCGGTGGGCGACGCGGAGGCGTTGCTCCGGGCGGTCGCCGACCACGACCCGGACCTGGTCGTCACCGACATCCGGATGCCACCGGGCTTCACCGACGAGGGCCTGCGCGCCGCGGTCCGACTCCGCCGGGACCACCCGACCCGGCGCGTGGTGGCGCTGAGCCAGTTCGTGGAGACGGGCTACGCCGACGCGCTGCTGGACTCCGGCGACGGCACCGGGGTCGGCTACCTGCTGAAGGACCGCGTCGGCGACATCCACGAGTTCGTCACCGCGCTGCACCGGGTGGCCTCCGGCGAGACGGTGGTGGACCCGCAGGTGGTGCGGAAACTGCTCAGGCGCGGCACCTCCCCGCTGGCGGCGCTGTCCCACCGCGAACGCGAGGTGCTGTCCCTGGTGGCCGAGGGCTACTCCAACGCCGCCCTCGCCGACCGCCTGGTCATCTCCGAGGCCGCGGTGACCAAGCACGTGGGCAACATCTTCGCGAAACTGGGCTTCCCGCCCACCGAGGACCGCAACCGCCGTGTCCTCGCCACCCTCACCTACCTGCGGGACGGGACTCCCCCGCACCACCGGTGACCCGGGCCCGGGCGATCCCCCACCCCACCAACGCCCCCGCCACCACCGCGAGCACCGAACCGGCCCACGTGACGGCGTCGCGGAACGCGGCCGTCTGCGCGGCGCTCCACCCCGACGCGACGACCTGACCGGTGGACAACGCCGCGACGATCGTCCCGGCGACCGCGATCCCGATCCCGGTCGCGACCTCGCCCGCGGTGTCCACGAGCGCCGCGCCGACGGTGGTGCGATCGGCGGGCAACCCGCGCATCACGTTCGTGCCGGCCACCACGCCCACGACCCGCATCCCGGCCGCCACCAGCACCAGCGCCACCACCACCCACCCGTACCCGAAGCGCCCCAGCGCCCCGTACGCGGCGAGCCCGCACACCACCGCGACCGCGCCGAGCCACCCGGCCCGGTCCAGCCCGACCCGTCCGACGAGCGGTCCGATCAGCGCGCCGCCCGCGACGAGCACGACGACCTGGGGCAGCATCCCCAACGCCGCCTGCCCGGGCGTCCACCCCCAGTCGAGCTGGAACTGCACCGTCACGAGGTACCCGAGCCCGGCGGTGGCCAGCCCGGCCGCGCCCTTGAACGCCAACCCGCTCGACACCAGCGGCCGCGCGACCGACCGCAGGTCGAGCAGCGGGTACCGGGCCGCGCGCTCCCGGACGACGAACAGCGCCCCGGCCACCACCGCCGCGCCCGCCGTCAGCCACGGCGCGACCGCCGCGACACCCGCGTCCACGAACAGGGTCGGCGCGAGCAGCGCGAGCACGATCGCGGCCGTGCCGAGCACCGCGCCCGGCCAGTCGACCGGCTCCCGCCGCAACTCCTCCGCCCGATCGGCCGGCACACCGCGCCGAATCCCGAGCAGCGCCACCGCCGCGACCGGCACGTTCACCACCAGCAACACCTGCCACGGCACGAACGCCAGCACGAACCCGCCCGCCACGGGCCCGACCGCCAACCCGACCAACCCGACCGTCGAGATCACCGCCGCGGCCCGCACCCGGAGCCCGTCGTCGTCGAACAACCGGAACGCCAACGCGAGCGCGCCGGGCGCGGTCATCGCCGCCGCGACACCCATCACCACCCGCACCGCGATCAACTGCCCCACCGTGCCGACGAACGCGGTCCCGGCGCCGGCCACGCCGAGCAGCACCAACCCCACCACCATGACCCGACGCCGCCCGACCCGGTCGGCCACCGCGCCGAACCCGAGCATCAACCCGCCGAACACGACCGCGTAGGCACCCGTGACCCACTGCAAGGCGGCCGCCGACGCGGACAGCTCACGCCCGATCGTCGGCAACGCGACGGTGAGGACGGAGTTGTCGAGCATCTCGAACAGGAACACGGCCGACAACCCGGCCAACGCCACCCACGCTTCCCGCAGCGACCGGGGCGGCGGGGACACCGGGACACCTGCGCCGACAACCCCACGACGGACTTCCACCACGCACTCCTCCACGACGAAGAAGTGGCGACTCGTCCGAGACCGCGTACGCGCGAGCGGCCCGCACCCGCCGACCGAAGCCGACCGCGACGACCACCCGTTTTTCCTTCCGGTGGTCCGAATGCTACACCCGCCGGCCGCGACCCCCGCCGACGTTCACACCGACGTGCCCGCCCCCTGGTCACCTTCGGCGGTGAACCACGCGCCGATCGACTGCCAGGTGAACGGCGCGTCCCAGCCGTCCTCACCGCGCGACCACCCGCCGAACGCGGTGTAGACCTTCTCCGCCGACACGGTCAGCGTCCGGTAGTGCTCGCCGGGCGAACCGGCCCGGTGTTCGAGCTGGTAGAGCCCGTCCTCCCGCAGCCACACCTGCACGTACCGGTCCTCGTCGACCGACAGCACCAGGTGACCGCCGCGGGCCAACGACAGCACCGCCGCCTCGATCCGCTCGCGGTCGGGGTTCGCGACCCGACGCACCCGGTCACCCACGAGGAACGAGCTACGACGTCCGGCCACACCCCATGGTCCGCCGGCACCGCGGCGTCAAGCCGAGCGGGGTCGGGCGCGGACCCAGTTCCGGTCGTCGGTCAGGAACGCGTCGAGTTCCAGGTCCGCCTCGCCCAGGCAGGCCACCAGGTCCGCGTCGTCCAGCTCGTGGTTCACGATGCGCTGCGTCCACACCTCGTCGTCCACCCGGTAGTCGATGGTCGCCTCCACCAGGTCCGCCCGCACGTGCCGGACGTCCCGCAGCGGCGGTGGCCGGTCGCCCTCGGCGCGACCCAGGGCCAGCAACTGCCCCGGCACGGTGCGCTGGACCAGCACCGCGCCTCCCGCCCGCACGTGGAACCGGCAGGTGCGCAGGAACCGCAGGCGCAGGTCCGCGTCGGCCGAGTTGAGCAGGAAGGACCCCAGCAGCACCGCGTCGAACCGCCGCTCGAGCCGGAGTTCCTCGATCCGCGCGCACCGGACCTCGGCCCGGACGTGGTCGAGCATCTCCGGCGACTCGTCCACCGCGAGCACCGCGTGCCCCAGCGCCAGCAGCTCGTGCGTGACCCGACCCGCGCCGCACCCCAGTTCCAGAATCGACGCGCCGTCGGGAATCGCGCCGTGCACGATCGCGGGCTCCTCCCCGACCGGCGCCGACGCGAACACCCGCACCGGGCTGCCGTCCGGCGCGATCGGACCCGGCCCGGTCGTCGTCTGCCCCATGCTCGCCACGCCCACCTCCTCGGAGAAGACACCGGACCTCGACCCGGTGCGCCGGAACGGACCGTCCGGGCGCACCGGGTCGAGAACTCACCGCCTACGGCCAGATCCACCGGCCGGCCGGCTTCTTGCCGAACACGCGTCGCAGCATCGCGCTCATGGTTCTCCTCCTCCCCTCGGTGAGGTCCCGTCGGGCTCGGGCAGGCGGCGGAGCGCGAAGTGTCGCGGCACGGCGCCCTCGACCATGACCGCGCGCGCGTCACCCCCGGAGACGGTGAGGCGCGCGCCGGTCACGAGGGCGGTCAGCGCGTCCGTGATCAGCACGTCCGCCACCGAGGCGCCGGGACAGGTGAAAGGCCCTGCCCCGTAAGGGATGTAGGGACCCCGCCCACCCGGCGAGGCCCACCGCTCGGGCCGGAACTCCTCGGCGTCGGCCCAGTGCCGCTCGTCGTGGTGCAGCAGGTACGGGCTCACCGAGAGCAGGTCGCCCGGCCGGAACGCGGTGCCGCCGAACTCGGTGGGCCGCGGCACCGTGCGGCCGACCATCCACACCATGGGCCGGTGCCGCATCGCCTCGCGCACCACGTCGGCGACCGGCCACGGCCACCGCGTCCCCTCGGGGTGGTGCAGGCAGGCCAACAACACCGCCCAGGCCAGCGACGAGGCGACCGGCGCCACGATCGACCGGAACATCGTCAGGTGCACCTCGGCCACGACGCGCTCGCCCGCGTGCTCCGGGCAGGCGTCGAGCACCGCTCTCGACACGACGTCGAGCACGTCGCGCGGTTCGCCGGAGTGCCCACGACGACGCGCGACCTCACCGCCCACCGCCGAGAGCAACCGGGCCCGCACCACCTCGCCCCGAGCCCGCTGCCACGCCCGCGGCGCGCGGAACACCACGCCACCGTGCACCGCCCGGTCCGCCGAACGCCGCGTCGCGTCGGGCGTTGCGGGGTGCAGCAGGAGGTCGCGCAGGCAGCGGTGCACCAGGGAGGTCGCGGCGTCGGGCCACCGCGTGACCTCCGGGAACTCGGCCACCGCCGCCGCCAGGGCGGCGCGGTAGTCCGGTAATCGCGCCCGCAGGAAGTCCCGGACCGCCCGTCCGACCTCGACCTGCGCCGCCCGGGTGGGCAGCAGTTCGCCGAAGAACCCGGACCGGTCGGAGTTGAACTCGCGATCGCGCAGCAACCGGTGCGCCAGGTCCGCGTCACCGACGCACCAACCACCCCAGGGCAACGGGATCACCCCGGCCGGGCGCGCCCGGCGCAGCTCACCGAGGTAGCCCTGCGGATCGTCCCGGAACCGTCGCCGATCACCGACCCCCATCGAGCGGCCCCCCGCCTCGCAGCGTTCCCCAACGCCGAAAACCTTGCGGCACAAGAAAGTTCTCACATCCGAGCGGCACTCGACATCGACGCTAGCCAGGTGCCGGCGCCGCGTCCACGCACGTCACCCGACCGTCGTAGCCCGATCCGGTCCCGCTCCACCGGGTGCGCGGACCGCCGGTCCGGTCGCGCGCCGCGGCGGTCGCCGGTGATCGGCTCGTCACTCTCGGTTGACACCCGAAGCACCCCCCACTAACCTCTCGAAATTGGGGTAAATCAACTCCGGGGAAACTCCACAATGGCGTGATCAGCCCACTGTGGCCTGCCGTCGAGGCGAACTCCGACCACCGTCACCACCGCCTTGGCGCGCTTGAACTGCTGTTCGAACTCGGGGACTCGTCCGTGGGAACCCGACGCACCACCGAGGCAGTGCCCACGCCAGTGTCGGCGTAATCGGCGATAACCTTTCGCGTGAGGAGCACATCGCCGCCCACGAAGCACGACACCCCGCGCGGACAGTGCCGCGCGGCTCTCGACAATCAGAACGGGAATCATGACCATCACTGTGGGAATCAACGGCTTCGGTCGCATCGGCCGCAGCTACTTCCGCGCCCTGCTCACCTCCGGCGCCGACATCCGGGTCGCCGCGGTCAACGACCTGACCAGCGCGCAGGCCCTGGCGAACCTGCTGAAGTACGACAGCGTGTACGGGCCGCTGGCGCAGGAGGTCTCGGTGGAGGGCTCGACGCTCCGGGTCGGTGACACCGCGGTCGAGGTGCTCGCCGAACGCGACCCGGCGCAGCTGCCCTGGGGCCGGCTCGGGGTCGACGTGGTCATCGAGTCGACCGGCGTGTTCAACGACGCCGCCAAGGCGCGGGCGCACCTCGACGCCGGCGCCTCGAAGGTGGTCGTCTCCGCCGCCGCGAAGAACGCGGACGTCACGCTCGTCTACGGGGTCAACGACGACCTGTACGACCACGAGAAGCACACGATCGTCTCGAACGCCTCGTGCACGACGAACTGCCTCGCGCCGATGGCCCGGGTGCTGGACGACGGGCTCGGCATCGAGCACGGCACCATGACCACGATCCACGCCTACACGCAGGACCAGAACCTCCAGGACGGCCCGCACCCCGACCCGCGTCGCGCCCGCGCGGCCAACCTGAGCACCATCCCGACCACCACCAACGCCGCCAGCGCGATCGGCCTCGTGCTCCCGAACCTCCAGGGCAAGCTCGACGGCTACTCGGTGCGCGTGCCGGTCCCGGTCGGTTCGCTGACCGACCTGACCGTCCGCGTCGGCCGCGACACGACGGTCGAGGAGGTCAACGCGCTGTTCCGCAAGGCGGCGGACGGCGACCTCTCCCGGATCCTGCGCTACACGGCGGACCCGGTCGTGTCGGCGGACATCGTCCGGGACCCGGCGTCGTGCATCTTCGACTCCCTGCTCACGCAGGTGGTCGAGGGCCGCCACGTGCACGTCTTCGGCTGGTACGACAACGAGTGGGGCTTCTCCAACCGCCTGATCGACACCACCCTGCTGGTCGGCGGAACCCGGACAACCTGGTCGAGAACATCGCCGCCCTGGTGCGCGACCAGAAGCTCACCGGCAT